>JBBQZF010000271.1:0-3633 GCA_038208015.1 Gemmatimonadales bacterium
CCTCGGGGCCGGCGCCAACCCCGATGTCGGTCGCGACGCCTCGATCGAGGATCGTGAGGAGCTGGCCGAGATCCTCGGCAGCGCCGACATGGTCTTCGTCACCGCCGGCATGGGCGGTGGTACCGGGACTGGCAGCGCGCCGGTCGACGCCGAGGAGGCGCGCGAGCTCGGCGCCCTCGTTGTCGGCATCGTGACGCGTCCCTTCAACTGGGAGGGAAAGCCACGGCACGACAAGGCGGAGAAGGGTATCGAGGAATTGCGCCAGCACGTCGACACCTTGATCGTCGTGCCGAACCAGCGACTCCTGTCGATCATCGACAAGAACACGAGTCTGCAGGACGCCTTCCGCCGGGTCGACGACGTTCTCTACAACGCCACAAGCGGTATCGCCCGCATCATCACCGGCCAGGGCTACATCAACGTCGACTTCGCCGACGTGCGGACGATCATGCAGTGCATGGGTGAGGCATTGATGGGGACCGGCATCGCTGCAGGCGACGACCGCGCGATCGAGGCGGCGCAGAATGCCATCTCCTCGCCTCTGCTCGAAGGCGTTTCGATCGCCGGCTCGCAGGGTGTACTGATCAACATCGCCGCCTCGAGTAGTCTGACGATGATGGAGATCGACGAGGCCGTCGACATCATCTACAAGTCGGTCGGCCAGGAGGCAAACATCATCTTCGGCGTCGTGATCGACGAGGCGCTGGAGGACAGGATGAGCGTGACGGTGATCGCCACCGGCTTCAACAAGAAGGCGGCCGCAGCTCCGAAGGCCGAGGCAAACACGATGCCGTTCCGCGCCGGCGGCTTCGACATCGCGAAGCAGGCCGAGTCAGTGCCGGCACAGCAACAGACGCAGCAATCGCCGGCGGCTCCCGAGGTTCCGGCGGTCCGTATCGCCCAGTCGCAGGAGTACCGTCACAACGATCCGGACGGCTACAAGAAGTTCGACGTCCCGGCCTACGAACGCCGCTCGGTCAGCCACGATGTCAACCGCGGCGGATTCAACATTCCGAAGCAGACTGAGGAGAACGCCGAGGGGAACAACGAGGAGCAGCAAGGCGAGGAACAGCAGGAGCGGCGAGTTGAACGCGCAGCGTTCTTGCGGAGGATCATGGATTAGACTCGTTGACCACGACGGGTATTACTGAAGAAGGGTCGAACCGGGAGTCCGGTTCGACCCTTCTGTTTTACTCTCTCCATAAACCTTCTGCCAGATCCAACGCTCCCTCTGTCGGCGGCTCATCCACCACGACAGGCTTCGGCTTCCGCCGCAGAACCACGCGGTTGAACCAGGCAACGCGCCGCTTGAAGAACCCGCCCATCCCATCGAAGTACGTATACGCTACCGGCACGACGACGAGCGTCAGCAGAGTCGACGTGATCAGGCCTCCGATGACGGCGCGGGCCATCGGTGCACGGAATCCGCCCCCTTCGCCCATGCCGATCGCAATCGGGATCATTCCGGCGATCATGGCGAGCGTGGTCATCATGATCGGCCGGAGGCGGACCAGGCCGGCCTCCACCAGCGCTGTGACCCGGTCGGCGCCGGCGCGGCGGCGCTCGTTGGTGTTGTCGATCAGGAGGATCGCGTTCTTTGTGACGAGGCCGAACAGGAGGATGACACCGATCATCGACATCATGTTCAACGTATCGTCGGTAATGAATAGCGCCAGCAGCACGCCGACCAGCGAGAGGGGCAGCGAGAGCATGATCGCCATCGGATGGGTGACCGACTCGAACTGTGAGGCGAGCACGAGGAAAATCAGAATGACCGCAAGGAGGATAGCCTCGAGCATGAAGCCGGTCGTTTCTGCAAGCTGCTCTGTCTCGCCGCCGAGCGTGATCGAGTAGCCGGCTGGTAGCGTCAGCTTGTCGGTCTCGGCCACGATCGCCGCAGACGCCTCGGAGATCGAGATCGATGGATCGTTCGAGGCGGAGATGGTGATCACGCGCTCCAGATCGAGCCGGTCGATGCGCGCCGGCGCGGTTCCCCGCTCCAACGTCGCCACCTGGCTCAGAGGCACGGTCACCGGCGCGCCGTCGATCGTCTTGACCGTCGTCGCAATCGGTAGACCCTGCAGGTCCTCGATCGACATCCTGTCCTGCGGCGGCAGGCTCACCACCACGTCGCGCTCCTCGCCGCTCGGATCCTCCCACCGTGTGGCCGTTGCCCCGGCGAAGAGGGGACGGACTACGGCGGCCACCTCGCTGACGTCGAGCTGCGCGCCATTAGCGAGCTCACGGTTCACTTCGATGCGGTATTCTGGGCGAGGGTTGCCGACCGACGAGCGGACGTCGACGATGCCGGGAATGCCGGCCATCGCCTCGCGCACGCTCTCGCTCAACTCTCCGAGTTCACGGATATCCTTGCCGCGAACCTGCACCATCAACGGCGACTGCGGTCCGCCGACGCCTCCTCCTTCAAGGACCGACAGGAGGACGCCGAAGATTGGCGCGAGCTCAGCTCGCGCCACGGTCATGATCTCCTTCTGTGTGAGGTCGCGCTCGGCGATCGGCAGCAGCTTCACGTAGATCGAGCCGCGATTCACGCTCCCGGTCTGTCCGGCGCCAATGGTGGTGTAGGTGTAGTCCACCTCCTTGATCGCGCTCAGCTCGCGGATGATCTCTGCCGCCTTCACCTCTGTGTAGCCGATCGTCGAGCCGTCCGGCGTCTCGAAACTGACGACGAAATCGGGGTTGTCCGACTCCGGCATGAAGCCGCCGCCGATGAAAGGGAAGAGCATGAACGCGCCAACGAAGGAGGCGACGGCCAGCGCAATCGTCGTCTTCCGGTGGTTAAGCACCCACGCGATCACCGAGCGGTAGCGGAGGGCGAGCTTGTCGAAGCCGATGTTGAAGCGGCCGATGATGCGCTTCAGCGGGTTGCGGCTTTTGAGCGCATCCTCCGGTGAGTGCGGGTCGACACCCCACCAGGCGGCGAGCATCGGCGTCAGCGTGAAAGAGACGAAGAGGGAGACGAGGACGGCCCACGCGACTGTGAGTCCGAACTGGAAGAAGAAACGACCGACGATTCCCCCCATGAACGCCACCGGCACGAAGACTGCGACGATCGAGAGCGTGGTTGCCAGGACGGCCAGTGCGATCTCCCGCGTGCCGACACCGGCCGCCTCGAAGTAACTCTTCCCCATCTCGCGATGTCGCACGATGTTCTCGATGACGACGATGGCGTCGTCGATCAGGATGCCGATCGAGAGTGAGAGGGCCATCAGCGTCAACACGTTGAGCGTGAAGCCGAGCAGTCCCATCAGAATGAAGGCGGAGATGACCGAGACCGGCAGGGCGAGCGATGTGATGACGGTCGCCTTGAAGTCGTTCAGGAAAAGCATGACGATCAAGATCGTCAGGATGGCGCCGAGGAAGAGTTCGAAGATGACATCTTCGACCGAGTGGCGGATCATCTCCGAGTTGTCGCGCACCACCTGCAGCAATGTCCCCTGCGGCAGATCGACCCGCAGCGTCTCTAGTTCCGCCTTCACCTCGTCGGCCACGTCGACGGTGTTGGCGCCGGAGACCTTGACGATATCGAGGGAGACGGCCGGTGTGCTGTCGAGGAGGGCGACGGAGCGCCGCTCCTCGGTGGCGTCCTCGACGCGAGCGACATCGTTCAGG
>JBBQZF010000272.1:0-3596 GCA_038208015.1 Gemmatimonadales bacterium
CCCGACCGATGAGGTCGGAACCGTGAACGTGTAGGTGCCATCCACGCGGGTATTCGCGCCGACACCGAGTCCAAGACTCGGAACGACGACGTTCGCACCGGGAATTCCATTCCCGGCTGGGTCGGTTACACGGCCACTGACTATTGCCTGGGCCTGGGCGCTCGATGCTGTCGCGAACGACGCAACGAGGACCAGTCCGGCAGAAAGCAGCCGTCCGACTCGTCTTATGCTGATCATGCTTACCTCAAGTTCGGAAATTTGTGGTCGGCTCACTCGTATTCGTACGAAGAGGCCGAGTCAAAACCATTCGCTGCGGTGTTGCTCACCCGTCAACGTGAAACCTGAGGCAGACTCCCGGCGTAATCACAGGAAAGCGGAGGTGTCAGGGTGCGGGCGCCGAACCGTTCTAAGGACTTATTTCTGCCATCGCATCCCTCCTCTGAGGTTTTACATCCCGCGCTTCGCAGCTTGCGAGCGGGGTGGATCTCCAGCGCCCGGTAACGACCAAAGCCGCGTTTCGCCGTGAGCGAAAGCGCGCCAGTCCTGATCCGGATATGCGGAACGTCGCCGCGCATGTAAGCGGCTGCTGCACTTTCGGATACAGTATCGGGCCCAGTTCGTTACAAAGACATCACGGGCCTCGCGGCCCGGCAAAACTCAGAGGTAGCCGACGGCGCCTGAAGGCAGCCTGTCAGCGATATGTCTTTGGAATGTAGGCCGCGGAGCAGGGAGTATCAAGGGCGCGGCCCTGCCGCTCTGTTACATAACGGTTGCGATTTCGGCCCACGCGTCCTTCGGGAAGGCAGGACGCGGGGCAGCCGACCGGTCAGTTGGTGCCGGTTTTCGCTGAGAAATCCACCGTCGGCGGGGTCTCGACACCGGCCGGAGCCTCGTAATACGGGCGCGCGCCGGCGCCGGTCACTTTCGCGGTAAGAACCTGCGGAAAGCCGCGAATGAATGTGTTGTAGTCGCGCACCGCGGCGTTGTAATCGCTCCTCGACACGGCGATCCTGTTCTCGGTGCCGGTGAGCTCATCCTGAAGCCGGAGAAACTGCTGATCCGCCTTCAGCTGTGGATAGGCCTCGGCGATCGCCAGCAGCCGTCCCAGCGCTCCGGTCAGCTGCGCGTCGGCGGCAACCTGCTGGGATGGCTGGCCGGACCTTATCGCCCCGC
This sequence comes from Gemmatimonadales bacterium, assembly GCA_038208015.1. Classification (GTDB taxonomy): domain Bacteria; phylum Gemmatimonadota; class Gemmatimonadetes; order Gemmatimonadales; family Gemmatimonadaceae; genus UBA4720. Next base: position 1,174 of record JBBQZF010000272.1, read on the forward strand.
TCAGCGCGGCGCGAGCATTCGCGACCTCCGTGAAGATCCCTTCCTCGTGGGCAGCATAGCCCTTGACCGTTTTGACCAGATTTGGAACGAGGTCGGCTCGGCGCTGAAGCTGAACCTCGATCTGCTGTTTTGCGGAAGACGCCTGCTCATCGAGCGTCTGTATCCGGTTGTACCCGCAGCCCGAGAGCAGGACCGGGGCGAGAAGAGCCAGGTAGCTGAGTTTCATCTTTTGAAAGCCTCTTGGAGGGTACATTGAACTTACGGTGTGCCAGAGGAAAAGTTCATGCCGAATAACTGTCGAGGTGCGCCACCAGCGCCTCCATTTCACCGAGATAGCCGGCGAGAACCGATGCCGCTTCCTTCTTCTCGATCTTTCCCGTGCCGCGAACGTGCTCGATAACGCGGCTGACCGGCGCCAGGTCAAATCCCGCGAAGCGGCCGACCTGGCCGCTAAGTGCTGAATAATCCTGCGACGGAACGTCGCCATGAAGCCTGACGACCCCGCGAAAAATCACCATTATCGTACTGAGACTGGCCTCGAGGAGCTTGAGCTGCTCGCGCGGATCATCGCCCGCAGCCATCGCCGCACGGCGGAGATGAAGCAGCTTGCCGAGCGCCTGCTGCTCGACCTCGAGACGAAGGTCGGACCGGGCGACACTGATCCCCTCCGTGACATCGGGACCGAAGAGAACGCGATGCCTCTCGAGAATGTCGGCGTACTCCATCGGGAAGACGTCAGCCGATGACCTCCATTCCGCCGAGGTGAAAATCATCGGCGGTGGATTCCCCGCCTCTCCCCACGAGCGAAGCACGGCGCCGACGGCGGCAAGCAGGTTAAGCGGAACCGAATCGAGCACAACGAGAACATTGTAGTCCGATCGCTTCGACAGATGCTCTCCGGCAACCGCCGATCCGTAGAGAAGCACGGATTCGAGCGCTGACCCGTACACGCCCTGAAGCTGTGTCACGAGATTCTCAGGTGTCATCGGCATCTGTCATTCATCCTGTTGTTTGTATCGCCAGAAAAGCGCCTACCACGAAGAGCCTCCCCCACCGCCGGAAAATCCTCCGCCGCCCCCGAATCCACCAAAACCGCCGCCAAAACCGCCGCCAAATCCGCCACCTCCAAATCCGCCGCCACGCGAATGCCATCCACCGCCGCCCATCGGAAATGGAATGATCAGCGGCATCCCCCCACCGCATCCATCACGACGCCCGCGACGCCCGCCCCGCCGGCCGGCATTGTTCATCATCGACATCACGACGAAAAAAATGATGAGCAGAAAGAGCGGCGAGATCCCGCCGCTCCTTCCCGGCCGCTGCCGGCTCACCTGCTGCTGCGGCACCAGCGATGTATCGAGAGTGAACCCGAACTCGGACGCAAAGCGCTCGGCCGTGCGCAGCGTCACGAGCTCCAGCCCGGTGGCGTAATCGCGCGCCATGAAGGCCGGCGTCGCCTCGCGGCAGATCGTTCCCGCCATGCCGTCAGTGATGAACCCCTCGGCGCCCTGCCCTGTGAGAATGAAGCAGCGACCGCTGCCGTCCGAGTTCGTTTCCTTCGGGACGAGCAGGATCACCGCGCCGGCGTTGCGGGTGGGATCGCCGGGGTCGCCGATCTTTCCCACTCTCCACTCGCGACCGATGCGGAGAGCGACGTCGGCGACATCCCTTCCCTCGAGGTCGGGAAGAGTGACTACGGCAACTTCGCCGCGCGACTTCGTCCGCACGTCCTCAGCTATTCGAGTGATGCGCGCAACTGCCGCGGCATCGAGAATTCCGGCGAAGTCGTTTACGAGGCCAGTGGGCTGCGGAATCGACGGCTGCTGCGTTTGCGCGGCGAGTGGCACCAGAATCGCCACGCAGAGCACCAGCCATCGGGCGTCCGGCGCCATCGCGCGCAAGCGCCGAAACGCTGATCCGGGAATCACCTCTTCGCCCTTGATTTCAACCCTCCGTCCGTCGCCTATTTACGTAATGAAGAGACACACAGTCAAACTTAGTGCCGCAGTCCTTTCGCTATTGCTGATCGGTGCATGCGGACCATCGAACGCGAATCCCGGAGCGGCCGACACTCCTGCCACCGCACAGGGAGCAAGAGCGCTCAACGCCCCTGATCCGCTCGTTGTCGCCGCTGACCGCGGGCGAATCGCCGGCGACAGCACTGCGCGAACCTGGGTCGTCATAGCAAGCGATTTCCAGTGCCCCTACTGCAGGCAATGGCACGCCGAGTCGTACAAACCGCTCGTCGATGAGTACGTACGCACGGGCAAGGTCAGAGTTGCATTTCTCAACTTCCCGCTCGGCCAGCACGCGAATGCGATTCCAACGGCGAACGCGGCGATGTGCGCGGGCGCGCAGAACAGGTTCTGGGAATATCACGACGCACTCTTCGGCGCGCAGGCGCAGTGGTCGGCGATGGCTGA
>JBBQZF010000273.1:0-3582 GCA_038208015.1 Gemmatimonadales bacterium
TCGACGGGGCGGTCCGCGCCGATGGAAATGATACATATGGACGCAGTCCTGCGACTGACCCTAAGCTGTTCGCTCCGCCGGGTTTCGATCTGGAAATATCCAGCATCGTCAGTCCGCGCTACGCCGTGGGATCCGCTGACATCTGCATTCGTCACCGGTTGGCCATTCTCGGCTACGGCCCGGCCGAAGAGAATGAATAACGGCGTGACGCTCCAGTCCAGTTCCGCTACATTACCGGGATAAAGGGTGACCATCCGCGGGGCGGCATCGAAGCCTGAAATCTGGGCGTCGCGCGAGCGAACCCGAACATCGTAGGCTTGATAGGGCTGGAGGAACAGAAGCAGTCTTCCGCCACCGGCGACCGTGCCTCGAACCGCCTCGTTTACCAGCACCTCGAATTGCTGATCCGAGCCACCGCCCGACATCGATACCAAGACTCCCGTATCGTTCATGTCCCGTCCGGCGATCCCGACGCGGTTGTTCGTAACAACAATTCCCGTGTCGAAGGTAGCTGAAAACTGGGTCGTGTCATTGTCGGCAAAATGGTGGAGCAGGTCCGCCCGAGCGTTGAAAGACCGCGAGCGCATGTGAGCGCTCGCGCGCGAATACGCGCCATCTACATTCTGACCGATCGCGACATCGCTCGACAATTGAGTCTGGTCCTCAAGCTGGCGGTTCCAAGAGGCTTGCGCCTCGCCGATCAGCTGGTTGGATCGAGTGCCGCCAGCATTCTGGTACACCATGCCGGCCGAGCCAGACACGGCGACACTGCCCCTGTTGGCGAGAAAGCGGATTCCGATGAAGGAGGAAATGTCGCGCTCCGTCTTGCGGGCGTCGGCCGACACCAGCAGGTCCCATCGACTCGAGCGGATAACGGGCACGTCAACCGAGGCGCCGACGCTGTAATTTGCCCGCTCCGCCGAATTCTTTCGATACAGGCCGTTGACCCGAAGCGTCCCCTGATCGAAGCGGTAGGAGAGAACCGCCAGTGCCTGTGTGAAGCTCCCGCGATCGGAAAAGCCGAACCTTGCCTCTTCGCTGAACGTGCCGCTCGATGTGCTGATGGGAAGCAGCGGGTCACCGTCACTGCTTCTGATCTGGCGCAGGTCGAAGCTGAGTGACGCTGGACCGCCGCCGACCGTCGTGGCCCTGATCCCAACGCCAAGGTCGCCAGACGTGGAAAGAAGGGCTCCCAGCCTGAGCTGGGCGACGTTTGAATGATGGACAATGCCGGTTTCCAGAATTGCCTTGCGCTGGGTCCCGAGCACAGCAGCCTCTAGTCCGAGGCTCGGGTTCATCCGGTAAGCCACGCTTGCCTCATAGAAGATACTCTTGCCGCTGACCGAAAAGCCGCGGCTGGATGAGGGCAGCAGGCCGACAAACGCCGACAATAAAGGTCGCCCGAGCGGGGCCATCGACGATCCCTTGGTGAAGAAGCGCTGCTCGTCGCGCGGCGGCCTGCCGTCTTCCTGAATTCGCAGGACTACCTCGTAGGAGCCGTTCGGGAGCGATGCAGTGTCGATCAGCCTGGAACCGGCGGGGTATATCCGCGACGAGGTAATCCGCCCATCGACCAAGACATCGACCTTGGCAGGCTGCTGTAGAAATATCTCGAGGGGAGAGCCGAGGAGAGCTGTCTTGTTCTGCCTTGTGTCGAGCTGGGTGGCGGCGCCCATTCCGACGATGCGCCGGCGCCCGACTAGCTCGGTGCCCGGGGCCCAGAATATGCCGCCAAGGAATCGCCAATCCCGGCGATCGGCTTCCACGGTCAGATTGTCGACTGTGACGCCGGCGCCGTCCGTCACCGAGCTGTCGCTCCGCAACCGATAGTATCCGACCGCGGCGATCGAGCGGTTTTGCAAATGCCAGGACGTCCCGCTGCGGCTTGACCTGGAGAGGGTCGCACCGAACAGGCTGATGAACGACGGCTGGTCGGCCGGCGGAGGGAGATAGTAAGCGGCAGCCGGGTCTGGCTGTGAGAGCAGGTCCGGATGGATGAAGAGATCTACCCGGAAACGTTCCTCGTCGAGAATCACGCCGGCCTCGTCCGGCTTAAGAATGCCGCACCCTTCGTGCCGCGCCGGCCCGCATGCGAGCGATACATTAGATGGCACTGAGCCGCTCAGTGCCCCGACGAGTTGTGGGAGGAGCGTCACGTCCGGAACCAGCCGAGCCAGCGCCTTCGGGTCGGTGAACGTAATCAAGCCGGGCCTAATTCTCGCACGAATCTCGCCCAGCTTCCTGCCTCCAAAGTAGGCATCTAGGACGACGTCCCGTTCTGCGGTTAGGTCTAAGAATCCGTCCGGTGCCGACGCGGGGAATTTGCCCCCATCCGACGCTTGCGCAGGCACACCGTTTATGAATGCGGCGCTAACCGTAAATGCGAATAGGGCGCGTTGCAGGAGCGAGGGTATTCGCATTCCCACCTTACTCCGCAGCGATCAAAAGGGTCAGCGATCCCGTGTAGTTTCCTTCCAGCGCTCGCGAGAGCGTAGCCGCGCGAAGGATGATAGTGAGGCTGGCGGACGAGGGCGGGCCACGGTTGCAGAACTGGTGGGTTGCAGCGCTAGTTTGGCCGGAAAGGAGCCCGTTGGCCGTCAAGGAGGTGCCCGCTGTCTGGCCCGACTGCTGGCTCCACTCGACATTGTAGGCAAGCTCGCTGGAACCATTGGCTAGGGTGAACGAACCGCCGGGTCCGGAACCCGCAGCGGAAACGCTGTAGGCGTTCCCGGTGCTATTGCTAAACACGCAGATCATCTGCGAACGCCGACTCTCGGCCTGCAGGTTGGTAATCAGTCCGAAATCAACATCAGAGAGACCGGTGATCCGCACCCTTTGGGCTGACGCAGTCGAGGGAATGACAGCCGCGCAGAGCAATATCGCTAGGCATCGTGCGATCGCGAGCGCCGTGCGGCGGTTGCGCTCTGCCGCCCGCATCTGACCGTGAGGGATTCCCGGCGACGAGTATGTCGGCTCCATCGCCCGCGGCTTTATTCTGGCGCGACGACGAGCGTGAGCGTACCGTTGTAGGTGACGCCCGCAGTCATGGATTGCAGGGTCGGTGATCCCATAGATATCACGAGGCTGGCTGACGACGAGGGACCGGCCGAACAGTCCGAATTGATCGCCGTCGATGTCTGTCCCGTTAAAGCCGTCCCGGCGGCTAGGGGAATGCCGCCGGTCTGACCGGATGTCGGAGCCCACTCGACGGTGTACGGCACAACGGGCAGAGCGCCGCTCGCGAGCGTGAAGGCGCTGGCGGCGCCACTGCCGGTGGCCGTGATGCTGTAGCCACGCGTGCTGGTATTGCTCCAGACGCAGACGTTCTGGGCATTGCTGGCGGCCATTGACGGATTGGCGTTGGCGAAGGTTACGTCAGACAGGCCGCTGATCCGCACACGACCGGGAACGGACGCGTTGATGATCACTGACCCGGTGGACGTCGCACCGAAGGAGCCATCGGTGGCCCCGAAAGCCGGAGTAGTTAAGAGCAGCGATGCGCCGACACCCGCCACGAGCGCACAACGAATTTGGTTGAACATCGCAAAGTCCCCCACGAATTTCCTCCAAAACGGAGGAATC
>JBBQZF010000274.1:0-3519 GCA_038208015.1 Gemmatimonadales bacterium
GGATGGAACCATGTCCGGCAAAGCTGAGGCGCTCTCGCGGATTCCGCCGATGTCGCGCACGAGACCCTGGCACCTGGCGCAACTCGCAATGTGCGCGTCCACTGCCGCGTTCGTCGCCTTGTCGAGATCACCCTCGAAGAACTCGAGTAGAAGCTCGTCGCAGCCGTCGCATGTCATCGGTGTCAGGTTCATCGTGTCAATGCCTCGCGTAACAGAAGTCGCGCCCGGTGAAGCTGCGCCTTGCTACCACCCGCTGTGATGCCGCACATCTCCGCGATCTCCTCGTGCTTGTAGCCCTCGATGTCGTGCAGCACGAAAATCTGTCTCGCGCCGCGCGGCAGCTTCTCCATCGCCGCGGTGATGTCCATCCTGTCTCCATATCCCGGAGTGACCGATGCCTTCTGCAGTGGCGTATCTCCGGATTCATCCTGATCTTCGACAATTCTCTGCCTGTTCCGCGCTTCGGTCTTCCTGTCAGTCAGCGCGATGTTCACTGCCACCCGGTGAATCCACGTCGAGAACTGCGCATCGCCCCGAAACTGCGGCAGCTTCTCCCAGGCCCTCACGAACACATCCTGCGTCAGCTCCTCGCCCCTCACCCTGCTGCCACACATCCTCGTGCAGATTGACAGAACCCTGTTCACGTGCGCTCGGTAGAGGCGCTCGAAAGCCTTTCGGTCCCCGGACGCTGCCAGGGCGACATCGGCCGAGTCATCCGCCGGGACCGATGCCTGCATCAGGACCGCTGCTGCCAAGCTTTGCTCTGCACTGGTGCGCTGACTAGCCGTGCGCCGCGTTATCTGCGACGAAGCGTCAGCGGACCATTTGTCGTCGTCGCCCGAATCGTCGCGCCGCCCGATCCAAGCTCCGTCGAGATGTCCCGCCCGATTCGTCCAACCACAGTGATCGGGAACCCGACGTTCACCGGGCCGTTTCTCGTGCCGGTCTCGAGGCGGGCGTTGTAGTTCTCGGGAACACTGATAGTGAGCGGCCCGTTAGTGGTCTGCGCATCGAGGCCCGCTCCGTCCCACCGCGTGCCGGACAATGTTATCGAGAGGGGGCCGTTGGTCGTCCGCGCACGCACGTTCCCGCCGATCTCGCGAAGCGCGAGCGGGCCGTTGCGTGTCTCGATGTTCATCTCCCCGGTAACCTGCTCCACGCTCACGGGACCGTTCCTCGTCTCGAGGCGAAGGTTCGACCGGCGGGGGATCATCGCGACGAGCGAAGCGTTCCACTGATCGTCGTCGATGTTGCGTGGGCCGTCGACAGTAACAGTCGACCCGCTGATGACTGTTCTCACCTGGCTGGCGATTTCCCGCGCCCTCGCTTCGGTCCGCGCCTGGGCGCGAATCCTCGTGCGCACAACGATGCTGTCAGCGTCCCACCCGGTAGCCGAGATGCCGCCGTTGCGCAGGCCCTCCATAGAGACCGTCCCACCCGATGCCCGAGCGCGCGTCTCGCGGACCTCGCAATAAGCCTCGCGACGGTCTGACCTGTCGGACCGGTCCTCGCGGCAGTCCCTCAGCCAGTCAGCATCCGACCGCTGAGCGGATGCCGCTCCCGGAATGAGAGCCACTACAATGATGAGGCTGCGACAAAAAGTGATTGTATTCGGCATCGGTTCTTGACGTTGATTGTGGACTTCGGAGGGTCAGACATCCACTCCTGTCAGAACGTTTGAACCGGGCCGGAAGTTCCTCATTCGCCCCCGGGCGGCCCCACCTCGACCCTGGCGATGCAGCTCCCCGAAGGACGCTCGTCCCGGACCTCGCCCGGCGATCAGCGCGACAGCAGGTGCCTCACCTCTCCAACTTTCGCTCGCACGCCCTCGTGGTCGTCAGCAGTCACGGTTATGTGCCCGAGCTTCCGCTTCGGAGCGGGCGCCTTTCCATACATGTGAACGTGCACGCCCTCGAGTTTCCGCAGACGCGTAACGTCAGGCTCGACACCGATCACGTTGACCATTCCTGCCGCGCCGGCCATTTCGGTTGATCCAAGGCGGAGCCCGCAGATCGCCCGCAGGTGATTCTCGAACTGGCTCGTGTCTGCGCCCTCGATCGTCCAGTGACCGGTATTGTGGACCCTCGGCGCCATCTCGTTCGTCACGAGACCCTCGGTCGTCTCAAAGAGCTCGACGGCGAGAACACCGTAATAGCCAAGGTCGTCCATTATCCTCAGGGCATAATCCTCCGCCAGCTTCTGCGTTTCAGGGGACACCGCTGGAGCGGGCGCCAGCGAATAGCGCAGGATCCCATCGCTGTGGTGGTTCTCGACGAGCGGATAGAAGGCGGTCTCCCCGGTCGTGGACCTCACGGCGATGATCGAAAGCTCACGTGAAAATCTCACAAACGATTCGACTATCGCGGGCACTCCTCCCGTCGCCACCCATGCCTTGGCGATGTCATCCCAGGAGCGGATCACCGCCTGGCCTTTTCCGTCGTAGCCGAGCCGCCGCGACTTGAGGACGGCCGGCGTGCCGATCCGCTCGATGGCGTCGCGGACATCCTTCATGCTTTCTACTGCCGCGAACGGGGCGGTGGGGATTCCGAGACGCTCGAAACACTGCTTCTCGCTTGCGCGGTCCTGCGCTGTTTCGAGCGCGACCACTGACGGATGGACGACCACTTTTTCTTCGACTCTGGTCACCGCTCGTGCTGGAATGCTTTCGAACTCGTATGTGGCGACATCGAGTCCATCGGCGAAATGATCGAGCGCCGCATCGTTTCCATAGTCGGCGATTATGTGCTCGGCGACCATGCCCGCTGGTGCATGGGGATCGGGCGAAAGGAATCGAAGGGTGCAGCCAATGCGACCACCGGCTTGCGCGAGCATCTGTCCAAGCTGCCCGGCGCCGAGTACTCCGACTTTCACTCGGTGCTTGCCGGGTCCGGCCTGTCCAGCACGGCTTGTGTCTGCGTTTCCCTGAACGTTTCAAGGGCAACGCGGAGGTTATCGTCCTCGACAGCGAGAATTGCGGTGGCCAACAAGGCGGCGTTTATCGCACCGGGCTTGCCGATGGCCAGTGTACCCACGGGCACTCCTGCCGGCATCTGCACAATCGACAGGAGCGAGTCGATTCCCTTCAGCGCCTTCGATTCAACGGGAACGCCGAGCACCGGCAGCGTTGTCTTGGCCGAGACCATGCCCGGCAGGTGGGCGGCTCCGCCCGCTCCTGCGATTATCACGCGAATCCCGCGCTCGCGTGCGCCGCTCGCATAATCGAAAAGCAGGTCCGGAGTCCGATGGGCAGATACTACGCGCGATTCGTTCGCAACGCCCAGCGCGTCGAGGGTCTCGACCGCGTGACGCATCGTCTCCCAGTCGGATCTGGAGCCCATTATCACGCCGACAAGCGGATGAGTGCTCATCTCAGCTGGGGAGCGGCCCGATGGTTGTCTCGTCGATGAGAGCGTCAAGATCGAGCATCAACTGGCTCACTCTCACAAAGCTCCTCCGATGGTGCGGCGTAATGCCGTGGGAGTCCAGGCCGCGTATGTGCGCGCGAGTGGTGTAGCCCGC
>JBBQZF010000275.1:0-3518 GCA_038208015.1 Gemmatimonadales bacterium
CGGCGTTCCACCACGACGCTGCCTCGAGCAGCCGCATGCGCTCGTAATAGTCTTCCGAGAAGATCCGCGGCGCATCGGTCACTTGCGCCCCGGATCCGCGACAGGCGGCCTTCGCGACCACACAGTGATCTCTCCATGGCCGATGGTGGCGGAGCGCGGCCAGTAGCAGCGACAGGGCCACGAACGTCGGCCTCCACCGCTTGAAGTGCTTTCCCTGTATCGACGGATCGAGGAGGATAGTGCAGGTGCGGCGGAGTCGGTATCCCAGCCTGATGTCCTCGATCTCCGGCTTTGCGTACGCCACTTCGTCAAAATCCGCCGCCTGAGCGAAACGCCGTCGCGCGCACGGCGCCGCATCCCGCCCAGAAGGTCATTTCGCGAGAGCGCCTCGAGACACGATGGCAGGTGCTTACCGGCATCGTGCGCCGGGACGATCACTGACAGGAGCACCGTTATCGGGCTCCGCCGAGCGCCCGCGGTGTGCGGACGGCCATTCCCAGAGCACGTCCCGCTTTTCGGATTCCTACATATGCAGCGAATCCTGGAGAGCCCCACTGGTTCAGCATTCGACCGCCCCGAAAGTAGAACATCTCGAGGCGGGGCATTGCATGCGCGGAGTCACTATCACGCAGCAGGCCAAAACGCGTGGTGCATGCAACGGCAAAACGCCGCGCGACCGTGTCGATCGCCGCCTGATCGTAACCGCCGTAGGGAAACGCAAATGATTCCGGGGTCTTTCCAAGGTTGTCCCTGATCGACGCGAAACAATCCTCAACTTCCATCTGCAGCCGCTCCGGGTCCAAGCCGCGTAGTGATCGATGAGTCAGCCCATGCCCGCCAACGTCAACGCCCTTTGTGGAAACCGCGTTAATGTCGCCCCATGTCATGAGAGGGAGCTGAGGCACCGGCGACCGCGAATCGTTCGCCTCCCAGCTATTGACCTTGCCGACATACGATGGCACCACGAACACGGTTGCCGTGATGTTGCGCGAAACAAGCAGCGGTAGCGCAGACATCGCGAAGTTGGCGAAGCCGTCATCGAATGTGATCGCCACCGCGTCGGCATCCGAGGGCAGGAGTGGCAACGACGCCAGCGGAACGACATCCACCTTTCGCGACAAAAGGGAGTCGAGGTGTCGCTCGAGCTCTCCCGGGGTCACCGAGATCACCGAGCCCGTCTCGTCCACCGAGTGGTAGGTCAGAATTGCCTTCACCGCGTGCGCCGCGAGGCTCGCGTCACCAGCTCGAGATATGCGGGAACCACAACATCTTCGGACCAGCGGTCCACGCAACCTTTGCGCGCGCCGTCGCCAAGCCGGGCTCGCAACACGGAATCTCCGACGATGCGTCGCATCGCGTCTCCAAGCTCCTCCGGCGTGGTGAATAGCAGGCCGCCCCCGCACGCATCGACTATCTCGGGGAACGGCCCGAGTCGCCGCGCGATCACGGGTGTGCCGCAGGCAAATGATTCGATCAACGTCAGTCCGAAAGTTTCATATGTGACTGACGGCGCGATGGTCGCAATGGCATGACGATAGAGGCGGGACAGCTCCGATCGGCCTGCCGCGCCAAGGAAACGGACCTGCGGCCCGGCATTTCGCTCCAGCTCCGGGCGGTACGATCCATCTCCCGCCACGAGCAGATCGACACCGGGAAGCGACGGCATCTGAGGGATGACGTCCTGAAGTCCCTTGATCTCCTCGAGCCGTCCGGCAAAAAAGAAATAGGGACGATTGTGAGGACTCGCTCCGTCATCGGCTGACGCTGGCAGATCGCTGAACGGAGGGAGAACCGCCATCTCGCGCCGGAATCCGAACTCCGCGTGTTTCCTCGCACTGAAATCGCTCATCGCGATGAAGAGATCGATTTCCTCGAGATGCTTCTTCAGTCCATTTCCGAATCGCCAGAGCTGTGGCGGCCGCCGATATCTGAGCTGGCAGCGGACGCATTGCCGCGCCGGGCAGACTTCCCTCTTGTGTCTCCACAGCACATGCGTCGGGCATACCAGCCAGTGCTCGTGCGCCGTGTAGACACGCGTCGACGGCCCGGCCAGACTGAAGATGCCCGGACCGCCGATAAGCGACGAGTTGTGGAAGTTCACGACATCGAACCGGCGCTGTTCGAAGATCCGCCTGAGCGTGGCGCGATGTACCATGGGCTGCCCGGTCTGCTGGGCCAGCAACGGTGAGATTCGACCCGTCCTGCTGCGCAGGGGGATCATCTCGACGCCGTCGTCGTCTACCGGTTCCAGCATCCCGACCCTGGTACCCGAAACGACCGAGAATGCATCGACGTCGTGAATGACCGTCACGGCGTGCCCGCGCGTGACGAGCGCACGCGCCAGCCGCTGTACCGCAATCGCATCACCCCCGAAGCTGTGCGGGGGATAGAACGTCGTCGGGAAACAGAAGCGAAGCGAGCTCACGCGACCGCCCTGCGAAGCGAGTCGAGAGCGGCCATGGCTCCCCGCTCCCATGTGAGGTCGGCAGACCGTTCGAGCGCGCGGGCCGCCATGCTCCGGCGCAATGGCTCGTCGAATGCGAGCCGCTCCATGGCGGCTGAGAGGGCCGGCTGGTTTCCCGGAGCGACAAAAATTCCACCGCCCGCGAGCAGTTGCGGCAGAGGGCTTTCAGTGGTGGCGATCACTGGGGCGCCGCAAGCGGCGGCCTCGATCGCCGGCAGTCCGAATCCCTCCGCGGCCGAATGAAGAATCAATGCGATCGCGCCCGAGTTCAGCGCACTCAACGGCTCATCCGGAATAAACCCCGTCCAGTGGATCAACTCTTCAGTGCCCGCCTCTTCGATCGCTGCAATCGCGCCCGCGAGGTCTCCGTGAAAGACATCGCGATCGAGCGTGCCTACAAGAATCAGGTGTGGTTTGCCCGTGTCGTAACAGGCCGCGACTGCGGCGTGCGCGCGGATAATGTCCGGAACATTCTTGTGAGGATTGAAGCCGCCCACGTAAATGAACCATCGAGCGCCTTCAGGAACTCCCGCTTTCCTGGATTCAAGTTTGATCATTGCCCGCGCACGCGGCCGGAACGCCAGAGCGGCTGCCTCGGTCGCCACGTCGATCAGGCCCGCCGCCACTCCGTGGATGCGCGCGATGTCGGCTGCTGCGTAATCGGAGACCGTGAGTACACGCGTGGCCTGGTGCAGTGCAAGCTTAACCTTGAGCCCCCAGAACATGCGGGCCCGCAGCGAAGGAAGCGTGAGCGCAGGAAACCGCTCGGCAATCGCATCGTGAACGGTGACGACTGCACGGAGTCGCGGAGGAAGGGGGAAAAAAGTGTAGACCGACGGCGAGAAAAAGACGTCGAGACGCGTTTTCGCGACGGCGCGCGTCATCGCAAGCAAGTCGAGCGGCGACCTGTAGCCCGCCGCTGACGCAGCGGTAGACGCCGCGGCGCCCGCGGCAACGATCACGGCTCGCGAGTTGGGGGCAGGAATGGAGAAGCGCTCCGCCGACGCCTTGTCCACGAAGCAGACGAACTCGTCATCCGGAGCGAGCCGCACCA
>JBBQZF010000276.1:0-3515 GCA_038208015.1 Gemmatimonadales bacterium
AGTAGGTCGCAGGTTCGAATCCTGTCGCCCCGATTGTTAATTTCTGAAGTCCTTCAGTAACGTAGCCGAAGGACTTTTTTGTTTGAATGATCGCTGTTTGCGTCGCGTTCGGCGGAGTTCAAAGAACAGTGGAGCTCAGCAGTATTCTCTTCGTTCATCGCTGCAAGTCCTTGCTGCTGAGGAAGCTGCAGCAGTTCAATCGAATGGGCTGGCTGGCGAACGCTTGTCGCTTTGATAAAACCGCTGCGGTGAACCAATTCCGAAGTCTGCTGGGAATCGGGTGTGTGCTCTTGGGTGCCGCGTGGGCGAGCGGCGACGACACGCAATTGCAACGCACGAAGTCGCAAGCGCAGTCGCCAATCCAGATGCTCGTGCCCGGGTTCGCCGTCCACGAGTTGTTGGTAGACCTGCCGAACATTAACAACGTGCGCTATCGCGCGGACGGCAAGATGTATGCGCTTGGTTACAACGGCGACATCTGGTTACTGAGCGACTCCGACGGGGACGGCTTCGAGGACAACGCCACGCTATTTTTCGACAGCAAGGGCCGACTGCGCGGGCCGATCGGCATGGCGGTCATCCCGCGGCAGCATGCCTTGCTCGACAGCCCCGTGCCGGATCCGAACCACGCCGCACCGCCGTCCGCTCAGGGAATCGTCGTGGCGTCGAAGGGGAAAATTTCGGCGATCCTCGACAAGGACGGCGATGATGTCGCGGAAGAAGAAATGATCATCGCCGACGGTTGGCAAGAGATTCCTCCCAACGTCGATGCCATCGGCGTGGCGATCGATGCGACAGGCGCGATTTACTTCGGACTTGGGACGGCCGCCTATAACAACGCCTACGTGATCGACAAGGAGGGCCAGTCGCACTACGACCTCGCCAGTGAGCGCGGCACGATTCAGCGGATCGAGCCGGACCTGTCGAAGCGCGAGATCGTTTGCACGGGCGTTCGTTTCACGATCGGTATGGGCATCGACCAACATGGCGAGTTGTTCGCGACCGATCAGGAAGGGGCGACGTGGCTCGCCAACGGAAACCCCTTCGATGAGTTGCTGCACATCCCGACCGACGGTGAAGACAAGCGGCATTTCGGTTTTCCCCCACGCCATCCGAAACATCTTCCGAACGTGTTCGACGAGCCGAGCCTGTTCGAATACGCCCCCCAGCATCAATCGACCTGCGGCATGACGTTCAATCTGCCCCGCACTTTCTCGCTGACAAAGGGAGATCGATTTGTATTGCCGCAGACAGCTCTGTTCGGTCCCGCCGACTGGCGCGGCAACATCTTCATCACGGGTGAATCTCGCGGCAAGATCTATCGCACGGAATTGGCGCGAACCGGGCGCGGTCAGTACGTCGCGCGGAACCAGATCATCGCGTGCCTGAGCATGTTGGCGGTCGATTGCTGCATTTCGCCGGGTGGTGACTTGATCGTGGCCTGCCACAGCGGTGAACCCGACTGGGGAACCGGTCCGACCGGCAAGGGGAAACTGTTCGCAATTCGGTACTCTGAGCGGGAAGTACCACAACCGATCACGGCCTTGGCGGCGGGACCGCAGGAAGTGCGAGTGGCTTTTGATCGACCGCTTGATCCGACGCAGCTCAAGAACCTGGCCGCGCGGACTAGCATCACTTCCGGCGAGTTTGTCGCGGCCGGAGACCGATTTGAAACACTGCGGCCCGGCTACGCGGCCGTTCAGCAGCAGACGGCATCGCCGCGCGAGGTGCTGCCGGTGCATGGGGTGAGCGTGACGGCAGATCGGCGCACGCTCGTGATCGCCACAGCCCCGCATCGCGCAGCTGTGCAGTACGCGCTCACGCTTCCGGGACTTGACCCGTCGAGCCGAGAGGATTCACAAATTGACCTCGCCTATTCATTGGGCGGCGTGCTGGCGACGTGGGAGCCCGACGACGAAATGTTGCCCGGCTGGAGCGGCGTGTTGCCGCATCTTGACTTCGATGTTTGCGAAACCTTCTCCACGGGTAATGCCAATTCCGATCGCTTCCGAGAAGTCCTCAAGCAGCCGGGAACGCTCACGCTCCAGACACAACTCGATCTGCGCAACCTGCTCCATCCGGCGGTCCAGCCGGGAAGCCGGCTCGATCACGAGTGGCCGGATGAGTCGATCCGTATTCACTTGGAAATCCCCGGCGCGCGGCGGCTCACATGGACCGTCGGGGACGAGACGCACGAGCGGTCAACTCGTGGGGATGAGACGTTAGCCTTCACGCCTGAGTTTTCCAGCACCGGCGATGCAATGCCGCGCGTCACACTGCTGATTCAAACCGGTAAGCAGAGTGGGACCGACCGACCGGCGGGTAAGCTCAACAGGATTGGTTGGTCGCGATCCGATGAGGATGCCCACCGACGTGAACTTCCGCTGCATCGGTTCCTGCTTCCGTGGGCCGAGACAAAACCGTCGAGCGACACTTCTCCAACGCAGCGCGACATCCCTGAACTCGCAGGAGGAAGCTGGGGACGGGGGCGGCAAGTGTTCTTCAGCGCCGAAGCGAGTTGTGGCAAGTGTCACGTCATGCACACGTCGGGCGGTGCGATCGGCCCGGACTTGTCGAATCTCCACCATCGCGACTATGCCTCCGTGCTCCGCGACGTGACGCAGCCCAGCTTCACGATCAATCCCGATTTCCTCGCTTCCGTCGTGTTGCTCAAAGGCGGCCGGGTTCTGACGGGATCGATTCGCACGGAGGACGACAAGCTGCTGATCGGCGATAAAGACGGCAAAGTCAACATTGTGGCGCGTGATGATGTCGAGGATCTACGTCATTCGCCGCTGTCCATCATGCCCGAAGGGATGCCGCAGAAGCTCGGCCCCGACCGGCTGCGCGATCTGCTCACGTTTCTGTTGACCGAACCGCCGCACATGCCGCGCGACGCCAAACTGCCGCCGCCCCGGCCGCGAACGCGAGCCGAGGTTGCGCGAGTGCTGGGGGAGAATCGAAAGTCGAAAGACAATGGTGGACAGCCGGAGAAGCAAGAGCTGCCTGCTTCTAGCCCTCCAATTTCTACTTTGCATTCTCAACCCGTACACATTCTTCTTGTCGCCGGTGTGAAAGATCACGGGCCGGGCGAGCACGACTATCCCGCGTGGCTGCGAGTCTGGAGCGAACTGCTGCGCGGCGCGGAGGGCGTGACGGTCGAGACCGCGATGGAATGGCCGACCGCCGAGCAATTCGCCGCCGCCGACACCGTCGTGTTTTATCAAAAGGGAGCGTGGAACGCCGAGCGAACGCGGGACGTTGATGCTCATCTCGCCCAAGGACGCGGGCTTGTTTACATCCACTGGGCGATCGAAGGCGGAGCCGAAGCCCCCGCATTCGCGCAGCGGATCGGACTCGCCTCGCACGCGGCCAAGACAAAGTACCGGCACGGCCCGCTCGACCTGTCGTTCGCTTCGCTAGGCATCGATTCCGGCAAGGACCATCCGATCGGCCGCAACTTCGACACGGTCCACTTCCACGACGAGAGCTACTGGCAATTGCAGGGCGATCCC
>JBBQZF010000277.1:0-3512 GCA_038208015.1 Gemmatimonadales bacterium
TATTCGCAAGCCTCGCGGGCATCAATATGAGGCACATCCCCTACAAAGGCATCGCTCCGGCCGTCACCGCGCTCGCCTCGGGCGAGGTCGATGCTGTTATTGCCAGCCAGCCCGCGCTGCTGGCGATGATAAAAGCCAATCGGGTGCGTACCATCGCCGTGACCAGCCCTGAGCGGTCGAGCGTCGTTCCAGGATACCCGGCGATCGCGCAGGCAGGCGTTCCCGAGTACGAGTACTACCTGTGGTGGGGTGTATTTGCGCCTGCCGGAACGCCGCCCGAACGGGCCCAGGCGCTCAATACCGCCATCAACAACGTGCTTGCCAAACCCGATATGAAAGCTTTCCTGGCGACGCAGGGTGCGGAACCGACGCCGATGTCACTCGGCCAACTCGCGGATTTGCTCCCCCGCGAGATCACACGCTACCGGAAGATCGCCAAGGACGCCGGAATCACGCCGCAATAGCGGCGCTGCCCGTTGCGCGGAGTCTGCGAACTCCGCTCCCTAGAGACCTCCGGCGCCTGCTGCGGCGCCGGAGAGCAGTTCGCCATCGACACTCACGTCTAAAGCTGTGAGCTGAGCAGCGAGGCAGCGAAGTCGAGTACTTTTTCCTGCCACGCACGGTTTTCCCATTCCTCGAGAGTGACGCGCCGGGAGCGCTTCCGGTCCTCTTCGAATAATTCGATCTGGCGGGCTGCGAAGGCGCTGTCGTATACGTTCAGATTCGCTTCGTCATTGATGCTGAAGGATCGATTGTCGAAGTTCGTCGACCCGACCGAAACCCACAGCGCATCTACCGTCATCACCTTGACGTGATACATCGTCGGCTGATACTCGTAAATCTCCGCTCCGGCCGCGAGGAGTTTCCCCCAGGACGCGCGTGATGCGCGGCGTACTATCGCCATGTCCATGTGCGGCCCCGGCAGGATGATTTGCACCTTTACCCCCCGCTTAAGGGCGTCCACCAGTGTAGCGATGGCAACATCGTCCGGAACGAAGTACGACGCGGCAAGCCGAAGCGACTCGACCGCGGCATTGATTGACATGAGATACATGAGCTGCATGCTTTCGGCGCCGCCTCCAGGTGAGCTGGTGAACACTTGGGCATTCTGCGCACCGACCGACTGCAACTCGGGAAGATAGGCGTTTCCATGCAGGACTTCGCCGGTCGCCGCCAGCCAGTTGTCGGCAAACGCCGCCTGCATCTGTGCGACGACAGGCCCTTCGACGCGAAAGTGAGTATCACGCCAGTGCTGCGCGTCCTGGGCATTGCCGCGCCAAATATCCGCGATACCGACACCTCCCGTAAACCCGAGCTTTCCGTCGACCACCAGCAGCTTGCGGTGGGTCCTATTGTTGAGCCTGTGCAGGTTGTGCCAGTGCGGCGAGTTGTAACGCCGGATCTCCACGCCGGAGGCGCGCATCCGGGAGAGTGTCGCGTCGTCGAGCTGGCCGCCAACCCAATCCAGCAGGACATGAACTTTCACACCGGCGCCCGCACGCTCCATCAGCGCCTCGGCGAACTCCTGGCCGATGGCGCCGGACCAGAAGATGTAAGTTTCAAAGGTTATCGTCTGCCGCGCTGAGCGGATCGCAGTCAGCATCTCGGGAAAGGTCTGATCCCCGTTCTGCAGTGCCTGGACGCGGTTCCCGGGCACCAGAGCCGGACTGAGCAAGACCCCCATCGCCCGCGGAAACTGCGCGTCTGCGACCGAATATTGACGCGTCAACCGCGTGTCGATCTGCTTGTCGCCGAGACTCAGATTGAGTGTCAGCCAAACGATGGCCACGGTCGCGAGCGCGGTAACAGCGGCAGTGGCCGATTTCTTGTAATGCGCCATTTCCTTCCTTGTTCGGCGACCGGATCGAGTGCGAGATTCGCTTGCACTCACGGCAAGTCGAATGAAGCACTCGATTAGCTGTTTCGCCGTCGAGACCCCCTCTTTCGCACGCGTCAGGAGCTGACCGCAATCGCTGTCAGCACCGGTGCGGTGAACGGCGACCAACGACAAGCTGACCCGCCCATTCCCGCCCTCAATTCTCAGTCGCGTCGGGAGTCGGCGGGTCGATCGGCTGTTCGCCCTCCCGGATCCGCTTCAGGTACTTGTCTGTGAAATCGATTCGCAACTCCACAAACAGGGGCAGGTGGTCGGACATCTGCCACGTACGCCAATCCTTCAAGAAGTACGTCCTCCGCTTGGTCGCAGTAGCCGGCCACTTGCCGTTTGATTTTCCGAGGGGGAAGTAGGTCTCGACCTGATCTTCGGTGTACACGGCCTTGTAGTAGTTCAGCACACCGGCGTTGTTCTCGCTCGGCCCGAGCTCGAGCTCGCCTTTGCGGACCAGGAACGCGATCTGGTCGTAGTGCTTGTCTCCACCCATATTGCTCACCCAACGCAGCTCGTTGTTATCCAATGTCAGGTCGGCGGGCAGTATGAACTTCTGCTTCCTCAATACCTTCATCGTGTCGTCGTCGGGACTGACCACGTTCATGTCGCCCAGCAGGATGTAGTTCTGGCCGTCCTCGTCGGCTCGCTTCTTCAGAAACCTGGCGATCGCGCCGATCTCGGCCACACGACGCGCATACCCTTCGCCCGAGGTGTCGCCGTAGTACATGTGGACGGTGCACAGGTTGAACTTGAACCATCCGGACTGGAACCGGACGAGGAATGGGCTGCGAGCGAACTGGTGTTCGCCGTCGACGAGGGAAGACTTGGGCAGGACGATCTCCCCCGCGATGTGCTTGAACTGCACCTTGTTCGTGTCGAACAGGAACACCATCCGCTCACCATTGCCGGATGGTCCCTCGGTGACGTCTGTGGCGATATACCGCCACGACGGGCCGAGCAGGTCTATCACCTTCTCGAACGGCCGCATGTCTTCGTTAACTTCCTGCATGGCGACCAGGTCGAAGGCTGAGATCACCTCGGCGATGTAGTGGAACGACTCGGCGATTCGCGGCCCTTGACCGAACTTGTTCGAGTCGAAGTCGCGAACATTCCAGGTGGCCAACAGGAGCGTGTCGGATGCCGTCCGACGGGGTACCGTTCGCGCGATGTGCTTTCGCAGCGCGGTGATGTTGTCGATCGCTCGTTTGCGGTCGTCTAGCTTCCACCACTTCAGTTGCCAGTACATCGGCATCATAGTCCCCTTGTTTAGAAAACTTGCCGCCTAGCGTTCGCGTCGAGCGGGCGCCCGGCAGCAGCGCTGAGGGGTGCCCCGCTCGAGCGCGTGGTTATGTGTCATCAAAGTTGATAGCGCTCAATGTCGAGTGCGCCGTGGAAGACGCCGAGGATATCGATATTTCCATCTTCCTTCAGCAAGTAGGCGATTCGATAATGCTCGTGAAGAAGGATACGACGTGCTGGGAGGACGCCACATATCGATAACCCAGCTGAGGGAACGCGATGAGCTCTTGCGCTCGCTCATAAAGTTCTTGAACTGTGCGCCGCGGCCGGTGGGTTATCCCGGGCGATGTACTCGAATATGTCTTCGAGCCATTGCTGAGCTTCG
>JBBQZF010000278.1:0-3511 GCA_038208015.1 Gemmatimonadales bacterium
GCGCCACATCGGGCCCCGTCCCGCAGATGACAAGTCGTACGGCCGGCCTCACCACCTCGAACGCGATCGACACTCCATCGTATTCGCGAACGAGCCCGCGCCGGCCCTCCGCCATCGCATCGCTGGCATCGCGGCGCGCCAGCTCCTGGACTTTGCGGCTGCCCCAGTCGCCGGTGGTCTGAACAGTCTCTCCGCTGAACAGCGCATGGGCCCCGACCGCCGGCATTCCATCGGCGCCGCTCGACACAGTGACAGTCGCAAGCGCAGACGGCGAGCTCGCCGACAATGCCTGCTCGATCAGCCTCCCGATCGCACCTGCCTCGACCGGAGTCAGCGGTTCAAGCAGGACTTCGATCAAGCAGTTGCAGCCAAGCCCGAGACCCCACGCGGTATCATCATCGGCCCGGGTGTCGTAAGTCACGACACGCGGCCGGCGCTTCACGTGGACGTCACGCGCATGCTCGGCCAGATCGCTCTCGAGGCAGCCGCCGCTCACGATGCCGACAGTAGAGCCGTCAACACGCGCGACCATCCGGGTCCCGACCCCGCCATAACTCGAACCCGTCACGCGCACCACCGTCGCAAGCACCACCGGCTCGGCCCCATCGGCAGACTTGAAAAGCGCATCGACTATCGCCCGATGGGTCGTCATGCGCTGAATCTACAATCTTGCCGCTCTCTGCAACCTCCCCCATCTTGCGCCCATGCCAGCAGTCGGAACTAGCGTCGCGCGAAAGGACGGAATCGGAAAAGCCACGGGAGCAGCGCTCTACGCGGACGACATCTCGTTCCCGCGCATGCTTCACGGACGCACAATACGGTCGACGATTCCCTGCGGCCGCATCAAGTCGATAGCCTACGACTTCGATACCACGGATTTCACGATCGTGGATTATCGCGACGTCCCGGCGAAGAATGCAGTTGACCTCATGTCGCTGGACCAGCCTTTCCTCGTCGAACACGAAGTAAGGCATGTCGCTGAGCCCATCGTGCTCCTGGCGCACGAGGACAAGGAAGTCCTGAGCCAGGCGAATGTGATTATCGAGTACGAGGAGACCGAGCCGCTCTTCGATCCCGCAAAGTCGTCGGAGATCTTCAAGTCGATCGAGATGCTGAAGGGCGACGTTGATTCGATACTCGGCAACGATGATGTCGTCGTTGTAGAAGGGACATACCGCACAGGGCATCAGGAGCACGTTTACATCGAGCCGAACGGAGTCATCGCGGTGCCCGAGGATGGAGGGGTTGCGATCTATGGCTCAGTGCAGTGCCCGTTCTATGTGATCAAGGCGCTCCGCTGCCTGCTTGGCTCAGCTCACCCGAACGTTCGCGTTATCCAGACCGAGACCGGTGGCGGATTTGGCGGGAAGGAAGAGTATCCGTCCATGATCTCGGGCCACGCCGTGATGCTCGCGCTCAAGTCGGGGCGGCCGGTAAAGATCATCTACGACCGCGAAGAAGACATGGTGGCGACGACAAAGCGCCACCCTTCTGTCGTGCATCACCGCACAGCATTGACTCGCGAAGGGAAGCTCGTCGCGATGGACATTGACGTCCTGATGGACGCCGGGGCGTACGTCACGCTGAGCCCGACCGTTCTTTCGCGGGGATGCATTCACGCGGCGGGACCGTACAACTGCGACAACGTGCGAATCCGCGGGCGGACAGTGATGACGAACACTCCGCCAAATGGAGCGTTCAGGGGATTCGGCGCGCCGCAGACTGAATTCGCCGTCGAAGTTCACATTGATCGTATCGCTGAGCAGCTCGGCATCGATCCGGTGGATATTCGCCGCATGAATGCTCTCCGTCCCGGGGATGTGACGGCAACAGGCCAGACGCTTCGCGAAGATGCCAGCGCGCACATGGTTCTCGAAGAGGCGGTTCGCCGGACCGACTTCGATAAAAAGAGGAAGGAGTGGAAAGGAACGCGCAAAGCCATCGGGCTTGCACTCTTTTACCATGGGGCGGGATTCACAGGAGCGGGTGAGAAGAATCTGAAATCCAGAGCGCGACTGGAATTGACGCCGACGGGAGTCCGCATCGCGGTGGGAAGCACGGAGATCGGGCAAGGGACCCGTACGATGCACGCGCAGATCGTCACCGATGCGCTGGGCATACCATATGAGGATGTCGAGGTCGCGCAGCCTGACACATCGCGCGTCGCCGACAGCGGACCGACAGTGGCTTCCCGCACCTGCATGGTCGTTGGAAAGATTCTCGAGGAGTGCGCCCACGAGATGAGGGCGAAGCTCGGGGATCTCTCGCCGGCGGAGTACTACGCGAAGAACGGTGAGCTCACGGTCGAGCGGATGTATGAGCCGCCGGACTGGATAAAGTGGGATGACGCAACCTACCGCGGCGATGCGTACGCGACGTACGGCTGGGGATGCGACGTTGCCGAGCTCGAGGTGGATCCTGATACGTACGAGGTGCGGCCGATCAAGCTGACCGCGGTGCAGGAGTTCGGCCGGCCCATTCATCCCGCGCTTGCACGCGGCCAGATAGAAGGTGGTACTGCCCAGGGACTCGGCTATGCACTTCTCGAGAAAGTCGTTATGCGAAACGGGTCGATGGCGAACGCACAGCTCACCAACTACGTGATTCCGACTACTCTCGACATGCCGGAGATCGACGTGGTGATGATGGAAAATCCGTATCCCGGCGGACCATTTGGTGCGAAGGGACTTGGCGAGTTGCCGATGGACGGTCCGGCGCCGGCGGTCGTGAACGCGTTGCGACACCACGGGCTCGATGTGCGTGAAATTCCCGCGATGCCTGAGCTCCTCGCTTCGTCGCCGCTTATCTGATGCAGTTCACCCTCAATGGCGAAGCGCGCGAAGTTGCCTCGCATCCGATGGCGCGGTTGCTCGACGTGTTGCGTGAGGAATGCGGCCTCACCGGAACCAAGGAAGGCTGCGGCGAAGGCGAGTGCGGAGCGTGCACCGTTCTCATCGACGGTGAGGCGGTTTGCTCGTGCCTGATCCCGGCGTCCCAGGCCGAGGGAACCGAGATTGTCACTATTGAAGGGCTCGGCGGAAAGCATCCGCTGCAGGAGCTCTTCATGAACGAGGTCGGTGCCCAGTGCGGCATCTGCACGCCGGGGATGATCATGGCTGCGCTGTCGCTGCCTGAGAAACCGACACTCGATGACGTGAAGACGGCGCTCGCCGGAAATCTCTGCAGATGCACCGGCTACTCAGCGATCTACCGCGCAGTGCTTAAGTGGCGCGGCATGCCGGTTCCTGAATGAGAACTCCGCTCTCGCAGCTCGACCTGAGGACTGCCTCGACGGTGGATGAAGCGCTGGGAATTCTAAGAGAGGATCCGCGCACGCCTGTAGCGGGCGCGACGGATGTCTATGTCGCGCTCAACTTCGGGACGTTCGCGCCGCGGCGGCTTCTTGACATCTGGGCACTCGATGAGCTTCGGACGATCTCGATGCACGAAGGGTCGCTGGTAATCGGGGCGCTGACATCGTACACGGCGCTGATGCAGTCACACCTCGTGG
>JBBQZF010000279.1:0-3491 GCA_038208015.1 Gemmatimonadales bacterium
GGCGTCAGCGAATCCTTGACTGACTCCCACGTCGTTATCATCGGAGTCCGCTTGAAGTCACTGAACCACTCACAGGAAACAGAGACGCAGAGAACAAAAACGAGGCCGCAGACATTGCGGACCCGGCGCAAACCCAGACTAGGACTCACTGCGCACCTCCACGGCACCGTGCCGCTTGAGCAGCGATTGCGCCTCAGCAGTGCGCTCGGGCGGACACTCCACCCACACGCCGTAATCCCCGCCGCTGAACCTCGGATCGTAACCGACGGTCATCGTGAGGCGGGGAATGCGCGAGTTGATGAAAAGTCCCAGAACCGTCGCGAGAGCGCCGAAAAGCACCATCACCTCGAAACCGAAAATCGTATAGGGCACCCACGACGCTACGGGCTTGCCGCCGACAACGAGCGGCCAGTAGTCTGATGCCCAGATGGCTATCCAGTAACCGAACGACGCGCCGAGCACCCCGCCGATGAGCGTGTACCTGCGCACCGGGCTCGGCGGAGCACCAACCGCATCCTCGAGCTCATGCCTCGGGGTCGGCGAATAAACCGTCACCTCCCCCATTTTCTCGCGTTTGAGCTCCTCGATCGCCTCGACGGTCGAATCGAGCTCGCGGAACGCACCAATCACTCCCGGCATCAGGCGGTCTCCCCCGGAGTGGAAGGCTCGTACTCGAGATGCCGGCCGGCAGGATCGATCCCGTGATCGTGGCGCTTCCGCAGCTTCGGCGGAATAATCTCCTTTACCTCGGAGATCGCTATCACAGGCAGCTGCTTAATGAAGAGCAGGAACCACATCGAGAACCAGCCGAAGCTTCCGGCGAGGATCGCGAAGTCGACCCACGTGGGTGCGTAGCTCCCCCACTGCCAGGGCTCGAATTCGTGCGAGAGTGATGGCACGACGATGACGAACCGCTCGAACCACATTCCGATGTTTATGAAGAACGAGAGGATGAAGAGCCAGGTGGGACTACGCCGCCAGCTCTGCTTGAACAGGGTGAGCGGCAGGACCATGTTGCACGTGTAGAGAATCACCGAGCTCCACCACCACTGGCCCCAGATACGGTTCGCGAAGAACGCCTTCTCGAACTCGAGCCCCGAGTACCACGCGACAAACCACTCGGACATATACGCGCAGCCGACCACGAGCGAGGTGAAGAGACACAGCTTCGCCGCAGCGTCGAGGTGGTTGATCGTTACGTAATGCTGGAGGTTGAACCACTTCCGCATCGGGATGATGATCGTGAAGACCATTCCGATGCCCGAGAAGATCGCGCCTGCCACGAAGTACGGCGGGAAGATCGTGGTGTGCCATCCCGGCGTCAGTGACATCGCAAAGTCGAACGAGACGACAGAGTGCACCGACAGCACGAGCGGAGTCGAGAACGCGGCAAGGAACAGGTACGCGCGCGCGAAGTGTCTCCACTCCCGATCGGAGTTCCGCCAGCCGAGCGACAATATGCTGAGAATTCTCTTCCTGACTGGGTTCTTTTCCTTGTCGCGGAGAACAGCGATGTCAGGAATGAGGCCGATGTAGAGGAAGGTCGACGAAACCGTGAGGTACGTCAGAATCGCGAAAACGTCCCACACCAGCGGGCTCTTGAACTGCGGCCAGAGGTAGCGCCAGTTGGGATACGGAATCAGCCAGAAAAACTTCCAGGGACGGCCCAGGTGGAGAATCGGGAAAAGTCCGGCCGTCATGACGGCGAACACCGTCATTGCTTCCGCGCACCTGTAGATAGTCGTCCGGAAGCCTGCCCTGAACAGGTAGAGAATCGCCGAGATAAGCGTGCCGGCGTGTCCGATACCTACCCAGAATACGAAGGTGATGATGTAAACGCCCCACATCACCGGCGGACTGTAGCCCGCCACTCCAAGTCCGGCGTAGATCTGGTAGATCCATGCAGCAGCGCCGAGAACGAGGAAGAAGATCGCGACGCCGAGTCCGATGAACCACGCGGTCGTCGGATGCAGCGTCGCCATTATCTCGCGATCTACCTGCTCGTAATCCTTTACCGCGGGAAGCTGGATGTCAGCAGTGGCGATATTCGGGCGGCGTGGCTCGTTGACCGGCTTCAACATCGTCGCCATCAGTGAGCCCCTCCGTCAGCAGCAGCGGCGGCAGCAGCCGCGGCAGCCTGCGCCGCAGACGGGTGATTCACTTTCCGCAGGTAGACCACCGCGGTGTAAGTATTGAGCTCCTCGAACACATGATAAGCGCGCCTGTCGTGAACGAGAGACGCAACTGTCCATCGCTCGTCAGCCGCATCACCGAACGTTATCGCACGCGACGGACAAGCCTCGGCGCAAGCCGACGTGAACTCGTCAGGCTCGAGCCCGCGCTTCTCGAGAGATGCGCGGTTTTCCGCGTCGCGAATCCGCTGAACGCAGAACGAGCACTTCTCCATCACGCCCTTGCCGCGCACAGTCACGTCAGGATTGAGCTGCCAGTTCAGTGGCTCAGGAAACGCGTACTGCGCGCGGGCCGGCTCACCGTAACCGAACCAGTTGAAGTAGCGGACCTTGTACGGACAGTTGTTGGAGCAGTACCGAGTCCCGACGCAGCGGTTATAGACCTGCACGTTGAGTCCGTCAGGAGCGTGATACGTGGCGTAAACGGGGCAGACCGGCTCGCACGGCGCATTGCCGCAATGCTGGCAGAGCATCGGCACGAAACGCGTGTCGAACTCGGCGCTTCCGTCCTCGCCTCCCTCGAAGTACCGCTCGAGCCGGATCCACGCCATCTCGCGGCCGCGCGTGATGTTCGCCCCGAACCCGGTCCTGTCGGGAAGAACCTTCGCATTCTGCCAGTCGGCGCCGACTGTCGGGATGTTGTTCTCCGCATAACACGCTGTCACGCAAGCCGAGCAGCCGGTGCAGCGGGCAAGATCGACTGTCATCGCCCACCGGCGCTTCGCCATTCCGCTCCAGTGCTCCGGATCGTACATCCCCTTCTCTTTCGACTTGAGGGGAGGTCCGCCAAGCTCACCCTGCGCATCGTTAGCCGTCGGTGACCGCAGGCCGGGCAGGAATTCGTGACTCGCATCGCCCGGGAATGGGCCGTGGTGGCCGCCGTCGTGGAGCTCGTCCTGTGACGACAGTTCAGCGACCGTCATCGCCCTTCCGATTCCGCGCCCGTGCTGCCTCGCTGATCCTTCGGTCGTCACGAGTCGCGAAGATCCGCCGTCCTTCGTCAGCGTCGCCCTGGCAAAGCCATATGCGATCGCTCCCGACCGGTCCTCCGAATACGGAAGCAGGTCGAACGCGTTGGTCCCCGCGCGAGCATACCGCCCCGCCGCCTCTGAATGTCCGCGACCTGCGGCCACGGCGACGGTATCGGGCCTGATCCCGAGGTAGGCGTAAACGGGAAGGGTGAGGCGGCCGGCGGAGGTCTGAACGGTCACATGATCGCCGTTCTCCACTCCCAGACGCTCGGCGGTCGACGGATGAATCTCGGCTACGGTCTGCCACGCGATCTTGGTGACGGGATCG
>JBBQZF010000280.1:0-3475 GCA_038208015.1 Gemmatimonadales bacterium
CGTCAGGCAGATTGCCGCGCGCGATGTGAGTGTTCGCAGTGCCCACGCGGACAGTCAGGCCTGAAGCCTTGTCCCCGAGGGCATCCGCGAGATGCGCCGCCTGGGCATAGCCGTCTGCCGACCTGTCCCAGTCACCCGACCGGCGCGCCGCGCCGCCAAGCGCGGTGGTAGCCTCGATCGCGAGCTGTGGCTCCCGCTCTTCACGCGCGATATCCGCGACCATGCCAAACACGTCGACAGCGAGCGACCAGTTGCCGTCGAGATCGAGCCCCCTGCCGTACGCGAAGAGTGAGGCATTGATGTTCGACCACGAAGGCCCGCCATCACGAAGCTGGTCAACGATCGTCATCAGGTGGCGCCTCACCGGCAACCCTTCCTTCAGCGCGGTCACAGCGTCGGCGGCCGCCCGTACACCCGTCCAGTCTCCGTCGACTATCGACCGGTCGTTTCTGGCGGCATCGACGAGCTCGAGCACGGCAAGGCCGGCAAGAGTGGGCGCCCAGATCGGGAGACCCTCGTGCGCGTCCCCGAGCACTTCGTAGTATGGCAGGTGGCGGAGCATCTGATTCGTTTGTCTGTTGAATTTGAAGTTCCGTAATCTGGCAGGCAAGGCGAGACAGAGGAATGCCGGTTTTCTCTCATGAGCACCCTATTCTCTACAGTTAGGCGCCGCTGGGGGCCATCAAACTATTTCGCGATGCCGACCTTGTCGCGCGACAGCCGTTTCTCCGGGTCGATCGTCCAGCCCCCGATGCCGAGCCACCAGGCGTTCGGCCGCATCGGCGACGGCGTGATCCTGCCGTGGATCGCAAGCAGGGTCTTTGGCTCGTAAAGCCATAGCGCCGGAGCGTCGTCGACGATGATCTGGTTCGCGCGGCGGAAGTACTCGCGGGCTCCGGCAAGCGTAGTCACTGACAGGGCGCTGTCGACGAGCGAGTCGAACGCCGGGTTCGAGTAGCCTCCGTAATTCAGTCCCCTCGGCTTCGCCGCTTCGGTCGTCCAGGTGACCCGCACGGCTTCCGGGCTCGATCCGAGGTGCCACGACGCAAGAGCGGCATCGAAGGCCCGTGAGGACTGCCTCGCGCTGAACGCCGAATAATCCATCTGCTCGATTACAGCGTCCGCCCCAACCTGCCTCAACTGCTCCTGAATGAGAACGGCGATCCTCATCCGGGAAAGGCTCGAAACCGGAACGAGCAGCCGGAACCTCAACGGAATCCCATTGCGACTGCGAATGCCGGATCCGACCCCGGCGCGCCAGCCAAGCGAGTCGAGAAGCCGCTCGGCGCCGCGAGGATCGAATGGGATCTGGCGAAGGGAAGGATCTGTCGTCGGGAATGCCCTCACAGCGGGGCCGATACTCACGGCCGCGAGTGTGTCGAAGAGATTCCTGACCATAGCGTCGCGATCCATCGCCATTGTGAGCGCGCGCCTCATCTCGCGGGAGCCAAAAGTGGGGTGCGGACGGGTTCCCCCCGGATCGCGAAGGTTCATCTGCATAAACACGTAATCCATCCCGGGCAGCGAAACGACATTGAACCCGCTCCTGGCGAGCTCAGGCAGCGTTTCCTGCCTGACGTTGGCGAAAACGTCAGCTTCTCCGCCGAGCAGTCGCATGATCGCGGCGCGATATTCGGGCGCGATTGTCCAGATTATGCGGTCGGGATTTGGCCTGCCCCGGTAGTGATCGTCCACGGCGCTGAGCTCGAGCGATTCCCCCCGGTTCCACCTCGAGAGCCGGTACTTCCCGCTTCCGGCCGGCTGGAGCTTCGTGGCCTCCTCGCGCATGGAATCCCTCGGGATCCCGGCAAGGATGTGGCGGGGGAGAATGAGCATTGTCGCGGCCGCGACGTAGAACTGCCTGGGATCCCGCCGCGAGAACCAGAACACGGCGGTGAGAGAGTCTGGCGTGGACACCGAGTCTATGTACGCAAGCGTACTGGCGAGCATCGAGCCCGTGGCCGGGTCGGAATAGAGGCGGTAGCTGAAGGACACATCTGCCGAGTTTACGCGGGTGCCATCGTGCCAGCGGGCGTCGGGATTCAACCTGAACTCGATGTGTGAGGAGTCGGGTCCCCAGGTCCAGTCCTCCGCGAGCTGTCGCGTGAATCCGGCGTCGCCGATCGTGTTCATCTCCGTGCCCACGTCTGCCAGATACTCGTACATCAGCTCCGTCGCCTGCCGCGCCTCCATGTTCAGCGCAAGCGGCGGGAAAAGCGCATCGGGGTCCGAGTGCGCGGCAATCACCACTGTACCGCCGGTCCCGGTTGTATCCGTTCGCGGAGTTCGGTCGCAACTGACAGCCGCCGATAGTACGGCGAGGGCAAGTCCGGTCCCGGCCATCGACCGGCTCACAAAAATACCTAATGGCCGTTTACTCCACATTCCCGAATCCGCCGATCGCTCACAACAGGACTTAATGATAGAGAATTGCACTTTTCTGATAGAGAACCGGCATTGCCGGTGTAACGAATCCGCCAATATTTGGACCAAATGTATGCAATGTGTAATGCCCCAGCGGCCAGACAGGAATCCTGCTGCTAAAAGACAACTTACACGCTGAGCAGGCCCGGGCGCTCCGGCACCTTCGAAGGGCCTTCTGGATCGCCGGCGGATCTCTCTTCGCGGTGGGCCTCACGTTTGGCGCCCTTTACTGGGCAAACACGCGCAGCGTCGCCTGGGTGCTCGAGGGGGAGCGCATCGCCAGGGTCGCCCGCGAGGCGCGCGCTCTCGCTTTCGAGCGAAACGCGTCGATAAGGGGATACCTGCTCTCGAAACAACAGGTTTCACTGGTGCCTGAGTTCGCCGCACGGGCGCCGCTCCACTCGCGACTCAAGTCCCTGGTGAGGCTTACCAGCGGCAATTCCGCGCAGAACGACCTGGCGAAGGCGGCAGAAGCGGCAGTCGAGCGATGGGAGCGTGGCTGGGCCAACCCGGTTCTCGCGGCGGCAGAGTCAGCCGTCGCGGACGCCGGAGGAGAGCTCGCGGGCAAGGAACTCTTCGATTCGGTTCGCGGCGCCCTCGATGCGTTCCTTGCCGCCGAGCAGCGGGCACAGGCGCGGCAGCTGTCAATGCGCTCGGCCCTTCAGGCCGTCACCGTCGCGGCCGTCCTTTTCGAGCTGTCGATACTCATCGGGGTTCTGACCTGGCTTGGCAGAAGAACCTTCCTTCACGCGCGCGAGGTGCTTCACCAGCGCGAGGTTCTCGAGTCCCAGACCGAAGACCTCCAGCAGCAGGCCGCGATTCTCGAAGAGCAGGCGGTCCAGCTCGAGGAGCAGAACGACGAGGCGGCAAAGGTCACTGAAGCGCTCGAGGGGGCAAACCGCGAGCTCGAGGCGGCTGTCTCGCGGCTCGAGGAGGCGGAGACGACCGCGCACCACGCGAAGGCGAGCCGCGAAGAGGCGCAGGGGTTTCTCGACTTCGTGCTCAACAATTCCCCGGTCGGAGTGGCGCTGTTCGATCGCGAGCTGAGATT
>JBBQZF010000281.1:0-3459 GCA_038208015.1 Gemmatimonadales bacterium
GGGCTCATTCTTCACGGCTTGATGATGCTCCGAACCCATTCCGCGGCCCGCACCGCCGACCCCCCGCCCCGCTTCGTCGACCCGGCGTTCCACCTCCCGCCTTACGTCGAATAATGCCGCGTCAAAAACTGAGCGGCTGAAAGCCGCACTCACCCCTCGATCGCAGCTCGTCGCTGGTCAGACGGTGTCAATGCGCCGCGGCTTGCTACCTGCTGGATCAACAATCCCGCAACAGCTCCGATCGCTCCGGTGATAGCGATCGGCGTCGCAAGGGCGAGCAGGCCAGCCTGCGCTATATCCCCCATCGCAGTAAATCCCCCGAGGCTGACAAAGACGCCGCCCAGCGTGCCCGCGCAGGTGGCGGCGAGCGGAGTGACGGCGTTGTCTCGCTTACGAGGCAACATGGCCACGGCCACCGACCATGAGATCCCTGCAATGAATCCGAGCACCGCAAAGATGGTCGCGCTCTGGAGCGCTCGTTCGATCGTGACCGTGATGTCGGAAAGCAGCTCGAATCCGGTCGCGATGCTGGTGCCGATGATGCCCCACACCACTGCGGAGAGGATCGCGAACAGCAGCGTGGCGCGAAGCCGGCGGACGGAAACCATGAAGCCTCCTGGCGCAAACAACTAATGGAGCTGTTGAGCTCGTCTGAAGTGACCGCTCGGTGAACCGAACGGCTGAAGTCGCACGCGACCGGAATTCAGCGCCGCCCTGCGTTCACCACGAACGCCCGGCTGGTGGCATGCCGCATCGACGCATGGGTGCCCACGGCGAACTCGCCGCGCGTGAACTCCAGCGTGGTGATGAGCGATTGCCCCGGCGGGACACTGGAGAGCCCGCCGATCGAAACACCCGGCTCCGCTTCCCCCGTCTGCGCCAGATACTCAACCCCAGTCATGCCGTCTGGAATACGCTGGAACTTGAACTCCCAATTGCGGTCGGTGAGGTTCTCCACCCGAACCACCGTGCGGCCCTCGCGTATCGGCCGCGAAAACGTCACGATCCCGTCCCCGGTGATCTTCGCAACGACGTCGACCCGTGGTGGGCGCGCACGCGCGCCTGCCGCAGACACGACGGTGAGCGGACGGGCCATGCCATGCAGCAGGTGGTAACGGCTACGGTCAGCCCGCGCGGAGCCAACGTAACAG
Organism: Gemmatimonadales bacterium; assembly: GCA_038208015.1. Taxonomy (GTDB): domain Bacteria; phylum Gemmatimonadota; class Gemmatimonadetes; order Gemmatimonadales; family Gemmatimonadaceae; genus UBA4720. Next base: position 1,152 of record JBBQZF010000281.1, read on the forward strand.
ACCAGCGCATAATTCCCCGGCGGAAGATCGATCGTCACGTTCGTCGTCAGCGGCGGGAGAATGCTGGCGGCGCCGCCAAGCTGCGGAGCCCACGGCGTCTCCCGTTCACCCGCCTGCGCCGCGCGATGCAGGTCGGCGACGGTCTTGCCGGAATCGAGGCGGACCACCCAAAGCATGTGAAAGCCCCGGGTGTTGTCGCCTTGGTCCGCCACCAGCGCGCGCCCAGTCACACCCTCCTTGAGCCGGGTGGCCATCATCCCCGTCTGCAGCAACCGGAACGTCGTCAATCCCGCCGGAATCGTGTCGGGAGCGAGGAAGAAGAACTCGCCGGCCTTCACGTCCACGACCCGGCCGGGTAGCACCATCGGGCGCGCCTGGCCCGGAGCCCGTTCGGCGACCAGTAGGAGTGCGGCAACACAGAGCATAAAACGGCAGCGATGGCTTGGCATGTATCCTCCGGACGTGACGCGGATGCTCTGCGGCGCTTCCGATCTTCGTGGGCGGGATGGTGGGGCCGCGTTGATAATCAGAAGCTACCGCGAGGTACACCCTGCGGAAACGGCGGCGGCGCGTCGGCCATACGACCAGGAGCGCGGTGCGCCACTCGTCGCGCGGGGCCGAACCCGAGAGGTTCTGCTGGCCGACCACAAAACCGGGACCAGGCAAGGTGCCCGGTCCCGGTTCATTTGCTGCGACAGCACCACTCTACATCTTGTGCGGCGCCGCGGCGGCGGGCGGCTTCGCCATGCCGGCGTGCTCCTTCAGGATCGCAGCAGTGTGCAGCGAGACGCTCTTGGGATCGGGCGTGCTTCCCGCCACGTCACGCTCCAGCATCGTCATGTGCTCCGCGACCGACGCGAGATGGGTGTCCATGTGTTGGATCATCTTCGACATCGCCGAGTCGGCGCTGGCCTGCATCGTCGCCTTGTGCGCCTGGTGGTGCGTCTGCATCTGCTCCAGGCTGCGACGCATCTCGGCGACTGCGGGCCGAGCCAGGTCGAGGTTAATCGTCGTCGCGTGCGCCGCATGACTGCTCAATGCTTCGCCAAACGTGGCCAAGTTACTCCGGTAGGCCATCGCCAACACATGATGCGGATCCATCATCCCGGCCATCGCCGGTTTGTGTTTCATGTCCTTCATGTCATGCGCCATCGCCGGCTTGGGCTCGGTGGGGGTCTGTGCTGCCGCGGTTGCGGCGGCACCACTGATCAGGATGCTCAGAAGGGCTGCGGTGCCCATGGCCCGCGCGGGTGTCAACATTTGCATGATGTACCTCTCAGTTGGTAACAGTGTACCGGGACGAACGGCGCTGAATCCAGTGAACACCGGATCTGCGCGAAACGAAGTCTACCCAATCGTACCAACATGCGGTGGCGGCGGGTGACCCACTCGGGATCCCTTCGCGGGGCACCACGCCTCTGCCGGCACGTCTGGCGAGCGTGCATCGCCCTCTGGTTTGCAACGGCGTCGTTCTTCCTGGGCCCACGGCGCCGAGTGGAGAAGGTGCTTCCCGATGCGCTGATCTCGACGACGACGGTCATCATTCCGGTCGCAGTGGTGATTGTCGTGATGCTATACTGGCTCTGGCGGCTGCGAAGCTCGTCACTGAAGTGGCGGCTCGGCCAACCAATCGGCTGAAGCCGCACGCGCGCAAGCGTTAGTAGGTCCCCCTCAATCCTTCGCCCAATTCGGCACCGTCACACCGTGGCCGTCCATGTGGCGCCGTCTTCGCGCACGAGAGCTTCGAGCGCGAACTTCGGACATACGTAGTCCTGGATGAACGCGACGAGGGACGTCGCACCCCCGCGATTGAGATCGCGCCCGGCAGGACGATGGCACCAACGTGGGCGCCGCACAACCGCCTGAGCCGCTCTCACGCACGCAGATAGCGCAAGTGTGTGGCATCTGGAGTATTGAGCACCTTGTCGATTCGAAACTGCGGCACCGGCTCGTTCAGGTTCTCGAACAGGCGCCTTCCATTGCCAAATAGTACTGGAGCCAGCGCAACTTCCAGCTCGTCAATGGCGCCCAAGTGCAAGTACTGCCGGATCACATCCGCTCCGCCTGAGATGCGAATGTCCCGACCGCCTGAAGATTCTCGGGCTTTCTCAAGTGCACTCGCCGGCCCGTCGTTGACGAAATAGAACGTCGTTCCGCCCGGTCGGGCCCATGGTTCGCGCTTCTCGTGGGTGAGCACGAACACAGGGGTGTGAAACGGCGCCTCCGCTGGCCATGAGATTTCGCCTTGGTCAAACATTCGTTTGCCCATGATGTTGGCACCGGACCGCTCCATGGTGTTGCGGAGCAT
>JBBQZF010000282.1:0-3437 GCA_038208015.1 Gemmatimonadales bacterium
CACCCGCCGAGGCGCGGCAAAGAGCCGCACCCGCGTTTCGCACCCACTTCCTTTCCGGTTCCCTGCAAATGCCCCGCTACACGCCCGAGCCCGCTATCGCCGGCGGCCCGCATAACGCGCGCACCGGGGTCCTGCTGATCAACCTCGGCACCCCTGAGGCGCCGACGCCCGCAGCCGTGCGCACCTACCTCAGAGAGTTCCTGTCAGACCCGCGCGTAGTGGAGATCCCGCGCCCCGTATGGTGGGTCATCCTGAATCTCTTCGTGCTGCCGCGGCGGCCGAAAGCCTCCGCCCGACGCTACGCGCAAGTGTGGATGCCGGAAGGCTCTCCGCTCAAGGTCTACACCGAGCGCCAGACCCATCTCCTTCAGGGCTATCTCGGAGAGCGCCTGCGCGCGCCCCTCGTCGTGGATTACGCCATGCGCTATGGCAAGCCTTCGATCGCGGAGAAAATGGCATCCATGAAAGCGCGCGGATGCGAACGCATCGTGCTGCTGCCGCTCTATCCGCAGTATTCGGCCAGCACCACAGCGACCGCGTTCGACGAAGCGTTTCGCGTGCTGGCACGGATGCGCAACCAGCCGGAAATCCGCACCGTGCGCGATTTCCACGACGACCCCGGGTATATCGGTGCCCTTGCCGCCTCGGTGCGCGATTACTGGATGAAACGCGGATCGCCCGAAGCCCTCGTCATGAGCTTCCACGGGGTGCCGCGACGCAGCGCCGATCTCGGCGACCCTTACCAGCGCCAGTGCACCGCCACGGCCAGACTGCTGGCCGAGGCCCTGGGGCTCGCAGAGGACCAGTGGACTCTGGCTTTTCAATCCCGCTTCGGACGGGCCGAATGGCTCAAGCCCTACACCGCCGACGTGCTCACGGCCATGGGAGAGCGCAAGCTCGGCACGGTCGACGTGATCTGTCCGGGTTTCGTCGGTGACTGCCTGGAGACGCTGGAGGAGATCGCGATCGAGGGTCGTGAAATCTACACCGGGGCGGGAGGTGCAGAGTTGCGCTACATCCCGTGCCTGAACGACCGGCACGAATGGATACAGGCGCTCACCGACATTGCCGCGCGCAATCTTTCCGGCTGGATCGACCCGCCGGCGCCCGCCCAGCACGCGCGCCTGCTGGGCGTGTCCACCGGGATGGGCGGATAAAGCGCGCCTGCTCTTGAATTGGGCGCGGACGAACCCCACGTGGTACGGGTTGAAAGGAGCTAACGATGCACGAAACACCCGATATGACCAATGGCGCCGAGGCTTCCGAGCCCACCGGGGCCGAGAACGGTGGCACGGCGGATCTCGAGCAGCGCCTGAAGGAAGCACAGCTCAACGCCCAGGAGCACCACGACGCGTGGCTGCGCGCGAAGGCGGAAGCCGACAATATCCGCAAGCGCAGCCAGACGGAAGTGTCGAACGCGCACAGATACGCGGTCGAGAATTTCGTCTCCGAGCTGATCCCGGTGAAGGACAGCCTCGAAGCGGCACTGGCTTCGGAGGGCGCGGCCGATACCATGCGCAGCGGGGTCGAGCTGACCCTGAAGCAGCTCAAAGCGGCGTTCGAAAAATTCAGCGTGAAGGAAGTCGACCCCGCCGGCGAGAAGTTCGACCCGCATCGCCACCAGGCGATCAGCACGGTGGAAGGTGGCGCCGAGCCCAACACCATCGTGCAGGTCCTGCAGAAGGGCTATCTGCTGCATGACCGTGTGATCCGCCCTGCGCTGGTCATCGTGGCCAAGGCAAAATCGGTTGAAAACTGACCGGTTACCCCCACATAACCGGCAGTGATGCATCTTTTTGCAGCAATTTGAAGATTCAGTGAGGAACTCATGGGAAAAATCATAGGAATAGACCTGGGCACCACGAACTCGTGCGTGGCTGTCATGGAAAACGGCGCCCCGAAGGTCATCGAGAACTCGGAAGGCGCGCGAACGACGCCTTCGATCGTCGCTTACATGGACGACAGTGAGATCGTGGTGGGTGCGCCGGCCAAGCGCCAGGCGGTCACCAACCCGAAGAACACCCTGTACGCCGTCAAGCGCCTGATCGGACGCCGGTTCGAGGAAAAAGAAGTCCAGAAGGACATCGAGCTGATGCCCTACAAGATCATCAAGGCCGACAATGGCGACGCCTGGATCGAGGTGCGCGGCAAGAAGATCTCGGCGCAGGAAGTCTCGGCTCAGATCCTCATGAAAATGAAGAAGACCGCCGAGGACTATCTCGGTGAGCCGGTCACCGAAGCGGTGATCACGGTGCCGGCCTACTTCAACGATTCGCAGCGTCAGGCGACCAAGGACGCCGGGCGCATCGCCGGTCTCGAAGTCAAGCGCATCATCAACGAGCCCACGGCAGCAGCGCTGGCGTTCGGCCTCGACAAGAAAAAAGGCGATCGCAAGATCGCGGTCTACGATCTGGGCGGCGGCACGTTCGATGTCTCGATCATCGAGATCGCAGCGGTCGACGGCGAACACCAGTTCGAGGTGCTCTCGACCAATGGCGACACTTTTCTGGGCGGCGAAGACTTCGACCAGCGCCTCATGGACTACCTCTGCGACGAGTTCCAGAAGGATTCCGGTCTCGACCTGAGGAAAGACATGCTGGCGCTGCAGCGGCTGAAGGATGCCGCCGAGAAAGCCAAGATCGAGCTTTCGTCCTCGCAGCAGACAGAAGTGAACCTGCCCTACATCACGGCGGACCAGTCCGGGCCGAAGCATCTGGCGGTCAAGGTCACGCGCGCGAAATTCGAGTCGCTGGTCGACGAGCTGATCGAGCGCACGATCGAGCCGTGCCGCATCGCGGTGAAAGATGCCGGCGTCAAGCTCTCCGAGATCGACGACATCATTCTCGTCGGCGGTCAGACGCGCATGCCAAAAGTGCAGGACAAGGTGAAGGAGTTCTTCGGCAAGGAGCCGCGCAAGGACGTGAACCCGGACGAGGCAGTCGCAGTCGGCGCCGCGATCCAGGGCGGCGTGCTGCAGGGTGAAGTGAAGGACGTGCTGCTCCTCGACGTGACGCCGCTGTCGCTCGGCATCGAGACCCTCGGCGGTGTGATGACCAAGCTCATCCAGAAGAACACCACGATCCCGACCAAGGCCACGCAGGTGTTCTCGACGGCGGACGACAACCAGAACGCGGTCACCATACACGTGCTCCAGGGCGAGCGGGAAATGGCACGCGTGAACAAGTCGCTCGGGCAGTTCAACCTGACCGACATCCCGCCCTCGCCGCGCGGCATGCCGCAGATCGAAGTCACCTTCGACATCGACGCCAACGGCATCCTGCACGTTGCCGCGAAGGACAAGGCGACCGGCAAGGAGAACAAGATCAAGATCCAGGCGTCCAGCGGTCTGTCCGAGGAAGAGATCAAGCGCATGGTCGCAGACGCCGAGGCACACGCCGAGGAAGACAAGAAGACGCGCGAAGTGATCGATGCGCGCA
>JBBQZF010000283.1:0-3424 GCA_038208015.1 Gemmatimonadales bacterium
CTTGCGATCCTTTTCGAGGCACTTCATCACGATCCAGTCGAGGTCGCCGCGCAAGGCTCCGGGCAGCTTCGCGCCGTCGGTGTGGCGGCGTTTCGCGGCGGTGGTGAGTTCATTGCCATCGAGCGTCTTCACGCGTGCCGAGGGACGTGGCGGATCGACCTCGCGGATGAGCCGGCGGATTTCATCCATCCCCGCGCGGGCCATGGTCGCCGTGTCGATTGGCGTGCGACCGGTGAGCAATTCGTAGAGCAGCACGCCGAGGCTGTAGATGTCGCTCCGCGTGTCGATGTCGAGTGAAGTCAGTTCCGCCTGTTCCGGAGACATGTAGAGCGGAGTGCCGACCATCTGCTCGAACTGCGTGAAGAACGTCGCATCCGTGAGCCGGCCCTGCGTCGCCTTGGCCACGCCGAAGTCGATGACCTTCGGCACCGCCTCGCCATCGTTGATGGTCACGAGGATGTTCGACGGCTTGAGGTCGCGATGGATGATTCCCTTTTGGTGCGCGTGCTGCACCGCCTGGCAGACGTGGACGAAGAGGCCGATCCGCTCGCCTGTCGAGAGGTTCTGCTCGTCGCAGTAGTCGGTGATCTTCACGCCGCGCACGAGTTCCATGACGAAAAACGGCCGTCCGAACGGGGTCGCGCCCGCGTCGAAAACCTTGGCGATATTGGGATGCTCCATCATCGCCAGTGCCTGCCGTTCCTGTTCGAAGCGCGCGATGACCTCCTTCGTATCCATGCCCAGCTTGATGATCTTTAATGCCACCCGCCGCCGCACTGGCTGCTCCTGTTCGGCCATCCACACGACGCCGAAGCCGCCTTCGCCGATCTGCTGGAGCAGCTTGTAAGGCCCGATCCGTTCGCCCGCCGCTTCGGGTTTCAACCGCGCCAACTCGCGTTCGATCTCGGGTGAGTGCGGGGCGCTATCCAGGACGCCGCCGGAATTATCGTGCATCTCGAGGAGCCGGCGGACACGGGCGGCGAGAACCAGATCGTCCTGGCATTCACGGTTCAGCAAAGTCTCGCGGTCCGCGCGATCTGCGAGGTCGAGCGTGGCGTGGAAGATCGCTTCGACCCGGTCGTCAGAGGGATTCATGTGCGGTGGAAAGAGCATCGTGCACCCTCATGCGCAATCCGGCGAGGAAAAGGGCCACGGCTTGGGCGAATTTTTTCCTGGCGCCGGTGCGCGCCACTTTCTCAATGGGCCGAATATTGCGCAGGCGACTCGTCGAGAGCCCTTTGTCAATCGCTGGTTCGGAGCGCGCGGTTCTCCGACCGGTCCTGTGTCGGCACCGGTGCGGAGTGCTGGCGTCCGGAGCGGACAGCGCCTGCACCGTGACCCACGACCGGGCAGAAATCCGGCCAACCACAATCTGCAGCCGGCGGATGAACTGGACTTCAAATCAGGTCCGAAGGCTCGAAATACGTGTCGCTGTGGTCGTAGGGCGGGGCGCAACAACAGAGGAAGCGCAATGCGAGCGTGCCGGTGGCGGTGATCTGATGCCATGCGCCTGGCGGAATCAGAATGGCGTCGCCAGGGCCGACAGGCCGGGATTCTCCGTCGATTTCCATGGAGCCGGAGCCTTCGAGGAGGAAGTAGAGTTCTTCGGATAACTTGTGAAAATGCCGCTGGGTGGCGCTGCCCGGAGGCAGGCTGGCCTCGGCAAGGGACTGGGCCTGCACGGGAGCGTTGCTGCGGTCGAGGATACTGCGGATGGTGGAGCCGTCCTTTGTGGTGAAGGGCGGCTGGGCAGCGAGGTTTTGGACAGTCATGGGCGGCGGCGGACCGGTGCAGGGTTCCGGACATGAAAAACCGGCCTGCCGGATCAGGGCGGGCCGGTTTTCGGGTTTTTGGGAAAGGGGCTTAATGTGGGGGAGGGAAGGGACCGTTCAGGCCTGCGCCTGTGCTCCGTCCTCGACGTAGACGACACGAAGCGGGATGCTGGCGAGGATTTGTCCGCTGAGGCTGACTTCGAACGAGAAAATGCCGGCCTTTTCAAAGCGGAGGGGCTGGAAGTTGAGAATCATGTTGCGGGTCACGAAGTCCGTGCCGTCGGGCATTTTGATGTCGATGGCGGCTTCCAGTGGCTGCATGGAGTTATTGCCGTCCTCGTCGATGAGCCGGATGGAAAGCTGGTGATTCCCCTCGTCCGAGGAACGGAAGCAGATGCGCAGGGCGAGAGCGGCGGCGGGATGGACCACGGGGAGGACCCGGGAGCCGATAGTGTCGAAAGTGCCGAGGACACACAACTTGGAGTTGTAGTCCATGGCGGAGTCACAAAGAGTTGCTACTTGGATATCCATAGGGGCGCGAAGATACCGGTGCCGGGGGGATTGCAAAGCGTTTTTCCTCCGCCGGATCGACTCCCGCTCCGATCAGGGAGCGGGGGTCGGTTCGAAGATGATTTTGCCGTCTTCCAGCCGTCCGGCGATGTGGTCGCCCTCCTGGAATTGGCCTTCCAGCAGGGCCAGGCTGAGGGGATCCAGCAGCTGACGCTGAATGGCCCGTTTGAGCGGACGGGCGCCGTAGACCGGGTCGTAGCCCTGGTCGGCAACGTGGCGCAGAGCCTCCTCGGTCAGGGTGAGATGGAGGTTCTGTTTTTCGAGCCGCTGGAAGACGCGCTTCAGCTGGATGCGGACAATGGCATTGAGGTCGGTGTCGCTGAGACGGTCGAAGATGATGGTCTCGTCGATGCGATTGAGTAACTCCGGACGGAAGTGGGCGCGCAGAGCCTCGGTGACGCGGGCCTCGCGCTGCTCGCGGTTGGACTCGTCCATGATGAATTGGCTCCCGATGTTGGAGGTCATGATGAGCACGGTGTTTTTAAAGTCCACGGTGCGTCCCTGTCCGTCGGTGATGCGTCCATCGTCGAGCACCTGCAGGAGCACGTTAAACACGTCCGGATGGGCTTTTTCGATCTCATCGAAAAGCACCACGCTGTAAGGTCGGCGGCGGACGGTCTCGCTGAGCTGTCCGCCTTCCTCATAACCGACATAGCCGGGAGGGGCGCCGATGAGGCGGGAGACGGAATGCTTTTCCATGTACTCGCTCATGTCGATGCGGGTCATGGCGTTCTCGTCGTCGAAGAGGAATTCGGCGAGGGCCTTGGCCAGTTCCGTCTTGCCGACGCCGGTGGGGCCGAGGAAGAGGAACGAACCGATCGGCCGGTTTTCATCCTGAAGCCCGGCGCGGGCGCGGCGCACCGCGTGCGAGACGGCGCGGATGGCGTCGCGCTGGCCGATCACCCGTTCTCCAAGCCGGTCCTCCATGCGGATCAGCTTGGAGCGTTCGCCCTCCTGGAGACGGCTGACGGGAATACCGGTCCACGAGGCGACAATACGGGCAATGTCCTCCGGGGTGACTTCTTCCCGGAGCAGGGAGTTTTCGGATTTTCCAGTCCGGTGCTGGCTGACCTCGTCGGTGA
>JBBQZF010000284.1:0-3342 GCA_038208015.1 Gemmatimonadales bacterium
CTGTCTCACCTTCGAACACCGCGCCGCGCTCGAGGTTGCTGCGCAGCCGCCGCAATTCCGCCCGGGAGGTCAACGGGCCCTGCAGGATGCGCGGGGTCTTGCCGATCACATCGCCGGACTCGTAGCCTGTCAGCGTGGTGAACGCGGGATTGACGAATACGATGCGTGGTCCCGGCTCGTCGAGCTCGGCATCGGTGATCATGATCGACTCGCTGGACTGCAGGACGGAGGCATTGAGCAGGCGCAACCGCGAGTCGGTCTCCTCGCGTGCCGCAATGTCCGCATGGAGGGCGCGATTCGCCGCTTCCAGCTGCAGCGCCTTCTCCTCCAACTTGCGGACCAGGATTCCGCTGTACGACTTCATCAGCGCAGCAGTTTCGCCGTCCGAAGCCTTCGCCAGTTTCGGCACCAGGGCGCCCGCGTTCCCCTGCACGGCGCGAACGATTGCCAGGAGCGCTGCCGGCTCCGCCGGCTTCAGGATGAACGCATCGGCGCCCAGGTCCAGCGCCAGCTGCTCGTCTTCCACTTCGGTGTAGGTGGCGGTGTAGACGATGAAGGGAATCTTCTGCAGCAGGGGGTCGGCCTTCCAGTGGCGGAGCAACGTGTAACCGTCCATCACGGGCATCAACAGGTCGGCGATGACGAGGTCCGGTGGCGTCTGCCGTGCGCGCACCAGGGCTTCCGCGCCGTGCCGGGCCAGCTCGGTCGAGTGCGCATGCGCGGTCAGCAGCGTCTGCAGGTACGAGAGGTTTTCCTCGTTGTCGTCCACCACCAGAACGCGTGTCACGGCGCGCTCCCTGTTCGCGCGGATTCGGCGACATGGCCGGCGATCTCCGCGACGAAAGTCGCCGGATCGATGGGCTTTTCGATGTAGCCGTCGAAACAGGACTCGAGCGCCCGCTCACGATCTCCTGCCATCGCGTGGGAAGTGACGGCGATAATGCGCGCTGATGCGATCTCCGACATTTCACGTAGCGCGCGTGCGACGCTGTAGCCATCCAGAGTGGGCAGCTGAATGTCCAGCAGAATCACTGCGGGCTTGACTTCGGCAGCCAGCTCGATGCCGCGGGGACCGCTTTCGGCGGCAACGACGCTATAGCCGTGCCGTTCGAGCAGGTACGTCACGAGGTACCGGTTCTGTTCGTTGTCCTCGATGAGGAGAATGGTGGTCATGCCGAGGTCGCGTGAACCGGAAGGGTCACGGAGAACTCACTGCCCTTTCCGGCTGAGCTCTCCAGGCTGATCGTTCCTCCCATCAGTGCGACGAGACGCTTGCAGATCGCGAGTCCGAGACCCGTGCCCTCGTGCGCGCGGGTCGAGCTGCCGTCGATCTGGTGAAATGGGCGAAACACGCTTTCCGCATCTTCACTCCGGATTCCCACCCCGGTATCGGTTACGCGCATTCGCACGGCGGGCCGTGCCTCGGAAGCACCCGCTTCGGCGGGCATCCTCGTCTGCGCGGCCGAGACAGTCACGCTGCCACGCTCGGTGAACTTGATCGCGTTGCTGACCAAATTGATCAGGACCTGCTCGATGCGACGCCTGTCGCCTGTCATCGAAGCGAGCCCCGCCGGTATCTCGGTGACCAGGTCGATTCCCTTCCTGTCCGCAATCGGCTTGAGAGAAGCCGCGACGCGTTCGATGATGGCGGGGAGTTCGAAGGGCTCGACCCTGACCTGCATCTGGCCGGCCTCGATCCTGGAGAGGTCGAGCACGTCGTTGATGAGCTCCAGCAGATGACGTGCACTCCCCCGGACCATCCCGAGCTGCCTGGCCTGTTCCTCGTTGAGTGGGCCGGCCAACTCCTGCAGCAGGATGCCCGTGAAGCCGATCACGGAGTTGAGCGGCGTCCGCAATTCGTGCGACATCGTGGCGAGGAAGGCAGACTTCATGCGGTCGGCGGCCTCGGCTCTGACCAGCGCGGCCTGCAGTTCCGCCGTGCGCGCCACCACCTTGCTTTCGAGATGCTCCAGGACCACCCGGAGTTGTTCCTGGGTCCGCTTGTGCACTGAAATGTCGTGGATCGTGCCGAGCAGGCGCACGGCGCGACCCGCGGCATCCCGTTCGAGTTTGCCCAATTCGTGCACCCACCGGACGACGCCATCGGGTCGCACGATGCGGTGTTCCAGATTCAGTTCCCGATCTCCCTTCAACGCATGACCTTGCGCCTCCTCCATGCGATCCCGGTCGTCCGGATGTACGAAGGACAGGAATCGCTCGTAGCTCGGCGCAAAGGAGCCGGGCACGCATCCAAATATATGGAAAACCTCATCCGACCAGGTCAGGGTGCGACTTGCGATGTCGAGTTCCCAGCTACCCAGGTGAGCAATGCTCTGCACTTTCTCGAGGTCCGACTCGCTGTTGAGGAGGAGCCGTTCCGTGCGTCTGAGATCGGAGACGTCGATCCCCACGCCCACCAGGCAGGGGGCGCCATCGAACACCACACGCTTGCCCGTGAAGAAATAGGGCGTGACGGTCCCGTCGCGGCTCAGGAGTTCGGATTCGACAGAAGAAGAACCCTTTTCCAGAACCTCCCGTATGCGCGCCGCGACCAGAAGTCGGGCCTCGGGGGGAACGAGTTGCAGGGGATGCATGTCGGCGATTTCCCCGGCCGAATAGCCGGTCACCCGCTCGAGGTTGCTGTTCCAGCGCAGGAACCGGCCTTCCTCGTCGTAGAAATAGAGCACGCCGGGAAGGTTCTCGATCAAGCTATCGGAGAAATGGCGCTCGCTGTCAGCCGACGCGTCCTGCACCAGCCGCGTGCCGCCGTTCACGTCGGAGGCTCGCCGCAACGCGAGGCACCTCGGAGGTGTCCCATATGTCCGTCCCTGATCTCTTCGAAAAAAGAGCGCAACTCAGGCTACTACTGGTCTGAAAGCCGAAGCTGCCTGGAAAGGAGCAAGGCAACCTGTTCGTTCATACTTGTTACGTATAGCGAAAGGCGGCGGCGTGGGCGGAGCTTCACGATAGGAATCCGCCGCGTTCAAGGTGGCGGTGAGTTGCTGGCGCTCTCACACGTTCATCCCTCCGGCCAGCCTGGCATCACGACGCTCTTCCAGAAGAGCGACGACTTCGTAGTGCCGCGTATGCGGGAACATGTCCAGTACCCGCGCTTCCCGCAGCGCGAACCGCGGCATCCCTGCGAGGTCGCGCGCCATCGACTCGGCGTTGCAGCTCGAATAAATCAGCGCACGAGCCGACGACGCCTCGAGCCAGGTGCAAAGCCCGGCGCCGAGGCCGCGGCGCGGCGGATTGACGATGACGAGATCGGGCGCCTGCGCCGCACCGAGCGCGAAAGCAGTGGCGTCGCCTGCTTCGAAACGCACGTGGGTAAGCCCGAGC
>JBBQZF010000285.1:0-3333 GCA_038208015.1 Gemmatimonadales bacterium
ATATGAAATGCTTACCGGTACCCGCCCGTTTCCCGCGGGTCTGGCGACGGATGTCCCCGGTGGGATCAAGCGTTCGGCTCCTGTCCCGATTGCAACGCATCGCGGCGATGTTCCGGCCGCGATCGAGCGGATCATATCAGAATTGCTTGCCACATCCGTAGAGGAGAGGTACCAGTCGGCCAGGGTCGTCGAGAGCGACCTTCTCGCATGGAAATTTCGTTCCGGGGAAACGCCCGGTCTCACGGCGTTCGTCCGCAAGATCCAGCGAAGCTCATCGAAACGGCGAGTACGCCGGATCATTGCTGTGGCTGGGGGAGCCGCAGTCATCCTCGTCGCTGCGGTGCTCTGGCTGCAACCCGCAACTAACCGCGGAGTCGCGTTGAATGGCGTCGCATCGAGCCCGGCCATCGCCGTGCTCCCATTCACCGACCGCAGTCCGCTGCGGGACCAGGAAAACTTCAGCGATGGCCTCACCGAAGAGCTGATCACGAGACTTGCAGGCGTGAAAGGTCTTCGTGTTACGTCGCGAACCCCGGCGTTTGCATTCAAGGATCGCAACCTTGACGTTCGCACGGTGGGCGCGCAGCTCGGCGTGAGCATGGTCCTGGAGGGAATCGTGCGGCGCGCGGGTGACCGGCTTCGCATTTCGGTGCAGCTTGTCAATGCTGCCGATGGATATCAGTTGTGGTCGGAAACCTACGACAGAAAGGCGGGCGACGCCTTCGCGATCCAGCAGGAAATCGCGAGCGTTATCGTGCAGGCGCTCCGGGCCAGGCTTTTCGTTGAACCCGGCTTCGAGACTCTATGATCTCATTCGCGGCTCAGGGGATGCATCCCCGTAGTACCAGATCCAGCGCTTCAGCGACTGGCTTTCCGGCTCCGGTCGCGGCAGACCTTCCATGCCCTCATCACATCGCGAAACCGGGGAATCGTTCTCACTGGGCCCCTGCCCAGGTATTTCTCCTCCGCGCGACCCTCGAGGATCGCCGGAAGCGAGTGTGAAAGGAAGCCAGCCATTTCCTCCGCAATGAGTTGCCGCGTTGCCTGAAGGGTTCCCGCCAGTGAATCGCGCCATTGAATCCTGACACACTTCTGCGCCAGCACGGGACCGCCGTCGAGCTCGACAGTCAGGCGATGCAGGGTCAGCGTCACGTCGTCCCGGCCGTCGAGAATTTCCCAGAAGACGGGTGGCATTCCCCGCACGAATGAAGGGTCGCTCATGTGAAGATTGACGAGCGGGAGCCCCATCGCATCGAGAGTGCGGCGCGTCAGCACGTCAGCGCCGATCACCAGGCCGAGATCACACCCCGCATCGCGCAATGCCTTCACAACGGCTGGATCGTTTGCGGACTGTGACTCGATGATGAGTCTTCCGGAAGCGAGAGTGTCGAGCGCGCCGACATTAGAGCTCACACTTCCCGAGCCCTTGTCGCGGCTTGACGCGGCACGGTAATAAAGGACGCGATTCACAAGCTGGGGCAGGGGGTATGTACCGTTCATTCTCGCCTGCCGCTTCAACTCCCGCGGCAGGTTTCGCATCCTGTCGCTCAACAATCTCGACGGACGGATGAGAACAGCGACCGGTATCTCGAGTCCGACGGAACCAAGGTCGGCTGAGAGAAACGGTTCGGCCATTCCCGGTATGCTCGTAATCAGCGCAACCATCTTTGGGCCCACCGGACGGGGGAGCACCCGCTCAGCTTTGCCGGTGGGTTCAACGCTCTGCAGCGGTACGCTGCTGCCGGGTGAAGCCGGCTTGTTCCTCAATCCGCGCAGTTCCCGAACGACCCGCCACGGGATTCGCCGGCGAAGGGGCAGGTGGTCGTCGAAGACCAGATCGTACTCGAGCGCAGGCCGCGCGCCACGGAACTTCTTGAACGACGAGTTCCCGCCTCCCCAGTTGATCACATTGAAGTCCCCTGGCCCGAGGAGATCTTCCGCGGCGATCAACCTGAAGAGTCCTTTCCTCTTCGGTGCACTCATGTCGTAGCCGCAGATTGACCAGTGATTCACTCCTCCCTGGATGAGGCGGATGTTGAACGCCTCGAGCCGGCCGTCGTCGTGCCACCCGTTTACGTGAAATTCCTCCGATTCAATAATCAGCCGAAAGAAATCCTCGGTGTACTGCGGATTCATCGCTGAGTATTTGCGCACGTAGAGCTCCGAGTACAACTCTGCCATCCGGCCGGCTTCGGCCAGGAGCGCATTCCGATCCGTGGTTCGATCAAGGGTGCGGCTCTCGTAGAGCCTTCGGTCCACGTTTCGCTTTTCGCGCACGCCCCTGCGCGAGAGGCCGCCGACTGGCTCAGACGTGTCGAGCAGGTGAACGATCCGGCTCTGGACCGCGCGACCGCCAAGGGCACCAAGGAAAAGCGCGAGACGTGGTGCAAGTTCGGGAACGACTCCGGAAAACACGAGTGCGTGCCCGGGATGACTCTCCTTCACCCGCTCCAGAAGGTCTGCAAGATCAATGTGGCCGAGCTCCAGAGGCGGACCGCCGTTGAGCAGCCAGTGATTCACGTATACGACCTTGTCGAAGGCCGTGGCCCGGAACATCGCCTTCCACGGCAAGCCGAGTGCGGAGTAGGTTGCCCTCCGGGCGGGGGAAGAGCTGCGTCCCATCTCCAGCAGCGGGTAGTCGAGGTAGTGGGCGGTCGGAGAAAACATCGATGCGCATCCGCGGCTTCCATCACTCGCGATCAGCGGGACGGCTTGTGCGCCGGGCCGGGATGGAACTTGCTGAAAGCTGACCTCGAGCCCGGCGCCGTTCCGGAGAAGTGCGGTTACATCTGCTTCGCGTAGCCTGTCGAGGAAAGTCGGCGCAGCTTTCATGATGGGCGCAATCTACCCGATCGACACTCAGTCTCGACCCCCTCGGGCGGGTACGATGCAGTCGTCATGGGCTGATCGATCGTATCGGCGGCGACAGCTAGGCTCCATGCTCCCAGCTCACCAAGCTGTCGGCTGGTACCTCTTCCTTTGTTAAGTTGCGTCGTAGCTGAGAGCTTCGAAGCTGGCTCTGCTCGATGCCCCCAGCTGAACAAAGCCCTGAGAGGCGAAATGCCGATGATCCCAAGACGAGTCCTTATGTTCCTGGCCTTCCTGGCCACCGGTTGCGGTGACGCGCGCGAGCCAGCTCCCGCCGCGACGCCGGCAGTCCCCGTTGACGAGCTCTACAGGGTCGCGAGCGATTCCGCGATCCTTTCGGCTGCACGCGCATTGATGCTGGCCGACTCGAACGTCGCCGTCGTCACTCTCGATTCAATGGGGCAGCCTCGCGTGAGAACGACCAAGGCGTTCGTTAGCCCGGAGACACCCGCTGATCCAGCGAAG
>JBBQZF010000286.1:0-3283 GCA_038208015.1 Gemmatimonadales bacterium
CCCGCAATCAGTTCGTCCAGCGACTTGGTGCCGCCCTGCATCTTCAGTCCACCGGGGAACCCGCCGCCGCCGAATCCACCACCACCGCCCGTCGGTTGCACGCCCTGCTTCTGCGCCCAGTACCGGCTGTAGGTGAGATTCTTCAGCACGCCGTTCTCGATCCAGGACCGCCGCGTGAGAGGGAAACCCTCATTGTCGAACGGGGCCATCAACAGGTCGGAATCGGCGGGATCGGAGTAAAGCGTGACACGCTCGTCAGCGATGCGCTCGCCAACCCTCGTGCCTCCTCCGCGCTTCGAGAAGGGGCTTCGTCCCTCGTCCGCCGACCTGCCGTTGAACGCGCCACCGAGTAGCGGGATAAGGCTCGCCACCGCCTGGGGCTCGAGAACGACCGTGTACATCCCCGGTTCGATCGCTGTCGGATTTCTGGAGGCCACGGCTTTCTCAGCCGCCCGCGCGCCGAGCGCGGCCGGATCTATCGACGCCCAGTTCCGCGCGCCCGCCGATGCCCATCCTGACCCCGTTCCATCCGGCGTTCTGACTGTCGTCGAAAGCTCGGCATCGGTGGACCGGTGGTACGCGAAAAGTCCCCGGTTGTTCGCCAGTGCCCTGGCCGAGGCGTTCGCCTCGAGGAAGCCGGCAACGAACAGATCACCTGCGGCACCCCCCAGGGCTGCGGCGCGATCGATGACCTGCTTCGCGGCTGCTGCACGCAGGTCGCCGCCAAGATTTGCCGTCGCGTCAACGAATCCGCTCACCGGGGTGAAAGCCTGTGCGGCGAGCTCCGGCATTATTTCCGGATCTTCCGGCGACAGGCGCGCCAGCCGCTCGGAAAGGTCGACTGTGCGGCGAAGCGAATCTTCCTCGAGCACATTTGTCGTCGTGGACGCACGCCTTCTGCCGACCTTGCTCGTCACCGTCACGGTCGTATCGGTCGATTCGCCGGAGGTCGTGATCTCACCGCCGGCGAAGCGGGTGTTGCCTTGCCACTCGTTCTGGACGCTGACCCGTGTCTCTTCGGCGGTAGCCATCGCGAGCACGCGGCCCGTCAGCGAGCGCGCCTGCTCCTCGCTCATGAGATTTTCCGCTGCGGCGGTGGCGCTGAAGAGAGAGCGCGGCCTCATGCGGTTCTCCCGGTGTTCACGATGTTGACTTCCCTGAATCTCGCCGGCACGCAGCCGTGGCTCACCGAATTCGACTGGCTCGGCTCGCCTTTCCCGTCGCCGAACGATCCGCCCAGCCAGTAGCTCTTCGGGCCGCCGATCATGTCCATCGAGTTCCAGAAGTCGGGCGTCCTGCTCTGATACGCGACGTCCTTGAGCATGCCGGTGATCTTTCCATTCCGCACTTCATAGCAGACCTGCCCGGAGAACTGGAAGTTGAACCGCTGGTGGTCGATCGACCACGAGCCACGGTTCTTCACGATTATCCCCTTGTCGGTTGCCGCGACTATGTCGTCGAGCCCGATATCCTTGTCACCGGGTAACAGCGAAATGTTCGGCATGCGCTGGAACTGCACGCTCGACCACGAGTCGGCGAACGAGCATCCGTGGGACTTCGTCACGCCGGTCAGCGGCGCGATCCAGGAAGCCTGCTCGCGGGTAGTCTGGTAATCGTTGAATATCCCGTTCTTCACGATGAGCCAATCTTCGGCCGGAACGCCTTCGTCGTCCCACATTGTGCGGGACAGCGACTCCGGCTCGGTGCGGTCGCCCCTCACGTTCATGAAGTCGCGTCCGTAGCGGAACTTGTTGAGGAATTTCTCCGGCGGGGCGATGAACGACGTGCCGGCGTAGTTCGCCTCGTATCCCATCGCCCGGTCCAGCTCGGTCGGGTGCCCGATCGATTCGTGAATGGTGAGCCAGAGGTTCGTCGGGTCGAGGATGAGGTCATAGCGGCCGACCTCGACCGACTTCGCGGTCAGCTTCTCGGCGGCAAGTGAGGCCCACCTTTCCGCATTCCCGGGCATGTCGAGCGATGCGATGTACTCCCAGCCTGACCCGCGAGGCGCGAGCTCTTCATTGTATGACTGGAAGTCGCCGTCCCCGATAGCGGTCGCGGAGAAACTCGGTCCTACGCGGATGTAGGTCTGGGTTATGAGTGTCCCATCGGTGGTGGCGAGGGTCTTCTCCTCGCGGAGCAGCTGCAATCCCGAGTTCACGAACCGTATGCCCGGCACCTTTAGCGCTGCCTCATTCGCCGCGAGGAGCAGCGCCACCTTTTCCTCGATCGGCACATCGACAGGGTCGCGCGCGACCGGAGTGCGCCAGGTGCCTTTTACCGGCGTGACAGGAGCCAGCACGACAGGGCGTTTCTGGACCGCGCGCGCGGCCTTCGCGAGGCGGACGGCCTCCTGAGCCGTACGACCGATGCTCTCCTTCGTCATGGAGCTAGTCGATGCGAAGCCCCACGATCCTTCGTAAAGCGCGCGAATCCCTATACCATATGACTCTGAATCACTTACGCCCGAGACATTCCGCTCGCGAGTGTTGATCGACTGCCGGCGATAGCGGCCGATTCTCGCATCGGCGTACGAGGCTCCAGCCGCCTGCGCGGCATTCAGCGCCTCGAGGGCAAGATCGTCAACGAAGGAGTCGGATGGCGGAGCGGGCAGCGTGATGGGCTGGCCGAACGCCGCCCGCGCGCCTGTGACGGCGGCGATTGCGGCCGAGGCTTTGACGAAGTCGCGACGATTTGGAGACATGGGCCTGGGGTTGGGGACAGCTTAGGGTACGCAGCGGGAACGCAGGGTGTCAATACGATCGCGGATTCGCGAAACAGGAAAGTCCACGCGAGTCTTGAGTTTCCAGTCTCGAGTTATCAGTAATCAGTTCATGTAGAACGCGGCATGACTTGTCGGAGGTGGCGGTAGCCGTTCCGCCTTCGTAATGTCATCCGGATGATGGCGGCGTGAAGTCGCAAGGCGTGTTGACATAACGGAGAGAATTGAATGAGGTCGAGATCGATGTCGAAGGCGGCGTCACTGCTGCTTCTTGTTTCAGCTGCTGCATGTGACACCAGCGCCTCAGGGTCCGCGGATTCAGCTATCGCGGCGGGTTCAGGCAGCATTCAGCAGCGGATGGCCGCCTACACGTCTGTCGAGCTCACCGCCGATACCACGGCGCTCACGGCCAACGAGCGGCGGATGATTCCGCTCCTGATCGAAGCGGGGAAGGCGATGGATCCCATCTACTGGGCGCAGGCGTGGGGGTCCCGCGACTCACTGCTGGCTCAGGTGAATGACCCGGCGGTGCGCACGTTCATCGACATCAACTACGGGCCC
>JBBQZF010000287.1:0-3279 GCA_038208015.1 Gemmatimonadales bacterium
GAGGAAAAATGAAGGACGGAAGCTGTAGTCTAGATTCCCCCGAGGTCAAGGCATTTTAAAGGACTTCTCCCGCGCTCCCCGAGTGGGTCGCTCCCCCGGATTCGGCGGATTCCTTTCCCCAGGCATCCCCTGGCGACGGCAACTCCTTCTCGAGCGGGGAAATTCCCTCTCCTCCCAGCGCGGCGCGGAAGGCCGCCGAAATCCTCGCGGCCGCGTCGGCCGCAAGCGGGTTCCCCGTGACCACGGCCACGAAACGGAAGGTCTCCCCTTCGACTTGGGGAAAAATCGTCAGGACGGTCAGATCGTCGAGCACGCGGCTCGCGACCGCGGAGGGGGAGCCCATGGTACGGCTTCCGCTGGTATGCCACGAATGGCAGAGGGAAAGCGCGATCGCCACCAGCGCGGGTTCGCCCTCCGGGCCAAGAATTGGGAAGCCCAGATCATCCGCGCCGAAGCGAATCCGCGGACGAACCTCCGCATCAAGCCAGCTCTCGAAGGCGCGCATTCGGAGCATGAGGGTTCCTTCCACCGGGGGAACAAATACTTCCGGAAGCACCTCCGACGTTACCTCCGGGCCCGAACCGTCCCCGAGGAGGCCACTTTTCTCCGCGCGCCCGCGAATTTCCACGAGCTGTCGCCTCCAGCGGTCGATCATCTCCGCCGGCAGACCACCCTCCCCCGCCGCTGCGTTGGAAGGCTCTCCGAGGGGCGTTTTCGCCTCCCCCATGAGTTGATGGCCGAGCGCCGACAACTCGTCGAGATCAATCCATGAGTCGCGTGATCCCATCGGATGCATTCGGGGAGTTCAGATTCATTTTCACCTCCAGCTCGGCCGCCAGTTGATCGAAGACCAACGCGGGAGCGGGAGGACGGTGGGAAAGCAGCGCCACCGGCACCCCGGCCGCGCTCGCCTTGAGGAAAAGACCATCACGCGGCACCGCGCAATCCAGCATCAGCCCCGCCGGCAGGGCCGCCCGGAGCTGGCGCACCACCTCGCGGCTCTCCGCCTCGCTTTCCTGCACCATCGTCATCAGGATCCCCGCGACCTGGATCCGATGCCCCTCTGTCCGGAGCGAGGCGATGGCCTTGAGAAGGAGCGGGATCGAGCGCACGCAGAGCGGCTCGGCCTGCTGGGGAATCAACACGTAGTCGGACATTCGCAGAAGGGTAGACGTGCTGCCTCCCAGACCGGCCGCCGTATCGAACACCACGATATCGAATCCCCTCCCAGCCGCCATCCGGAGTATCGCCCCGATCGCCGCCCCGGCATCCGGCTCCTCGCCTCGGATCTCGAAGAAACTCTCGCTCCGGCCCGCTGCCATGATCTTTAGTTCTGGCATCCGGGTATCGATTACCAAGGGTTCCGGCGCGGCCCCCGAATTCACCGCGTCGTAGAAACCCGGACTATGCCGGGCCCGTTCGGAAAGCGAACTCCCCACCGACCCCTGGGGATCTGTGTCCACGAGGAGGACATGCCACCCCCGCCTCGCCAGGGAATAGGCGAGATTCACGGCGACTGTCGTCTTTCCGACGCCGCCTTTCTGGCTGGAAATGGCTAATGAAATCAAATTGCTGACCTTTCGATGCCCTTAACTAAGTCCCCCGCTCGCGCCTGCCAACAAAAATCCGCTGGCACCCCCCACGGATTCTCGGGAGATGGCGATTGCCCACGGCCCAAAATCTCGCTATTCTCTGCCCCCACTTTCCCACTTTCCCACTTTCCCAACCGCCATGCCGCACACACGCCTCTTCCACGCCAGCGTCTCAATCTCGGCCATCCTCTGCATCCTCCCGTGCGCCGCTGGCGACGATGCGAAGACCAAGCGCCTCGCCGCCACGGGCTCCCCCTATCTCCTCCGGCACGCGTCCGATCCCGTTGATTGGTTTCCCTGGAGCGCCGAGGCCTTCGCGAAAGCCCGCAAGGAGAAAAAGCCGATTTTTGTGTCCGTTGGCTACGACTCGTGCCACTGGTGCGCGCGCATGCAGGCGGAGACCTTCAGGGATCCCGCTATCGCCGCCGACCTCAATCGGGACTTTGTGAACGTCCTCGTCGACCGTATCGAGCGCCCCGACCTGAACGAGCTCTACATGACCTACCTCACCGGGAATCGCAGCGCGGGGGGCTGGCCACTCAATGTCTGGATCACCCCCACACGTGTTCCCTTCTCCGTGGGCACCTATTTTCCCGCGCAATCCGCCGACGGGCTCGCCCCGTCGTTCTCAAAGGTTACGGAACACATCCAAGCCCAGTGGAAACGCTTCCCCGACTACATCGAGAAACAGAGCGAACGCGATTTCGATAAGCTGAAGGCGGGAATCGGAACGCTCGATGAGGCGCCCGCCGATTCGGAGGAAATTCCCTCGCCCAGCACCCTCGCCGCCCTTGCCTACGAATCGCTCGCTGCGAACTTCGATCCCGTGGACGGCGGATTCACCAGCCATTCAAAATCCATCCAGGGAGCCAGCCTCCGCTTTCTCGCCCTCATCGCCGCTTCGGAAGAGGAGGGAAGTTTTCGGCAGCGACAGTCAACCAAGATGCTGGAGCTCTCGGCCCGCGCCATCATTCGTAGGGGCCTCCACGACCACATCGGCGGAGGCTTTCACCGCTATGCGCTCAATTCCTCCTGGCAACTCCCTCGCTTTGAGAAGATGCTTCCCATCCAAGCGGAAATCGTCGTCGCTCTCCTCGACCTCCATGCCCTTGCGCCGCATCCACTCTACGAGGAAACCATTCGAGGCACCCTCGATTTCGTCCGACGCGAACTCCGGAATCCTTCCGGCCTTTTTGCGGCTTCCCTCCATTCCGATAGCAACGCTACAAGCGACGCCGACACTCTCAGCGAAGGCGCGTTCTACACCTGGAGCCACCGCCAATTCGCGGAAGCCCTCGCGCCAGCGGATCTCCCCGTGCTCATCGAGTATTTCCAGATCAAGCCGAACGGCAACGTGGATCCCGGCGCCGCCGAATCGCCGAAACTCACTTCCCTGAATGTGCCCCGAAGAACGCCCGACGAGTCCGCTCTCGCCGCCAAATTCGACCTCACCGACGAGGAATTGACCGCCACCGTACGCCGCGGTGTCACCAAACTCGCCGAGGCCCGCGAGCGCAGGCCACGCCCCGATCTCGATTCGCAAACCGTCACGGGCTGGAACGCCGAGATGGCCTCCGCATTCGCGCGCAGCTTCATCGCCTTCGGAAACCCCGATGATCTCGTAACGGCCCGCACCTGCCTCGAGGCGCTCCTCGCGTCGCGCTACGAGAAATCCTCCGGTCGCCTC
>JBBQZF010000288.1:0-3264 GCA_038208015.1 Gemmatimonadales bacterium
GTAAAGGAAAAACGAAGAGCCCTCGCCAAGTGAACTCTTAACTGTAAGCTCGCCGTCCATGGCCCTCGCCAGCTCGCGACTTATCGACAGCCCGAGCCCCGTCCCGTGGTGCCCCGTGGAAAGCGTCCGGCCAACCTGGACAAAGGGCTCGAAGATCGTTTCGAGCTTATCGGAAGCGATGCCGATTCCATTGTCGGTGACGTGCGCGCACACCCTGTCGCCATCGACCCTGCACCCAACGCTGACCCACCCGCCAGGCTCTGTGTAATTGACGGCATTCGACGCAAGGTTGATTACGATCTGCTCGACTTTTGCCTTGTCACCAAAAGCCACCGCGTCATCGGCGCAATCGTCGATCTTCAGCTCGATATTCTTGGCGATAGCAAGCGGTTTCACCATCTCCACGACAGCGCCGATGACAGCGCTGACATCGACTGGGACGATGTCATAAGTGAGCTTGCCAGCCTCAATCCGGCTGAAGTTCAGGAGATCATTGATGATTCCGAGCAGGTGCCGCTGCGCAACGATGATGCGGTCGAGATCGGCTTCCTGCTGATAGTTCATCTCGCCCCGCACTCCCATTCTCAGGAGCTCGGCGTAACCGCCGATCGCATTGAGCGGCGTTCGAAGTTCATGCGACATCGCCGCTAGAAACTCGGCTTTCGTCCGGTTTGCCGCCTCTGCCTCGGCAGCGCGAACCATTGCAACCCGCTCCTTCAGCTCAGACGCTTTTCTCTCCGTGAGGTCGCGCGTAACCTTCGCGAATCCCACGAGCTCTCCATTGGGCCGCCTGAGAGCGGTAATTATTACGTTCGCCCACAAGCGCGAGCCGTCTTTTCGAAGTCGCCACCCTTCATCCTCAACTCGCCCATCACGCGCGGCGATCACGAGTTCCTCCGCGGGCTTTCCGGCCGCAATGTCTTCAGGAGGATAGAACGTTGAGAAATGTTTGCCGATTATCTCGTGCGCCCGGTATCCCTTGAAACGCTCGGCGCCGGTATTCCAGGTGACGATCACTCCCGTCGGGTCGAGCGCGAAGATCGCATAGTCGCGGACGCTCTCGACAAGCAACTGATAAAGACCGATTTCTTCCTGCACATCCGCATCCCCGGCTTGCCCGGGCGACGAACGCTCAGGAAGGGTCACGGAATCCTGTCACTTCACTTCATCCAGGAGGGTCTTGATTCGAGGAAAGAGTGAGCGGATCTCATCGAGCGAAACGGCCCCGGCGGAAAGTCTGAACCATCCACTCTCCTTTTGAACTCCGAACGCCTGGAACGGAATCACAGCCGCACCCGCCCGCTCGAGGAGGAGCAGGCGAATGTCGTCATCAGTCGTAATGGTGCGACCATCGACCGCCTTGCCATGCAGCTTGAACTGCGCGGAGAAGTAGATCGCTCCCTGCGGATTGATCGAATCGACCGGATATCCCTCATGTTTCAGCTCCTCGAACCCAGTATGCATCGCCACAAGGCGTTCTGCTATCCGCGCATCCATCTCAGTCCGGAACTCTGCTATCGCCTGGGGGTCGCGCAGGAATCCGGCTACAGCACTTTGCTCAGCGCGGGGCGCCCAAGCACCAGCGTGTGACAGGAGGTCCCGAATCCGGGCGCCGACCGCTGGCGCGACAAGCATCCAGCCGACCCTCAACCCTGTGCCAGCGTAGGCCTTTGACACTCCGTCAGCCGAGATGAGGTACCGGGCGCATTCAGGGACAATCGCGGCGGGAAATACGTGGCGCTGCCCTTTTGAAACCAGCGCCCCATACATCTGGTCATGAAGGATGAACACCGGCCGGCGTCCTGCTGCCTCACGCTTCAGATTTTCATCGACCACAGCACGAAGTATGTCACCGAGCTGCTGCTCCGTCATTACGGTGCCGGTGGGATTTCCAGGCGAGCAGATGCAGATCATTGCCGCTTCGCCGAGGTGCGGGCGGAACTGGTCGACAGTTGGCTGAAATCCTGTATCTGGTGTGGCCTCAATCACCACTGATTCGCCGCCCGTCAGCAGAGCGAACGCCTCGTTCTGCCATGACGGTACCGAGAAGACGACCTTGTCGCCCGGATTCACAACGGCGCGGTACGCGCCATACAGCACCGGTCGGCCTCCGCTGCAAACGACTATCGCCTCGACCGGATAACGAACCCCCGTTTCACGCAGCACGTAATCAGAGATCGCCTCACGAAGCGTGAGCATTCCCTCGGGAGTCGGGTAGTTTGTCTCGCCGCGGGCAATCGCCTCCTGAATGCCTTGCGCAAGAAGCTTCGGAATCGGGAAATAGCGCGGATCGAAATCGCCGACGGTGAGATTGACGACTGTCTCACCACGCGCAATCATCGCGCGAACCTGTCGGGTGATCCTGAGGATGCCGGATTCCTGGAGCGAACGAACGGAATCAGAGAGTGCGGCATCGAGCGATGCCTGATCGCCGAAGTCTAGCGGTTTGACCGGGGCCTCTTTCATTGCGCGGATTCTAGCGTCATGGAGGGAGTCAGTAAAGAACGTTAGCTTTCAGGCTCCTCTGGTTTTCTCCTCCGGAAAGCACTCATGCGATGTATTCCTGCCATCGTGGCGTTGACGCTCATCAGCACACAAATGTCCGCTCAGGCAACTGACGCTCACCTTGCGCGGGCTAAGCGCATCCTCGCCTCGACTCCACTGGTCGACGGCCACAACGATCTTCCCTGGGCGATCAGGCGTGATTCGACTGCCCCGATGGACGTTCATGCATATGACCTGACGAAGCGAACTCCGGGTCATACGGACATCGAGAGACTGCGGCGCGGCATGGTCGGCGGCCAGTTCTGGTCTGTCTACGTACCCGGTAATGTTGCCGACTCGGGATATGCACGGGTTCAGCTCGAGCAGATCGACATTGCGCGGCAGTTCATCGCCATGCACCCGGCACACTTCCAGCTGGCCCTTACCTCCCGCGACGTTCGCGACGCGTTCAAGCGCAAGCGCATCGGATCGTTGATCGGGATGGAAGGCGGGCACGTCATCGAGAACTCGCTCGGCGCCCTGCGCGCCTACTATGCGCTGGGAGCACGATACATGACGCTGACCCACAACGTCACGCTCGATTGGGTTGACGCAGCCTCAGACTCTGCTACACACGGCGGGCTGACCGAATTCGGAAAGGAAGTTGTAAGAGAGATGAACCGGCTCGGGATGATGGTCGATCTCTCGCACGTTTCCCCGGGAAGTATGAGCGACGCGCTCGACGTGGCGGAGGCGCCGGTGATCTTTTCTCACTCGAAC
>JBBQZF010000289.1:0-3261 GCA_038208015.1 Gemmatimonadales bacterium
TCGTCGGTAGGGTGCCGTACAAGGGTTATTTCGACTTCGATGAGGCGGCGAGAGCGGCGAAATCGTTCCACGACCGGGGATTCGATGTCGCGCTCCGGCCGTCGGCGGCTTTCAGCACGCTTGGATGGTTCAATGATCCGCTGACGAGCACTACACTGGCGCGGGACACGCTCGAACTGGTCACTACGGTGATCCACGAGGTCACTCACAACACGTTCTATGCGCCCGGACAGGCTGTCTTCAATGAGTCTTTCGCCAGCTTTGTTGGCGCGCGCGGAGCAGCGGCCTTCTTCAGGTCCCGAGGCCAGCCCGACGCAGCCACACGAGTCGACGCGGAGTGGGAGGACGACAAGATACTCGGCGACTTCTGGACGCGGCTGGCCGCGAGCCTCGACTCGGCGTACGCACAGCATCCTGACTCGAGGGAAGCCCGCATCGCGGCGCGCGATACGATCTACGCCGAAGCCCGGCGGGCACTGGTGAGCGACATCGGTCCCCGACTCAGAACGATCGGTCCCTTCTACGTTCAGCGTGTGCCGCTCGACAACGCATCCCTCCTCGCTCGCCGAGTGTACGCAAAGGATCTTCATCTTTTCGACGAAATCCATGAGAGGGAAGGGAAGAATCTCCGGCGAGCGATCGCGCGGATCATCTCACTGGCGAGATCCGACAAGAAAGATCCCTACGGCGCAATGGAGCGATTTCTTGGCATACAGCGGGTGATCGAGGGCGATACCGGCTGAGCTAGCTGAAACGACCTCTCAGCAGCGCGCGAAGGTCGAGCAGCGGCGACGTCGCGGGCTCGGAAGGCCGGGGAGCGGACTGCGCTCCCACCGCCACCCTCTCCATGCGGTCCCGCACGCCGCGGTCGATGAAGCGCGAGAGCTGGTCGAGGGAATAATCTGATCCACGTCTCGTGGAGTAGGCGTTGAGCGGATACGTGACGCTCAGGTAGTTTCGCGCCCTCGTCATCGCCACGTACATCAACCGGCGCTCTTCGTCCGTCTCCTCATCGCTGCGCAGCGCGCGCGCCGACGGGAACCATCCGTCAACTGCCCAGATGACGAACACCGCGTCCCATTCCTTGCCCTTGGCCGAGTGGGCCGTGCTGAGAACGAGGCAGTCGTCATCCTCGCGGCTGGCGCCGGCGGCAAGGTCCTGCGATGCCTGCGGCGGCTCGAGTGCCAGCGCCGACAGGAAAGTAGCACGGTCGGGATACCCCGCAGCAATTGTCTGAAGCTGGTCGAGGTCGGAGATCCGGGGCTCTGCCTTGTCATATCGCTCGCGCAGGATCTGGTCGTAGAGTCCGCGGACCCGCGAGATATCGGCAGAGACCTTCGCTTCATCAGCCGTGTTTCCCGAACGAAGACCGTCCAGCAGCGCGACAAGTGACTGGTGCGCTGCTCTTGCACGGGGCGGCGGCGTATAACGACCGAACGCGGCAGATTCCCACGCTGCAGCAGCCATCGCATCGATTGCCGAGCGTGCGGTGGCGTCGCCGATACCGGGCAGGAGGAGGAGAATGCGGTACCAGCTCACCTCGTCGCGCGGATTCTCCAGTATCCTCAGGAAAGCCAGGACATCCTTCACGTGAGCTGCCTCGAGAAACTTCAGGCCTCCCCACTTCTCGAAAGGAATCTTCCGGTTCGTAAGCTCGATCTCGAGATCCGCTGACATGTAGCCGGCGCGGAACAGCACAGCGATCTCCCGCAGCGGGAGTCCTTCCTCGTGCAGCTCGAGAATCCTGTCGACGACGAACTGCGTCTGCTGCTGCTCGTCCTGCGCGGTGACGAGCCAGGGCGCTTCGCCGTGCATGCGCTCGGTCCAGAGATTCTTCGTGAACCGCTCGGTCGCCCGCGAGATCATCGTGTTGGTGACCTCGAGTATCTCCGGCGTCGATCTGTAGTTCTGCTCCAGCGTGACGACGTGGCATCCCTCGAACTGCTTCGGAAATCCCAGGATGTTCCTGAAATTCGCGCCGCGAAACGAGTAGATGCTCTGGGCATCGTCACCGACTACGGTGATGTTACTGTGCTTCCTGCACATTCCGCGGAGTATCCGGGCCTGCAGGACATTGGTGTCCTGATATTCGTCCACGAGGACGTGGTCGTAGAGTCCCGAGATCTTCTCCGCCAGCTCCGGCGAGGCCTCCAGCATGAGCGCCCAGAAGAGCAGGAGGTCGTCGTAGTCGACGAGATTTCGCTCCTGCTTTCTCACGGTGTAGTCGGCGAAGATCTTTATGAAGTCGGGAAGGTATTCCGTGAACTGGGCGTATTCGTCCCTGATTATGTCGTCGACGGAGAAGCCTGTGTTGACGTGCCTCGAGTACACGTACTGAAGCGCTTCCTTTTTCGGAAAACGCTTCGTTTTCTGCGCGTAACCGAGCTGGGACCGGGAAAGCTGCATCAGGTCGGATGAGTCGCCCTGATCCATGATGGTAAAATCCTTCGCCAGTCCCGCGCTCGGGCCGAAGCGCCTGAGAAGCCGGTGGGCCGTCGCGTGAAACGTCCCGCCGTGGACATTCCTGCTCGTTGCGCCAACCAGCCGCTCGGCGCGGGAGAGCATCTCCTGCGCGGCTCGGCGCGTGAAGGTGAGCAGGAGGATCCGCTCCGGCCTGACTCCTCGCTCGATGAGATGGGCGACGCGGTACACGAGGGTGCGGGTCTTCCCGGTGCCGGCGCCCGCGATGATGAGGAGTGGCCCATCCCCGTGCGTCGCCGCGGCGGCCTGCTCGGCGTTCAGGTCGGCTGAAAGATCCCTGGGGGCGTCGGGCCCGACTGCTCGCTTGCGGGCAGGGTAGACGCGTGTTGCCGGTGCTTCGCTCATCTACCTTAAATATATCTAGAATGCCCGAAAATCTCCCGAAGATTTCGGTAAGAGCGGGGATCACAGATGACACAACTGATTCAGTACGCGGGGTTTCTCTGTAGCAAACGGGATTTGGTCGCCTTTCCCTGATCGTACCGCTTCCCCCTGAAATCCGCGTTAAAAAAAAGAGCCTGGCGTTTCATCGGTGTCATCTGTGCAGCATCTGTGTCATCGGTGATCCCTGCTGTTCCGTCAGATCGACGACAGCAAGTTCGAACACCTCGGCAAACATATCGGCGGCAACGTCACCGACCGTATCAACTCCCACCGATGGATCCGCATCGCCACGCAACTCGATCTCCTTCGATATCGAAGTCATCTCAACGTCCTGAATGCCGCACGGAACGATGAGGTCAAAATACGAAAGGTCGGTGAGAACATTCAGCGCAAAGC
>JBBQZF010000290.1:0-3257 GCA_038208015.1 Gemmatimonadales bacterium
GTCGGGATCCGCAGCGGCCTGCTCGGGTGCCATGTAGGCAGGAGTGCCGAGCGACGTGCCGACCTGCGTGAGTGTTCCGCCGGGCGCTGATGTCTTTGACGCGGAAAGCGCCTTGGCAACTCCGAAATCAGTAACGACAGCAGATCCGCCGGAAAGCAGGACGTTATCGGGCTTTATGTCGCGATGGACCACACCCTGGTCGTGCGCATACGCCAGGGCCTTGGCGACGTCGCGCATCACTCCGATAGCGTCGGTTATCGGGAGGGCGCCACTCCTGGCGAGCCGGTCGCGCAGTGAATGGCCGTCCACGAACGGCATCGTGAAGTAGGGGAGACCATTTATCTCGCCGGCGGCATGAACGGGGACGATATGAGGATGCTGGAGCCGGGCAGCGAGTCCGATCTCGCGCTTGAACCGTTCGACGCTCAGTCCCTCGATCATCTCGGGGGGGAGGACCTTTATGACGACCTTTCTACCGAAGGCGGATTCGGTAGCGGCGAAGACACGGGACATCCCGCCGCCGCCAAGCTCCGAGTCGATTTCGTAGGTGGTGCCGAGGGCGGACTGGAGCTGGTCCCTGAGGGGGTTGGTCACGACACCAAAAGTACGGGAAAGGGAAGAAAGGTGCGATGAAATTTTCAGGTTTCGGGCATCAGGTCTCAGGCATCTCGATCTTGCCCTGTCGCCTGTCGCGGATCTTTCCGTTGCGTTATCCGTATGTCCCTCCGCGACGACCTTCTGTACTAAAGCGCCCGAAGGTTGTACAGTTTGCCGCCATGACAAACCCTTCGGTCGCATCTTCATCCGAACGCGGGATCCTCGCCAAACTCGGACTTCACCGCCGCGAGCTGCGGATGTGGGCGATGTACGACTGGGCGGCATCGTCGGCGCAGACGACAATCGCAGTCGCAGTTTTCCCGATCTACTTCACGACTGTGGCGGGGGCAGGGCGGCCGGAGGGCCAGGCGGCTGCATACTGGTCTCTCGCCAACGCGATCGGGCTCGCGATAGCCACGGTTCTGGCGCCGATACTCGGCACGATCTCCGACTACTCACCCGTAAAGAAGCGATTCCTCGGCACTTTCATGGGTGTCGGGGTGACCGCGTGCGCACTAATGTATCTCATCGAGCGCGGCGACCTGCTTCTCGCATCGATCCTGTTCATCCTTGCGAATCTCGGAATGCAGGGAAGCTACGTCTTCTATGAGGCGTTGCTTCCGCATGTAGCACGAAAGGAGGAGATGGATCGGGCGTCAACCGCTGCCTACGCTCTGGGATATGTCGGCGGCGGAATCCTTCTGGCGCTCAACCTTGCGTGGATAAGCAACCCCACGGCGTTCGGGCTCCCGGCCGAGGGGACGCTGCCGGCGCGGCTTGCGTTCGTTTCGGTTGCCGTGTGGTGGGCGCTTTTCTCGATTCCTCTTCTCAAGGGCGTACGTGAGCCGGTGGTGAAGCTCGAGAGTGACGAGAGGCGGGGCGAGAATCCGGTTGTCGTCGCCTTCACGCGACTGTTCGAGACTTTCCAGGAGCTGAGAAAGTACAAGCAAGCCTTCATCATGCTCGTCGCGTACCTGATCTACAGCGACGGGATCGGGACGATCATCCGGATGGCGGCGCCCTATGGAACAGAGCTCGGAATTCCGCAGAGCACGGTAATCGCCGCGATCCTGGTAGTGCAGTTTGTCGGGATTCCGTTCTCCTTTGCGTTCGGAATGCTTGCCACGAAGATCGGGGCGAAGGCGTCGATCTTCGTCGGCCTTCTCATATACGCCGGCATCAGCATATTCGGCTATTTCATGCAGACGGCGACCCATTTCTACATACTGGCCTTGCTGGTCGGGACGGTTCAGGGCGGGACGCAGGCGCTGAGCCGATCGCTGTTCGCCAGCATCATCCCGCCTTACAAGTCGGGTGAGTTCTTCGGCTTCTTCAGCGTGTTCAGCAAGTTCTCGGGAATGATGGGGTCGCTGCTGTTCACAGTGATAATCGCCCGCACCGGCTCGATGAGGCCGGCGATCCTGGCCGTGATAGTCTTCTTTATAGTAGGGTCGCTGATTCTTCGATTCGTGAACGTGGAGGAGGGGCAGAGGGTCGCGAAGGAGGCCGAGGAGCAGGCAAGACCGGTGGGGGGCTGACCATCCTGCTCACACTTATGCCGTCCTGGAGCCGGGTTCGCCCCATCTCTGCCGGGCGCTGGTCGATCGCGCTGGCAGTTTCCCTGATGTCGTTTATCGCGCCGCGAGCTCTGATTTCCCAGCAGCCACAGCCACGCACGATGTCAGCAAGCCGGGTGGCCGGAGTATCGCCAGTCATCGACGGCCGGCTCGGGGATAATGCGTGGCTCAGCGCCGACGTCGCGACTGATTTCATTCAGCGCGAGCCGGCAACGGGCAAGCCAGCGACGCAGCGCACTACGGTCTCAGTCGTATACGATGATGCGGCACTCTATGTGGCGATGCGCATGTTCGACACGCACCCCCACCTGATAAGCGCGCCATTGAGCCGGCGCGACGACGCAGATGCGCCCGCAGAGTGGGTTACGGTGTCGATAGACAGCAATCTCGACCGCCGCACTGCGTTCAAGTTCGCAACGACGCCGCGCGGCGTTCAATACGACGCGATTTTCTTCGAGGATTCGCGCGAGGATTCGAACTGGGATGCGGTCTGGGAGGTGGCGACCGTAATCGACTCGCTTGGATGGACCGCCGAATTCAGGATTCCACTCTCGCAGCTTCGATACAGCGTGCCTCCCGGCGGCGATCCGGGACCGTGGGGAATCGAATTCGGTCGCGACATTTCGCGACTCTCCGAGGTTTCACACTGGGCTCCGATAATCCCCGGCACCAACCGCGTTGTTTCGTTTTTCGGCAACCTGACGGGTCTTGATGGATTGGCGAAGACGCGGCGACTCGAGGTGATGCCATACACGCTCGCCAGGCTGAGCCGTGTGCCTGGCAATTCGTCGAACCCGTTCTATCGCCGCAACGATCCTGCGGTCTCGGGCGGAGCCGACCTCAAATACGGGCTCACGTCGAGCCTCACTCTCACGGCGACAATCAACCCCGACTTCGGGCAGGTTGAGGCGGACCCTTCGGTTGTGAACCTTGGCTCCTTCGAGACGTTCTTCCCGGAGAGGCGGCCCTTCTTTACCGAAGGCGCAGAAATCTTCAGGTTTCCGATGTCGCCTGAGCTACAGGGGTTTTACACGCGGCGAATCGGGCGGCCGCCGCAGCGATCAATGAGCGCACCCGCAAACG
>JBBQZF010000291.1:0-3238 GCA_038208015.1 Gemmatimonadales bacterium
ATCCTTCATCCCGACCCAGTCTCACCGGTTGTCGCCGTCAACGTCCTCTACAGGGTCGGCTCGCGCTATGAGACGCCGGGGGCGCGCGGCTTCGCCCACTTGTTCGAGCATCTGATGTTCGACGGCTCGCCAAGCCTGGCCCGCGGCGAGTACGACCGGTACTGCACGATGGCCGGTGGTGAGAACAACGCCTGGACTTCGCACGACCTGACAGACTACTGGATCACGCTGCCGGCCGACTACCTCGAGCTCGGACTTCGTCTCGAAGCCGATCGCATGTCCGACTTCGTGGTCGGACAGGAATCGCTCGACACGCAACGCGGCGTCATCCGCGCCGAGAAGCAGCAGGTGATCGACAACGTGGCGTACGGATCGGAGGGGACACTTCTGCGCGAGCTGCTGTACGATGTCGGCCATCCGTACCGCCACGAGCCGATCGGATCGATGGACGATCTGGAGGCGGCCACGCTCGACGACACGCGCGACTTCTACCGGCGCTACTACATTCCCGCCAACGCCATCCTCGTCGTCTCCGGCTGCCACGATGTCTCGACGGTAATGCGCCTGATCGAGACGACGTTTGCGCAGATACCCTCGGGTCCATCGCCGATACTTTTACCAACGCCCGATCCCTCGCTCCTCACCGTCGGACGCCGTCACGCCACCACCGATCCGCTCGCCGCGCTGAACGGCGTCTTTCTCGGCTGGCATCTCCCCGATCTCCGCTCCGACGCGATCGCGCCGTACGAGCTGCTGAGCATGATCCTGGCCGACGGCGACAGCTCGCGCTTCGCGCTGGCTCTAGAGTACGATCCGATGATCGCCTCCGAAAGCAGCGCGATGGTCGAGGAGGGGGAGCTCTGCTCGGTCTTTCGCGCATACGCCATCGCGCAGGAGGAGGAATCGCCGAGCGAGCTGGAAGGAGCGTTGATGGAGCAGCTCGCGCTGATCGCCACGGACGGGGTCGAGCCTCAGGAGCTGCATAAGGCGATCACCCGGAAGGGTAGTGCCGTCGTCCGCAACCTCGGATCCGCAGCAGTCCGCGCCGAGCGGATCGCCTGGTTTGCCGCCATGCTCGACGACCCGATGCTAGTATGGCACGAAGCGTCGCTCTACGATTCGATCACCTCGGAGTCGATCGCCGACGCGGCGCGCGCGCTGACCACCGTCCCTGCAACGGCTCTGGAGTATCGACAGGGGTAGATCAATTCAAATATCACAATGAAGCGTCAGCCGGCTTGCTGACTCTTCCTATCCGAGCTTCTCTCCTTAGCCACTTTCTGTGAAACCGGTTGTATGACCCGGTTAAGTAATCAGGTTATGTAATCCGGTCCTAACGATCGGGTACAACGAACGAATCAGGTCTCCAAAAGCACGATGTCCCAACCACCGCACCCGCTCTTCG
This sequence comes from Gemmatimonadales bacterium, assembly GCA_038208015.1. Lineage (GTDB taxonomy): Bacteria > Gemmatimonadota > Gemmatimonadetes > Gemmatimonadales > Gemmatimonadaceae > UBA4720. Next base: position 1,406 of record JBBQZF010000291.1, read on the forward strand.
ATCCCGCGTCCCTCATGCAATGCGATGAGATCACGATCCCGACACCACGGTGGGAGGAGCGGATCATGCCGAACGGACTCCATCTCTACGCCGCGACCGATCGTTCGCTCCCGTTCGCTTCCGTGCAGATGGTCGTGCGGAGCGGCTCGCGCGACGACGGCGCGCGACCCGGCCTTGCCGACTTCACCGGCGACATGCTCTCGGCCGGCGCCGGCGATCACGATGCCGTCGATTTCGCCCACGCCGTCGATATGATCGGTGCGGAGATGGGAGTCGACACCGGACGCGACGGGATCGTGATCGGCGTCGATCTGCTGTCGCGCCATCTTGCCGAGGGGATGGGGCTGCTGACCGACATGATCGTGCATCCGAGCTTCTCGGCCGATGAGTGCACGCGCGAGCGGAAACAGAGGATTTCCTCGCTGAAGCAGAATCGCTCCGACCCGGAGTGGCTCGCCGCCGTGGCGCTCCGCCATGCGTTGTACGAGGGGACACCGTATGGGCATCCGGTCGAGGGAGAGGAGCAGAGCGTGCGGGCGATCAGGTCCGACGACATCCGCGCCTTCCACAGCGAGCGGACCACGCCCCGCAACGCCGTGCTGATCGGCGGCGGCGACATCGATCTCGACACGTTGGAACGACTCGCCGCTCCGCTCATCGACAAATGGGAGGGTGCGATCCCGACACACCTGCCGATCGAGCCGCTCCCTCCACGCCGACGTGTCATCATCGTCGATGCGCCGAGCGCGCTCCACTCCCCTGTCCGTATCGGCCGCGTCGGCATCCCGCGCCACCACGCGGACTTCGTGGCGCTCCGCGCGCTCAACACCGTGGTCGGTGACTACTTCAACAGCCGGTTGAACGGACGGCTGCGCGAAGCGATGGGTTATACCTACGGGGCATGGTCGTATGTGGAGGGAGCGATGGGACCGGGAATGATCGCGATCGGCACGTCGGTGCGCGATGATCATGTCGGGGGGACGGTCCGCGCGGTCTTCGAGGAGCTTGAGAGATTACGCGCCGAACCAGTCGACGCCGAGGAGTTGACGATGGTGAAGCGCTACCTCGCCGGACGGCAGGCGCTCGGACAGGAGACGACGGAGCAGGTGGTCGGCCTGATCGGCGCTCTTGCGCTCCACGAGTTGCCGCCTGACCACATCGCAACCACCATCGCCCGCACGCGGGAGCTGGAGCGGGAAGATCTCCTGGCGATTGCACAACTCTACCTCTCGCCGCAGGAGATGGCAATTATCGTCGTCGGCGACGCGCGCACGCTGACGCGGGAGCTGGAGGAGTTCGGGGAGATCGAGGTTAGGAATGTAGGAGAGTAGAGAAGTAGGATAGTAGGATAGCAGGAAAGTAGAGGGGGAGACTACGGTGATCGTCGCAGTCTCCCCCTCTACTTCTCTACTATCCTACTCCTCTACTATCCTACTCCTCTCCATTTCTTCTCTCCTCAATCAAACCTGGTATTCACCACATTATTAAAGATCGACCCGAACCGATAGCTCAGTCCGATCGACGAGTAGTATCGGTAGTCGGTGGCGATCTGCTTTTGTTGGAGGAGTATCTGCGTCGCCGTTGCGCCCTGCTTTGGCAGCGAGAGTTGGTTGCGGATCATCGCCACGTCGCCGTACAGGCTTAGCGACAGACCTCCGAACAATCGAAGATCGAACCAGCCGGAAAGATTGACCTGGAACTTCGACGGATCGTGGAAATAGTGCGAGCCGCTCAGAGTGGTGTTGACCGATCCCCACGTCTGCACGGTCGCCAGACCGATCGCCAACGACTCCGAGACGAGGATCTCTTCCATCTTGTTGAAGATCGTCTCCT
>JBBQZF010000292.1:0-3234 GCA_038208015.1 Gemmatimonadales bacterium
ATCTTATCGCCGTCCATACCCGTGACCCGTCCCGGCGTGTGACCTCGAGCTCGCGGACCACGTGCTCGCCGGATCCGAGGACAGCGCGAATCTCGCTAACCTCGCTCGCAGACGCCTCGCCCAGCAGAATGATTTCGAAGAAATTTCGTCCAATCGCTTCCTCAGCCGTGCAGCCGTAGACGATCTCGGCGTGGTTGTTCCACGTCACGATGCGCCCTTCGATGTCCGTCAGCGCGATTGCGAGGCTGACCGACGCGAGAAGCTTCGATTGCATGTGAAGGTTGCTTTCGAGGGCACGGCGCGCCGTTATATCTTCGGCGATTCCCGCAACACGCACGACGTTTCCTCGAGCGTCGCGGATTGGAAACGCGCGATCCTGAATCCACCGGATCTCCCCGTCGGGACGGACGATCCTGTATTCGACTCCGAACCCCTCATTCTTGCTCTTCAGGGCTGCGGCGAAGCTCTCCTTGTCGTCAGGGTGAACGGCGTCGAAGAATGCGAGGTCAGTCGCGTAGCATGACTCTACGCTCTGTCCCCAGATGTCCTCGTAGGCCGGGCTTACGTACATGATCTTCTGGTCTGCGCTCGTCAGCCAGAATACCTCGCGAATATTCTCGGCGATGTCCCTGAAACGGCCCTCGCTTTCTCGAAGGGCTGCGTCCGCCCGCTTTAGGTCATCCACATCGGTCGACGTTCCGATCCACCTCTCGATCTCTCCGCTCGCGTTCCGGTGCGGAGCGGCGCGCGACAGGTGCCAGCGATATTCTCCATCCCACCGGCGCAGCCTGTACTCGCACTCGAACCGCTTGCCGGAGGCGATGGCTTCACGGAAGCAGGCCCACGTGCGCTTGCGGTCCTCGGGGTGGAGTAAAGCAAGCCAGCCGCTTCCATCAGCTTCGGAGCGAGGCTGCCGCGTATACTCCTCCCATCGCGTATTTACAAAATTGAATGCGCCGGATGCATCGGTCGACCAGACGATGTGGTCGATCGAGTCGGCGAGCACACTCATGCGCTCATCCTGCCCCACGAGGGCGTCCGCCAGAACCCCGGGGGATTCCGGCCCCATTGCCGGGGGACGTGTCAGGCAGTGCATTGCAGGGCTCTCGGGATCCGCGAGGCGACCCACGGCTCGGACATGAATGCTTCTACAACCGCTGGATCGAAGTGGGTTCCGCTGCCTTCGATGATGAGCTCGATCGCCGCTTCCTCCGGCCACGCCTTGCGGTACGGCCGATCGTGAGCGAGCGCATCGAACACATCGGCCACAGCCACGATCCTCGCAGCAAGCGGAATCGCGTGCCCGCTCAGGCGGTCAGGGTATCCTGTGCCGTCCCACCGCTCGTGATGGTGCCGCGCGATGACCGCCGCCGTCTGCATCACCATCGAGACCCCGCCGGAAAGCAGCCGCTCTCCTACAATGGCGTGCGAGCGCATGAGCTCGGTTTCCTGAGCCGAGAGAAGACCGTTCTTGAGCAACGCGCTGTCAGGTATGCCGAGCTTTCCGATGTCGTGGAGCGGAGCCGCGCGGCCGATCATTGCCGCTGTCTCAGCGTCGACGCCCATCCGGCGGGCGAGAGATCCGGCCAGCTCGCCAACTCCGCGCATGTGACGGCCGGTTTCCGTGTCGCGAAGCTCTGCCGCAAGCGCAAGACGCTCGAGCATCTCGAGCCGCGCCTCATCCAGCTCGGCCTCACGGCGGGAAAGCGTGTGCTGCAGCGCATCCTTCTGCCGCGAGAGTGACAGATGGAGCAGCCTTATCTGAAGCAGGTTGTGGATCCTCAGAACCAGCTCTGCGTTGTCGAACGGCTTCGTGAGAAAATCCGTTGCGCCGAGTGTGAGGGCGCGCCTGCGTGTTTCGGCGATTAGGTCTCCTGTGAGGACAAGCACGGGAGTGAAGTCGTTCTCCGCGAGTACGTCCTTCAACCCCTTGAGCACGTCGAAGCCGTCGAACCCCGGCATGTGAAGGTCGAGCAGAATCAGGTCGGGGGGCGAGATCCGGGCGAGTGCCAGCGAGTGAGAGGCATCCGTCGTCGAAACGATGTCCTCGTACCCGGCAGCAGTGAGAAGCCGGTGAATCAGCTTCACACCCGACGGGTCGTCGTCAACGACGAGGATCCGGGGCGTCCTTTGCCACTCGGCGCTTTGCGCGTGTCTCAACTGGCCACCGGGCGTGTCACCGGCGAGATGGATCGCGCATGCGCCAGTCTCCGTGCGAGGAGAGCCAGGCGCAGGTCACGGAATGACCGCGCTGCACGGGAAACGAGCATGAGCGGCGCTTCGGCCTTTTCGATCAATAGCAGGAACACGTCCCTTCTCCCCTTTGGTCCGCTGCGGCGGAACAACCCGCCTGGTCTGTGAGGAAGGGAGAATAGGATGTCGCAGATGACTCTAGCGTGACTGGTTTATGACGGATTCGTCATGAAACGTTGCCTCGTTGAGACCAGCCGCAACGTGGCCCGCGGTGCTCCGCTCCTAGGGAAAATGCACGAGCGCGAGCGCGATCACTGCCGGCAGCGCCTGCACGTAGAGGATCTTTCTGCTCGCGGTTACAGCCCCGAAAACGCCGGCAATTATCACGCAGGTGAGAAAGAAGATCGCTATGTGAAAACCATGGGATACCTGGAGGCTCCAGATCAGCCCCGCCGCCAGGAACCCGTTATAGAGTCCCTGGTTCGCGGCGAGCACTTTCGATGATTCGGCTTTCTCGGGAGTGAGGCCGAACGCTCTCAGGCCGGCGGGCTTCGTCCACAGAAACATCTCGAGAACGAGGATGTAGCCATGAATCAGCGCAACGATGAGGATCGCGATTCCCGCGGCCTGGCTCATCAGTCGTTGAGAACGAACGTCACCTTCATCAGAACGCGGTACTCGACGACCTTGCCCTGCTCGATCACGACCTGCTGGCTCTTGATCCAGGCTCCGCTCACGTTATGGAGCGTCTTGTCCGCGCGGGCGATACCCGCGTTCACGGCGTCCTCGAAGCTCTTCGTTGATGATGCCTGGATTTCAGTGATCTTCGCGACTGACATTGTCACCTCGGTGTTGAGAGAAATCCGGCCTGTCGCTGCCGGTTATTTCAAGATGGGGCTCAGGTACCCACTCCGCCACCTGCCGCGGGCCTGTCGGGATCCGCGTTCACTGCCCCGCCGCGGACCAGGGCGCCGAGTACGATTGCGGCGCTGATCAGCACGAGGTTCTTGATGATGTACTGCCCCTCCAGCGTCGGAGCGT
>JBBQZF010000293.1:0-3229 GCA_038208015.1 Gemmatimonadales bacterium
GTTCCAGGGAATCCAGTTTCAGGTAGCACAGGCGGCGACAGATCTCGAAGCGGCCCGGTTGATGGTTTACAACGCTTCGCGCCTCAAGGACGCGGGGCGCGACATCGCGCGCGAAGGGGCGATGGCAAAGCTCTTCGCGTCCCAGGTATGCGAGCGCGTTACGTCGCTCTGCGTGGAACTCTTTGGCGGCTACGGTTATACGAAGGATTACCCGGTCGAGAAATTCTATCGTGACGCAAAGATCGGAACGATTTACGAAGGTACCTCGAACATGCAGCTCCAGACAATTGCCAAGGCGGTCCTGAAAAGATGATGAATACCCGATTCCGCAGCGTCACGCTCTTCTCCGCGACCTTCGCAATCTTCGCGTCCTTCGCGCTTCCCCTCGGCGCTCAGATATCCCAGCAGGAATACGCATCGCGCCGCACGGCCGCAGTGACGGGCCTCCCCGACGGAGTGGTTCTCGCGTTCGGAGCCCCCGCGGCCGCAGTTGATTACATCCCCTGGTACCAGGCCCCGCACTTCAACTATCTCACTGGCTTCAACGAGCCTGATGCCGCATTGGTGATGATCGTAAGGAATGGTGCGATCTCCGGACAACCGATTCTGTTTGTCCGGCCGAGTGATCCTGCGCGTGAGGTGTGGGAAGGTCACCGGCTTGGCGTCGAGGCCGCGAAGCGAACCTATGGATTCGACGCGCGACCAGCGGCCACGCTTGACCGTGTGCTCGATTCACTCTTTGCTGCAGGAGCGCCCAGGACGCTGCATGTCGCCGGGGATTACCGCCCGGGGCGCGCTCTCCGCACAATCGTCGATCAGCGCGTCGAGGCGATCACAGCACGCAACACGGGTGTGACCGCACAATCGATGAACAGCCGCATCAACGCTGGCCGTGCCGTAAGGAGCGCTGCCGAGCTCGACCTGTTGAGGAAGGCGATATCGATAACTGTCGATGCCCACCGCGAAGCAGCAAGAGCGATCGAGCCGGGCATGAACGAGTTCGAGATTCAGGCACTGATCGAGTACACGTTCCGCCGCAACGGCGCGGACCGTCCGGGGTTTGGCTCGATCGTCGGGTCGGGCCCCAACTCGACGACTCTCCACTACAAGACGAACGACAGGTTCATCCAGCCGGGCGAAGTGATAGTGATCGACATCGGCGCTGCCTACCGCGGTTACGTAGCTGACGTCACCCGGACTTATCCCGTCAACGGAACATTCTCGCCGGCCCAGCGCGACATCTATTCGGCTGTCCGCGCTGCGCAGGTCGCCGCCGAGAACGCGGCAAGAGTTAACGGGCCCGCTGCAGCCCTGAGCCAGGCCGCGCAGGCATCACTCGCTCAATCGCTCGCCAGCCTGGGCCTTATCGAGTCCGCGAATGCCACGTATGACTGCAGCAGCGGATCGCAGTGCACGCAGCTCTCGCTCTACTACATGCACGGCCTCGGACATCCGATCGGTCTCGACGTGCACGACCAGGGCGCCGCAACCGGGTCGGGCAGCCTCGTCCCTGGCAGCGCTTATACAATCGAGCCAGGCATATATGTCCGTTCGAATCTCCTCGAGATAATCCCCGATACGCCAGCCAACCGGGCGATGATCGCGAAGATCCGTCCCGCGGTTCAGAAGTACGCGAACATCGGAGTCCGCATCGAGGATGATTACCTCGTGACGGCGAACGGAATCGAGTGGGTATCGCAGGCACCGCGCGAAATTGCCGAGATCGAGGCTCTCATGCGCGAGCCGTGGACGGGCCCCTCGCCGCGGGATCCCGTCAAGGTTGAGTGGTACCGCTCAACAGCCCCTCGCGCACCCTGACCGCTTTCGGAGACGCGCTCGCCATCTCGATTATGCGGCGCGTCTCGATGGTGTTGAATCTCACCGGGGCATTCAGCGTCAGCCGCTGAGTGCCCCGCCTTATCTCGATCGGCAGGGTTCCGCCCGGCGGTGTCGCGGCGAACCGCTCATTGAATCTCTCAGTGAATTGCGGGTCTGCCGCATCGAGCCCGCCCACACTCAACAGGTAATCGCCGAGCCGCACTCCAGCCGTCGCTCCGGGTCCGGAGATGACGACCTGCATTACGCGCAACCCTTCCTCGTCTGGCGAGACCGATATGCCAAGCGACGGCTGGACAGTCCGGTCGACGAGCAGCCGAAGCCCGGCAAGTGGAAGAATGCTGTCATAAGGATACGCATCGCGTCCGTCGATATACCGTTTCTCGAAATCGGCGAACGAGGCACCACCCGCACCGCGTGAGACAGCGGCCCACCAGTCCTGATTCGTGAATCCGCGCGCCTGCTTGTAAGTGCTCCCGTACACGTCGCGCATCACTGTATCGAGCGACCCACGGTTGTCACTCGCGTCGCGGATCAGGATATCGAGCAGCAGACCCGCCACCGAACCCTTGTCGTAATACAGGTAGTGCGTGCCGTTCACGGGATGAATCCAGGCCGAGAGCGAAGCATCCTCGAGGGCAGTTGGAACGTTGCTGGCGATTGACTCGATCTTCCCCGTCGTAGTCGCGAAGAACTGGTATCGGGTTATCGTCTTTCCTCGAAGCTGGGTGAGATCCGCGTAATAGTCAGTGATGCCCTCGCTTATCCACAGGAGTGTTGTAGGCTGCCACACGTCGTACCTGTAGGGAACCATCTCCGCCGGCCGCATGTTCTTCACGTTCCAGACGTGAAAAACCTCGTGGGCGTAGAGTGATGGCAGGATCGGATTGCCGAGTACCGCGGGCGAGACGATGTCGAGGTGTGAATTGCGGTGCTCCAGTCCCGCGGCCGCCCCGAGGGGGAAGCTCTCGTCGGAAACCTGAAGGAGGGTGTAGGTGTCCCACGGCACTTCACCGAACACACTTGCCTGATGCGGAATCACCTTCGACATCTGTTCGAACACATTCGACCTTGTCGCTGCCGAGACGCTCCCTGTCGGGTAGCTCGCGAAACGGAAAGTCCTGTCGACTATCGTCGTGCTGTCGATGTCGAACCTTCCGACGAAGAACGGCATGTCGACAAGCTCGTGGTAATCTCCGGCTTCATAATGATGAGCCATGCCGGCGGCGGGTTTCATTCCCGTGGCCACGCGCCATCCGGGCGTTGTCCTGATCGTGACAGTCGACGTGAAGTCAGCCCCCTGCCCTTCCGGATAGAGAAAGAGATTCGTCCCGTTGAAGAAGGCGAAGTCGGGCTTCGACCACGACATCGCGTTGTCGAGCGAGTCAGCGGT
>JBBQZF010000294.1:0-3228 GCA_038208015.1 Gemmatimonadales bacterium
CGGCTCCAGTTCCAACGCGAGCGCGCAAGGGTCGCAAGCAGGATTGTGCTTATGGCCATCGAGCCCGTGACCGCTATTCCGTAGGCGGCGCCAAGCGCGCTGGTCGATCGGAAGCCGAGGACAATCGCAAGGCAGCCGATCATCAGTGCCCGATTGACTTCGGGAATGTAAATCTGCCCATGCTCGGTATCCGACGTGTGGACGATCGTCATGCGCGGCGCATAACCTAGCTGAATGCATTGCTGGGTGAGCGAGAACGCCCCTGATATCAGCGCCTGGGAGGCGATCACTGCCGCGATCGTGGCGAGGGCTACCATCGGATACAGCATCGAGCGCGGAGCGAGGAGGAAAAAGGGATTTCCAACGGCAGCCTGCTCCCGCAGGATTAGCGCGCCCTGTCCCATGTAGTTGAGCACGAGCGCGGGCAGGACAAGGCCGAGCCACGCGAGACGAATCGGCTTGCGCCCGAAGTGACCCATGTCCACGTAGAGCGCCTCGGCGCCGGTTACCGCGAGCACGACCGCGCCGAGTATCACGAGACCGGGCAGGCCGTTGCGGATGAAGAAGTCAACCGCATACCAGGGATTGAGCGAAAGGAGGATGCCTGGCGAGCGAGCGATTTCCCGAATGCCCAGGGTCGCCATCACCACGAACCACACCACCATTACGGGACCGAAAATGCGCCCGACTTTGTGCGTGCCTTTCTTCTGGAACATGAAGATGGCGAACAGGATGACCAGCGTCGCGGGCACCACCACGATCCCGAACTGCGGCGCTATGACCTTCAGGCCTTCGGTGGCCGCGAGCACCGACATCGCCGGTGTGATGACTCCATCACCGTAGAGGAGTGCTGCACTCATCAATCCGAGGGCGATGATGATGAATCGCATTCTCCTGCCGGATTCGCGCTGCTTCTCCTGAAGCAGCAGCGCGAGCAACGCCAACGCTCCGCCCTCGCCGCGGTTATCCGCCCGGAGGATGAACACGATGTACTTCACGCTGATGATGAGGATCAGCGACCAGACAATGAGCGAGAGGACTCCGAAAACGTTCGCCTGAGTCGGGGCGATACCGTAATCGTCCTTAAAGCACTCCTTTATTGCGTAGAGCGGGCTTGTCCCGATATCGCCATAGACTACACCGACAGCGACAAGCGTGAGCTTGGCCAGGCGGCTGCCAGTGGGAGTCGCTTCGGTATCGGTGCTGATGTGAGAGTGCCTCTATGCTGGCGTAAATGGCGACGAAATATCAAAGAACGTGCCCGGCGATCCGAAAATCAGGAATATTTCCGGAGGCCTGCGGGCACGGCCGTTGCATTTACAAACACTGCCGCAAAGCGCGGCCGATACATCACTGTAAGTCAGATGCGGAGGAAGTATGGGGAAGGATATGGAACAGCGTGGCCTCGAGAACCAGGTCAAGGGAACCGCGAAGGAAGTGAAGGGACAGGTTCGCGGCGACATCGGCGACGCGACTGACAATAACAGCGAGCACGTCAAGGGCCGCGTCGAAGAAGCGAAAGGAAAGGTTCAGAAGAATTTCGGCAAGGCACAGCGGGAAATCGACGAGTCGACCTGACTCCAGCTCGACCGTAGAATGCAGAAAGCCGGGTCTCGAAGCAACGAGACCCGGCTTTCTTTCTCGTTTAGCCCGGCTCTACTCGTATCTCAGCGCAATGATGGGATCGAGAGAAGCCGCCCGGCGGGCCGGCCAGACTCCAAACAGAACTCCAACCGTCGCCGCGAACACGAACGCGAGAACGACCGACGAGATGTCAACCGTAGTATTGAACCCGGCGAGACTGCTCAACGCGAACGCTCCGCCGGCGCCGAGCACGACCCCGATCAGTCCACCGAGCAGGCAAAGGACTATCGCCTCGATCAGGAACTGAAAGAGGATCGCGGCCTTCGTCGCGCCGAGCGCTTTTCTAACCCCGATCTCCCGCGTTCGCTCGGTCACCGACACGAGCATGATGTTCATGATCCCGATCCCGCCCACCAGCAGGCTCACCGCCGCGATACCGGCCAGCAGGAACGTAAAAGTCCTCGTCGTCTCGGCGAACGTATTGAGGAACTCTGCCTGGTTCCTGATGTCGAAATCATCCCGCCGTCCCGGGGCGAGGCGGTGCTCCCTGCGAAGTATCGACTGGATCTCCGCCTGAGCCAGGGGAATATCCGGCTCGCTGCTGGCTAGCACGGCGATGTTGTTGAGATCGGGCGTGCCCATCACGCGGTAGCGGCCGGTGGATAACGGAATGACGACGACCTCGTCGGGGTTGGGGCCGAATCCTCCCGCCTGGCCTTTCGATTCAAGCACACCGACGACCTCGAACTGAAGGCCGCCTAGCCTGACATGCTCGCCGATCAGCGCTTCAGGAGACTGGAGCCCAAGGTTCTCGACAACCGCCGAGCCGACTACAGCCACCCGCCGGATGCCGGCGTCCTCCGCCTCGTTGAAGAACCGGCCGGCGGCGAGGTTGAATTTCCGTACCGCCAGCCAGTTTGGCTTCGCCGCCGTGACCTGGGTCTGCGCGGTGAGCGATCCGAACTGAAGCAGAAGCCGCTTGTTCATCTCGGGCCCGACCGCCGCGAAGTAAGTCCCGCGCCGCTCAAGCGCCTCCGCATCCTCGATCGTCAGTTTTTCGTTGTTCTCAGTGGCGACACCAAATCCGCGCCTTGCCCCGGGCCTCACAGTGAGAAGTGTGGTGCCTAGCGATGAGATCCGCTCACTGATCGAATTCTGCGCGCCCTTTCCGATCGCCACCATCGCGATGACTGCGGCGACACCGATCACGATTCCAAGCATCGTGAGGAACGACCGCATCTTGTTGGCGCGGAGTGCACCGAGCGCGACCATCACGATTTCCTTCGCGAGGGTCACACTGGCTCCCTTCTGCGCCAGTCGGCTCTCGTGACCGCGGTCCGTTTCAGGCGCTCCGGTCCCGCGAAGTGCCGCGCCGCGTTCTTCGACCTTCTGGGCTGGTGAGGTCATCGATTTCTTCCGCTCTGCATCGTGATGGTTTACCTGCTGTTACCGGTTCCCTGAAGCGCCCGGCCGCTGCTGACCCTGAGGCTGCTGTCTCTGCATCCCCGGCATCCCGCCGCGCGAGCGGATGCGGTCCACTTCTTCCTGCTGCCTCGCCTGCATCGCAGCGACGTTGAGAATTGCTACCGAGTCTCCGGGGCTGATTCCGGAAAGCACCTCGGACACATCGAAGTTGCTGACGCC
>JBBQZF010000295.1:0-3203 GCA_038208015.1 Gemmatimonadales bacterium
CGCGAACATGAAGAGAGTCTTTAGTCTGGACATGCAGCACCTCACAGGCATCTGACATACGCGCTGCCGCGTTGCAGCCGTACACGATTAATACGCCTTCGGAGGGGTAATTGTTCACGGTTTCCGGAGGTTTTTTTTCACGTCAGGGGTCCGTTTCTTGCGCGAGGTGCGGGCTCTCACATCACCTTTGATTCGTTGAGGCGGCGGCATGCGCGAGACTCGTCGTTTTTCATCCATATCTGCGGCGGCTGTCGCGTTGGTTCTTGGCAGTGCATGTGCTTCAGCCGGCAACCCTCCAGCGGGCGACGCCGAGTCCGGTCCAATCGCAGCCTCCGCAGCGTCGTGCGCTCCGGATAACGCAGGCATCACGCTGCCGCCGGGATTCTGCGCATCAGTTTTTGCTGACTCACTCGGGAGGATCCGCTACCTGGCAGTCGCACCGAACGGCGACGTTTACGCATCGATCGACGGAACGCGTCCGGTACCGCAGGGCCAGACCCCGACCCCGCCGAGGGGCGCCTTCGTCGCTCTCAGGGATTCAGACAATGACGGGCGGGCCGACCGCATCGAGTACGCAGGCACGCGAGGGAACACCGGAATCGCGGTGCGAGGCAACTATCTATACGTAGACGAGGGCGAGCGGATAGTCCGTTATCCGCGACCCACGGGACAGCTCGTTCCGACGATGACCGCGGAAGTGATAGTTCACGGTATGCCGCTCACTCCTGGTCACCGCGCGCGCAACTTCGCGTTCGGACCCGACGGCTCGCTTTACGTGAACGTCGGATCTGCGACGAACAGTTGCCAGGTCCGCGAGAGGACGCTCGAATCGCCGGGCAATGACCCTTGTACTGAGCTTCTGACGCGTGCCGGCATATGGAAGTTCAGCGGAACGGCCCCTAACCAGTCGTTCGCTCAGTCGGCCCGGTTTGCGACGGGCGTACGTAACGGCACCGGCATGGCGTTTCTAGGTGGCCAGCTTTACGCAATGACTCACGGCAGGGACCTGCTGTCGGAAAACTGGCCGAACGTTTACACCGACAGCCTCTATGGCACGCACAACCCCGCCGAGAGACTGCTGCGTGTCGATCAGGGCAACGATTTTGGCTGGCCATACTGCTACTACTCCGTCAAGCTGAACAGACTCGTCACCGCACCGGAGTACGGCGGCGACGGGACGAAGGCAGACCGCTGCGCCGGAAAAGAAGGACCGGCGGCTGTATACCCGGCGCACTGGGCGCCCCTCGACCTGCACTTCTACCGTGGTGCCGCGTTCCCTCCGAAGTATCGAAGCGGCGCCTTCATCTCATTTCATGGCTCCTGGAATCGCGCGCCCGGAATGCAGGCAGGGGGAAAGATCGTATTTCAGCCGTTCGAGAACGGGGCGCCCTCAGGCAAATATGAGATCTTCGCCGATGGATTCGCCGGACTCCCGGCGGAGGAGATCCGGCCGAACCTCGCAAAGCACCGGCCGGTTGGAATTGCGAGCGGGCCTGGGGGTGCGGTTTATGTCGCCGACGATGCCGGGGGCAGGATCTACAGGATCGTCTACCGGGGTACCTGATCCGCGGCGCGCTCGACCACCGCGAGCGTGCAGCGCGACACACAAACGAGCCGCCCTTCTTCGTCATCGATGCGAACGTCCCACACCTGGGTGCGGCGGCCGCGGTGCAGAGGCGTAGCCGTTGCGGTCACTGTCCCGCTTTTTTTCGCGCGAATATGATTCGCGTTGAGCTCGAGTCCGACAGCGGCCTGCGTCTCGCCATCGACGTTGAGATAAGCGCCGATCGACGCGACGGTCTCGGCCAACGCTGCAGAGGCTCCGCCGTGTAGAATCCCGAATGGCTGCCGGGTTCTGTCGTCCACCGGCATCGTCGCCACGACCTTGTCCGGAGTGAGAAGCTTCAACTCGATCCCGATGGCGTCGGCCATCCCCCTCTGGAGCTGCTCCCCGCGCGACGCCCCCTGATTCCCGTCCGGAGTCACCTAGTCGCCGCCGGCCTGTGATTTCGCGGAGATCCTGAAAACCTGTCGGAAGATCTTGGTCACCTGCTTCGGCGGGAGCCCAAGGTCTTCCGCGCGCTCCGCGGCGTTAAGGAGAATTTCCGCCTCTCGCTCCTCGTCGCGAAAGGGCATTCCCACCGCGCGCTTGATATTTGCGGCGCGGAGCACGATCCCCACACGGATGGCGAGAAGGCGGATTATCTCGGCGTCAACCTGGTCGATCTCGTGGCGCGCTTCGGGCAGGCCGGGAGGCAGCTGTTGTAGTCGTGGCATGAATTGTAAACAACGGCCACCAGCCGCGGGATGCAATATCAGGGTGAGCGGTGGAGCGAGCGATCGAAGAGACTGCACTGCGGACTGCGGGCGTATTGCGGACTCTGACCGGGCGACTACTGCGGACCCAGGACAGGGATACAACAGGCTCGTCGCGTAGCGGTTAGTTCGTTGCCGCAGCATTTTCCCCCAGGCATAACAAAACACAAACGGGTAAACCCGGCTGACCCATGAAAGAGACCGATAACGAATCGAGCGGGCGCGAAGCGGCAGCGGTCATCGACATTCCCGCCGAGGAATTCCGCAGGCTCGGTCACCAGCTCGTCGACGATGTCGCCGCGCTCCTCCACGGGCTGCGCGAGCGGCGTGTTGCCCCCGGGCTTGAGCCTTCCGAGATGCGTGCGCGGCTGGGTAGCGCATCGCTGCCGATAAACGGTACTCCTCCGGGGGAGGTCCTCGCCGATGCGACAAGATTCCTCATTGAAAACTCGACGTTCAACGGGCATCCCCGATTCTTCGGCTACATCACGGCTTCCGCGGCGCCGATAGGCATACTCGGCGAGATGCTCGCCGCAGCCGTGAACCCAAATGTCGGAGGGTGGATTCTTTCCCCGGCCGCGACCGAGATCGAGCTTCAGACAGTTCGCTGGATGGCTGAGCTGACGGGCTTCCCTGCGGATTGCTCGGGAATCTTCGTAAGCGGCGGGAACATGGCAAACATCGTCTGCTTCCTCGCCGCGAAAGCGAAACTTGAACCGGGCGGAAAGCTCCGCTGTTATGCGTCGGCCGAGACTCACACGTGGATTGACAAGGCGCTCGATATCTCCGGACTCGGTCCTGACGCGATTGTCCGCCTCGGCATCGACGACCACGAACGTATCGATCCCGCCGAGCTGCGCGTTGCGATCGAGAGAGACCGCGAGGCC
>JBBQZF010000296.1:0-3132 GCA_038208015.1 Gemmatimonadales bacterium
GGACGGGGAGAAAGCGTGGCTGTCGTAGTCGCCTGGAGCGATGGACTCACGTCGGTAAATGCCTCCGCAGTACCGCGCCACGACGAATCGCCCCAGCCCCAGACTAGATGCAGGTGGTCCGCGGTGAGGCTGTCGAACAGCATCTTACCGCGGAGAACGCGGGGAGGCGCTTCTCCGCGCATGAGCTGGAGTCGCTCGAGCGCTTCTGCGACACGGTTGCGCTGCTCCAGGGCGGCCGGGTCGAGAGCCGATATCCCGAGTGTTCCGTCACGCATCTGGAAGCGCTGCTGGCGCGAACGGTGGACCAGCGCCTCGAGGCGCTCGAGCAATCGCCGGCCTCCGCTCGCCGCCAGGCTCAGCCGCCTTGAACCTCCGCGTCGAACGCACCTGTGAGGATCTTGCCGCCACGCTTGACCTGCACCCAAACGCGATAGTTGCCCGGCTGCGGAAAGGCGTACGGGAAGCGGACGGTGCTGGTCTGCGGCATTCCGCTGGCGCCATGTGCCATGCCGCTCATGTCGCTCCGGGTGATGCGCTCGCCGAGCATGCCGCGCGCGGTGTCGCTGGCCTCGCTCATCTCGATCACCTTCTGCGCGGCCATCGAGATGTTGCCGGTCGGGTGCAGGTGGACGAAGACCGAGTCGTCGGAGCGTGTGACTATGGCGTGGCCCGCCATGCCCATGTAGGGCTCGAGCGCGGCCGCGCTGCCGTCGGGCGCACGGATGGTGAAGTGCAGATCCGCCTCCTGATCCGCTCGCAGCGGCTGGTTGGCGTGCTCCCATGTCATGGTCGAGCCGTCGGCAAGGGTGATGGTCGATGCGGCTGCTCGCGAGCCGAGGGCCCCATTCACCCACCACGAGTCGTCCGCATCCGGAACCGACGCGCTCCCGCCTCGCACGCCTTGCTCTGGACCGTCAGCTTCTCCCGCGGCAGCAGCAGGCGGCGGCAACTCGACGTCGCTCACCAGGGTGTGCGACATGCCATTTTCCCGCACGATGTCGCCGTAGATGCGGTAGCGGCCGGCGGGCAGCGGCGGCAGCGTCACCAGAAAGTCGACGGAATCGCGCGGCACGGGGTGCAGGTGAGCAAAGACCTGCTTGTCATCCCGGACCGCGAACATGTGCATCAGTTTGCCGTGGTCCGGGATCAGCGGGCTCAAACCGGCGGAGCGGTTCTGCCTCAGCCACGCCGCGTCGTTGCGCATCAACCACGTTGAATCGGTGATGGCCAGCGTCAACACCCGTTCGGCTCCGGCCTGCTGAACGGATGCTTCGCTCGCCAGCGACCAATTGAGGTAGCGCTTGATTGCCGCCTCTTCCGCCTGCCACCAGTTCCACCCGCCGAAGAGCAGCACGCTGAGAAACAGCCCCGTTCCGGCCATCGCCACACGTGCGCGGCTCCTGCGCTTCCGATCCGGCGATTCGCCCGGCGGCAGCACGCCCTCGCGAACTGCCGCACCGACCATGGTCAGCAGGCCGACGAACAGGAACAGACCGATCCCGATCAGGGCGATGCCCAGCGGCCGATCGATCCCCAGCATCTCCGTGGGCACCGCCGTCACCGGAACGACCGCAGTACCGGCGCCCCGGGAACCCTCGACAGAAACGTTGATGCTGTACGCGCCACTCGTCATCAACCAGAGCTGCGTGCTGTACAGCTCGGGATCCCCGGGTACGGGTTGGGCGATGTCCGGCGGTGGCACCGCACCCTCCTGCGCCGTGGCCTGCGACGGAGAGGCGCTGACGCGCCGCACACCCTCACCCTTCACCCGAATGGTGACATCGGCGAGCCCGGGCACTGCCCCCGGCGCCCGCACCACCACCGTAACCGGGTATGGCCCGGCATCGCCCGCAAACCAGGTGTCCGGGCTGCCTACGTGCCCCGAACACAGGAGGATCAACAGGGCGCCAGCAACCGTTGCGAAGATGGGGTTCGCCTTGCTCGTTTTCAGGTTCAGTGCAGTTTTCATCTCCGCACCCTCCGCATTCCGTTGCCCCACGCCAGCCCCAGGCGTGACGAGAGGATCGCGACAATCAGAGCGATCCCGAGACCTTGCGTGAAAAGCAGCGGGCTCCACCGTCCTGCAGCGTTGGTGTTCACCGTCCAGAATTCATAGCGCCACGGACCGAGCCGACTCATGTATGGCCATTGGTCCGCGGCGAAGACGAAGTTGCGCGCGGGGGGCGAGAGCATGAACTCCGCCCAGAACCAGTGGACGGCGAGCATGATGGCGACGAATGAGGCGCCCGCGGCGGTGGCAAGCACCCAGTCGCGGCGATCGCCGAGACGGTGCCTCAGCAGATCGAGTGCGAAAGCGGGGATGACGAGCAGCAGCGGAAAGGTGAGCGGCACCATCTGCGTGATGGGGTTGTAGATGGGCGCCAGACGCGGGGTGGCCGGGAAGAGCTGCAGGATCCAGATCATCACCGCGATCATTCCCATGTAGACGAGCGCCGTCATGGTAACCGGCCATCGCAGCCTGGACGCGCGCGCTACAGCGAGCAGCAGCAGCGGGAAAATGCCGGCGGTGACCTGGTAGAACGAGGCGCCGTGCATCAGGTTCGGGCGCGCGATGGACTCGGTAGCGACGATTGCCTCCATCGCCACGAGAACGCCTGCGGCGTACACGAACATCCACCCGAAGCGGCGGGCGTCCGAATCGATCGCGCGATTCTGCGCTCCCAGCGCCATGAGCATTGCCCCGAACTGGATTCCCATCATCCCGGCCAGCAGCACGATATGCGGCGGAGAAAGGATCTTGACGTCCAGCCCATATGCGTTGTGCCACCAATTGTCAAAGGGGATGGAGCCGATCATCGCCAGCGATCCCCAGATGCAGGCCCAGGCGCCAAGCGGGCCGCGAAAGCCCCAGAAGCGCACGGATTGAGCGCGCTGCTCGACGCTGCCGGCGAAGGTCGTCTTCAGAACGAGCCAGCCGCAGGCGAGGCCCGCTACACCGGCGCCGATCTGCTCGAGCAAGTGCGGCGGCGACCAGAGCGAGTCGCGCCCGATGGACATATGCCACGAGATGTCCCAGATCAGCCCGACCACGATACAGGTCGAGGAGAAGAGGACCGCGTACAGCACCCAAGGCGTGGATGCGACGCGCGCTGGCACCGCCGGGGCTACTTC
>JBBQZF010000297.1:0-3114 GCA_038208015.1 Gemmatimonadales bacterium
GGTCTGGTGTACGCATACCGCCACCCAGCGTGGAACAATCGAAGCACATCCCCGGCGGAGTGATCGCTCCGCTCAAGCACATTCATCGGCTCCCAGCGAGCCATCAAGGAGAAAGAAATGAGATCGGCAATGATCATCTGCATTCCGGCGTTCCTTACGCTGGCCGCTTGCGGTCGGGACTCAGCAGATAATGACACGGGCATGGCTGCCCTCGACACGCCGGCGATAATGGCAATGCCAGGCGATACGATGGCAGGGCCCGAAAGTACGACCGGTGGAATGATGGACCCCAATTCGGCGAGCGCAGCCGACCTGGCCGCGATTCCCGGAGTCACTGCGGAGATCGCCTCGGCTATCACTGCGGGCAGGCCATATGCGAGCAACACGACCCTCGACGGAGTCCTCTCTAGCATTCCCGAGCAGCAGCGCGACTCGGTTTTTTCGCGGCTCTGGATCCCCGTTAACCTCAACACCGCCACGGACGTTGAAATCCTCCTCATCCCCGGCGTAGGGTCACGCATGCTCCGCGAGTTCAAGGAATACCGGCCCTGGACCTCGCTCGATCAGTTCCGGCGGGAGATCGGCAAGTACGTCGACACTGACGAAGTCGCGCGGCTCGAGCGCTACGTAGCGATCCGCTAGCGGACTGGCAGCCGGCGAGGGGCCCGGACCGGTCCCTCGCTGGACTGCGGCGGTATATTCGTTCGTTAATGAACGAAGAGATCACTACCCTGCTTGGCGACCGCTATGCGATCGAGCGCGTGATCGGGCGCGGGGGGATGGCAGTTGTTCACCTTGCCGAGGAGCGCAAGCACCAGCGGAAAGTCGCAATAAAGATTCTTCGGCAGGACATCGGAATCACTGTCGGGGCAGAGCGCTTTCTCCGTGAGATAGGAATAGCCGCCCGCCTGTCGCATCCGCACATCGTTCCGCTCATCGATTCAGGTCAATTCGACGGGCTTCTCTACTATGTGTCGCCCTATGTGTCGGGCGGCTCACTCCGGGACAGGCTCAACCGCGGATCCCAGCTTCCCCTCGAGGAAGCATTGCGCATCGCGACTGAGATCGGCACCGGACTCGACTATGCGCATCGCAACGGCTTCGTTCACCGCGACGTAAAGCCCGAGAACATCCTCTTCGCCGATGATCATGCGCTCCTGGCGGATTTCGGCATTGCTCACGTGGCAGCAGCGCCCGGAGTCGAGCCGATCACGAAGGGTGGGATCGCGCTGGGAACTCCGGAGTACATGAGTCCCGAGCAGGCCGCCGGCGACGGAAACGTCGGCTCGGCAACCGACATTTATGCGCTCGCGTGCGTCGTTTTCGAGATGCTGTCGGGCCAGCCACCGTTCCGCGGGTCGAGCGCGCTCGCGACGATGGCCAAGCACGTGACCGATAAGCCGCGGTCGCTGAGATCCCTGCGGCCCGAAGTGCCGCCGGCGATCGACCACGCGGTAATGCGCGCGTTGTCGAAGATCCCCACGCAGCGCTTTTCCACTGTGGCCGAGTTTACATCGGCTCTCCGGCAGGTGGGAAGCGAGCGTATCGGGCGGACATCCGCCACGCGGAGCATTGCCGTGCTGCCGTTCGTCAACGCGAGCCCTGACCCTGACAACGAGTACCTGAGTGACGGGATCACCGACGAGCTGATAGATGCGCTGGCCAAGGTCAACGGGCTGCGGGTTGCCTCGCGGACATCGGTTTTCGCCCTCAAGGGAAAGCCGCAGGACATTCGAGCCATCGGCGCACTGCTCGATGCCTCGGAGATCCTCGAGGGCACCGTGCGTCGGTCGGGGCAGGATCTGCGGATCACAGCCCAGCTCACATCGACGGAGGATGGCTCGCTGATCTGGTCCCAGCGCTACGACCGTCACCTCGATGATGTGTTCGCGATTCAGGATGAAATCGCGCGCACAATCGTCAACACGCTGAGGTCGACCTCGTTTCGTGACGATGCCAGCCAGGCTATAAGCCGCGGAACTGATAATGTACAGGCATACGGCCTCTATCTCCGGGGGCGCTACGCATGGAACAAGCGGACGCAGGAGGGGGTCGTCGAGGCGGTCCGCTACTTCGAGGAGGCGATCGCCGCCGATCCGGATTATGCGCTCGCGTACACCGGGCTCGCCGACGCATTCGCGCTGCACATCGACTACAGGAACGTTGAAGTGGCCGAAGGCTTCGAGCGCGCGAAACTGTATGCGCGGAAGGCGCTCGAGCTCGATGATTCGCTTGCCGAAGCCCATGCCTCTCTCGCATGGAGTCTGTTCATTTACGACTGGGACTGGGACGTGGCGGCAAGGGAGTTTCGCCGCGCGATAGATCTCGATCCGCAGTATGCGACCGCGCACCAGTGGTACGGATTCCTTCTCGCCTCGCAGGGAAGATTCGAGGAAGCACTGGTGGAGGGGCACTCGGCGCAGGAAAGCGACGCCGCATCGATATCGATAAGGCGTTCGCTCGGGTACACGTATTTCTACGCGCGGCGGTTCGAGCGCGCGAAATATCACCTGTCACGCGCGATCGCGATGAATCCCGACGCCGAGGAGAGCTACCGCGTCCTCGGTCTCATTCATATCTACTCAGGTGAGCCTGGCGAGGCGGAGCGGGTGCTCAGGGAGGCGCTCGAGCTTCCCGGCGCGGCTACCTACACGCGAGTGACGCTGTCGCTGGCGCTCGCCCGGGCTGGCGATCTCGAATATGCGAGGGAGACGCTCGGGGCACTTGAGGAAAAGAGACGAAACGAGTACGTGTCGGCTGTCGAGCTTGCAACTCTTCACATAGCCCTGGGCAATCATGACAGCGCGCTTGACTGGATGGAGATGGCGTTCGACGAGCGCCGGGGCTGGCTTGCATACCTGAACGTCCACCCCGTAGTCGATCCGCTCAGGGAGGAGCCGCGGTTCAAGGCACTGGTGCAGAAAGTCGGTCTTCGCGAGCCGCGCCGGTCGGCCTCCACCAGCTGAATGCGCTACGTCTGCTTTCTCCGGGCGAAACATGAACACAGTCAGGCGGCTGCTGGCGAAGTATCCGCCTGCCTGAACATCCGCAGAGGAAACATGTCATCGGAGCTTTGGACCTCAGTAGACGAATACGTAGAAGACGTGCTTGGCC
>JBBQZF010000298.1:0-3102 GCA_038208015.1 Gemmatimonadales bacterium
GGACGCGACCGCCAAGACGTTCCGCTATCTCGACGAGGAGGAGATTGCGGCCCAGCGGCGTGCGAAGGACAAGGAAAAGAAGGGGGCGAAGTGATGAGACCCTGTCACGTCTTCCTCGTGCTCCTGTGTGCCGGCATCGCCGCCTGCTCGGGCGAAGAGCACAGTGACCTGCGCCAGTTCGTGAAGGATTCGGACAAGCTGCCGCACGGGAACATCCCGCCCCTGCCCGAAGTGAAGCCCTATGAGCCCTATAGCTATACCGCATTCGATCTGATCGATCCGTTCAAGCCGCGCAAAATCGAACCGCCCAAAGGGGCGGGGGTGGGAGGGCTCGCTCCCGACCTGAATCGGCGCCGGGAGCCCCTGGAAGGGTATCCGCTGGAGAACCTGCGCATGGTCGGAACGCTCGAGCAGAACAAGCAGATGTATGCCCTGGTGAAAGCGCCGGACAACTCGCTGTTCCGCGTCCGGAACGGGAACTATGTCGGACAGAACTTCGGCCGCATCGTCGGTATTTCCGAGGCGGCAGTGAAGCTGAAGGAAATCGTGCAGGACAGCGCCGGTAACTGGGAAGAAAAGGAACAGGTCCTCCTGCTGTCGGAGGAACAGGAGGTTAGGAAATGATCAGGACACACGCCTTCGCTCGCA
Source organism: Gemmatimonadales bacterium (assembly GCA_038208015.1). Taxonomy (GTDB): domain Bacteria; phylum Gemmatimonadota; class Gemmatimonadetes; order Gemmatimonadales; family Gemmatimonadaceae; genus UBA4720. Next base: position 649 of record JBBQZF010000298.1, read on the forward strand.
TGCTCTACGCGCTCGCAGCTTTCTCGCTGTTGCTGGTCTTCGGCCAGGCACAGGCTCAGACCAACAGCATTCAGTCGGTGAACGTCTCCGCCCAGTCGGGCGGCCGCATCCTCGTGCGCGTGACGATGAAGGATCCGCCTGCGAACCCCCCGGCCGGCTTCACGGTCAACAATCCCCCGCGTATCGCCCTCGACTTTCCGAATACCACCAATGCGATGGGCCGCAACACGCAGGACGTGGCCGAGGGCGACCTCAGGCGCGTGAACGTCGTTCAGGCCGGCGATCGCACCCGGATGGTGCTGGAACTCGGGCGGCCGGTGACCTACGACACCCAGATCGACGGCCGCACGATTCTGATCACCCTGGCCGGATCGGGAGACAAGACTGCCGCGACAGCAGCGTCGGGCATCACGCAGCATTTCGCCGAACAACGCCCCGGAGATACCCGGCACGCTCTGCGGGATATCGACTTTCGCCGCGGCGCCGCCGGCGAGGGTCGCATCGTCGTCGACCTCTCCGATGCTCAGGTGGGGATCAGCGTGCGGACACAAGGTCGCAACATCGTCGTCGACTTCGCGAATACGACTCTGCCACGCAATCTCGAGCGCCGCATGGACGTGACCGACTTCGGCACTCCCGTGCAATTTGTCGAATCGACAAACCAGGCGGGTAATGCCCGTCTGACGATCCAGCCGCGCGGCAACTGGGAGCATTCGGCCTATCAGACCGATAACCGCTTCATAGTCGAAGTCAAACCGGTGGTCGAAGATCCCAATCGCCTCGTCAGGCCGGGCTTTGTCGGCGAGAAGCTTTCGCTCAATTTCCAGAACGTCGAAGTCCGGGCCGTGCTCCAGGTGATCGCGGACTTTACCGGGCTGAACATCATCACGAGCGACACGGTCAGCGGCAACCTGACCCTGCGTCTGCGCGATGTGCCGTGGGATCAGGCGCTCGATATCATTCTCCAGAGCAAAGGCCTGGACATGCGCAAGACGGGCAACGTGGTGTGGATCGCGCCGCGCGACGAGCTTGCCACGCGGGAGAAGCTCGCGCTCGAGACCCAGGCGCAGATCGCGGAGCTTGAACCCACGCGCACCGAGACGTTTCAGCTGAATTATCAGCGCGCCGTGGATTTCGCCAAGCTGCTCACCGACGAGAAGCAGCGCCTGCTGTCTCGTCGCGGCAGCGCGGTTATCGACGCGCGGACCAACACGATCTTCGTCCAGGACACGCCCGCGCGTCTGGAAGAGGTGCGTAAGCTCATACGCAAAGTCGACATTCCAGTGCGCCAGGTCATGATCGAGTCGCGCATCGTCGAAGCGCTCGATACGTTCAGTCGGAATCTGGGCGCGCGTCTCGGCTTCAGCGACCTCACCCTGGTCAAGGGTGGGGGCTCCCCCGGCCAGGCGCTCGGGGGTACCGGCGCCCGCACCCTTTTCGGCGGCAATCTGCAAAGTGCCGGGGTGCAGACCGGGCAGACGCCTGACTATGCCCAGAGCTTCATTCCGGACTCGCTGGGCGTGAACCTCCCCGCCCCCACGATCGGTGGAGCGCAGCCCGGACTTTTTTCTTTCCTGCTCTTCAACAACAGGGGCACGCGCTTTCTCAATCTGGAGCTCTCCGCGCTGCAGGCGGACGGCCGAGGCAAGATCATATCGAGCCCACGCGTGATCACTGCCGACCAGGTCGAGGCGCTGATCGAGCAGGGCACCGAGATCCCCTACCAGCAGGCGACCTCCAGCGGCGCCACCGCGGTTCAGTTCAAGAAGGCAACGCTGTCGCTGAAAGTGAAGCCGCAGATCACGCCCGACGACAACGTCATCATGAGCCTGAACGTGCATAAGGACAGCGTGGGCCAGCAGACGATTTCCGGGCCGAGCATCGATACCAAGCAGGTCACCACGGAAGTTCTGGTCGAGAATGGCGGCACCGTCGTGATCGGCGGCATCTACACGCAGGACGAGCGCACCACGATCAACAAGGTGCCCTTGCTCGGCGACCTGCCTTACGTGGGCTTCCTGTTCAAGAACACGCTGAAGTTCGATAACCGCAACGAACTGCTCATTTTCGTCACGCCGCGCATTCTCAAAGACACCCTTCGGGTGAGTCAGTAATCATCCGGCGATGAAGGCGGCGTAGCGCACCGTCTCCATCGCTCCGGGTTTCCCGCACCTCCCGACTGCCGCGCGGCGGCGATTCCGCTAGAATCGCCTGATGCGCAGCGACAGTACACGCGGGCCCGACAGCGCCTGCCGCGAGAACATTTTTCTGGTCGGGCTCATGGGCGCGGGTAAGACCTCCGTTGGCAGGCTGCTCGCCCGCCGCCTCGGCAAGACCTTCCATGATTCCGACCACGAAATCGAGCGTGCCACGGGGGTACGTATCCCGGTCATTTTCGAGATTGAAGGCGAAGCAGGATTTCGCGCGCGCGAGACCAAAACGTTAGGCGAGCTT
>JBBQZF010000299.1:0-3091 GCA_038208015.1 Gemmatimonadales bacterium
GTTGTGCTGTTCAATACAGGGTCCGGGATAAAGTACCTGGAGGCACTCGATGGGGGAGCCGCGGGCGAGCCGTGAGCATTGAGGTAGCGAACTTTCCGGCTATCGCATAGGGACTTCAGATCGGCTCCCGGCACCCGCTCCGATCGAAACACCGGCGGAAAACACACGACCGGGAGCGGGTTCGAAGTAACGCCCCCGCGCAGCGTTGACGGCGATCGACGGCGCATAAGTTCGGTCGAACACATTCTGCACGCCGATGGTCAGGCGAATTCGGCCATTACCCCTTCGAGGCGCCACTCCGCCGCGGACGTGAAATACGCTGTAACCCGGGGCGCGAAACGAATTCGCATCGTCGGCGAAACTGGAGCCGGCAAACTCACCCTCGAATACCCCGAACCACGGTCCTGCAGCGAGAGTGGCCGCTGCCTGTCCACGATGCCGCGGAATGCCGGGAATGTCGTTGCCGCTGAGATCCACCCCGCCAGACACGAAGTCCTCGAAGCTGAACCTCGACATGTTGTACGAACCCATCACCGATAGCGGACCTCGCACGACACGCACGCCTGCCTCGGCGCCGAGTCTGCGGGTCGTGCCCGCGTTGCGGAAGTAGCGCCGTCCGTTGCTTGCAGGAATCTCGAATGGAATCAGCTCGTTCCGCACCGCTGTGCGGAACAACGCAACATCGTAGCTCACGAACCTTCCAATGAACCCTTTGCTCCCGCCCTCGACGGTGAGAGACCTCTGCGGCTCGAGATCCGGATTGAGGCCGGCACTTCCATCGGGCTGGTTACCCATCTCCGTCGCCGTTGGAGTCTCGAATGCCGATGAGATGTTGGCGTAAAGCGACACCAGGGGAGTCGCGCGCGCGAGCAGTCCAATGACCGGGCTTACCGAACTGAGCGTGCGCTTGCCCGAATCGTCAGGATTGCCGGCGGAGATGAGCCTGTCGCGTACTTCGAACCTCACGGCGTCGGCGCGGATGCCCGCCGTTGCGCTCACGCGCGTGGTGATATCGACCTCGTCGCTGACATATGCCCCGATTCCGGATACCATCTCGCGCTGGTCGAGGATGACGCGCCCGCGGTCGGAGCCGGCGACCGGGCATGACGCGGTCGGGGCAGTCGCAGCCACAGTGTCCGCGCATGCCACGTAGTTCCGGCGGAGATCGTTCTGAAGCTGAAGGTCGAGCCCCGCAGCCAGCCGATGCGTCAGACTGGAGCCGGCGAGCCGCCTGCGGAACGCGGCGCTCACGCCCCCCGAGCGGCGCCCGATCTCAACGACTGCGAACGCGAGCGGATTGTCGAGCGACCGGGCACCTCCGAACGCTGAGACCACGAGCTCACCGTCGCGGAGAGCGTGCTCCGCCGACGCGCCAATCTGGACCTGCGTGACGGCCTTGCGCGCGTTTCGCCGAACTGACGCCGGGTCGGCCGCCGCGGCATTCGCCCGCATCTCTCCGAGCGTGAGCGCGCCGGGATTCTCCGACAGCGGATTATCAAGCGCCATCACTGTGAATCCGTACTGGGTGCCGCCGGCCTTGTACGTCGCGCGGGCGAAGCCGCTTGTCGACCGTTGTCGTGAATGATCACGACTGCCGTCCCCGCGCGTGTGCGCCGCGTCTGCCACCCACCCGACGCTCCCGGCGGCGCCCGATAAGGCAACCGCGCTGCGCGAATATGTGTCACCACCCGTCCAGTGACGCAGTTCTCCGTCGATTGGCGCCGCGGCGGGCTCGCGCGTGCGTATGTCGACTATTCCGCCACTCGAGTTTCCATAAAGAGCCGAAGCTGAACCGCGCATTATCTCGATTCGCCCGACTGATTCAAGGCTGAGGTAATCGAGCGGTGTCTGGCCATCCGGCAGCGTCAGGGGCATGCCGTCCCTGAGCACACGAATCCCTCGCACACCGAATGCGGACCGCGCCCCGAAACCGCGAATCGACAGGCGCGGATCCTGAGACGGATTGTTCCGGCTCGCAGTCGAAAGCCCGGGGACAAGCGCGAGCGACTCGTCGAGCCCGGCATGACGAAGTCCCGGTCGCATGCTGTCGGGACGCACCACTGTCAGGGCGAAAGGTGATCCAAGCACCGAAGTTCCCGACCCTCGAGTCACGGTGACGATGACTGGCTCGAGCCGGGCGGTGTCCTGCTGCTGCGACTGCGCGCACCCTGCAAAAAGCGACAGTCCAAGGAGGCACAGCGCGATCAACGCGATCGCACCGGCGCGGAATGCGGGCGTGGTCTTCAAATGCCTACCTGAGCCCGAGGGCCTTGTGTGTCTGCACGCTCAGTCTCCAGCGCGGATGCTTCAGGCAGTACTCGATCGCCGCTCTCGTATTCCCGGCGATGTCGGGCCCGTCCATTGGCTGGAGGAAGAAATTATCGAAGCCGAGCGATTCAAAATCCTCGGGCATCGCGCCGGGCTGAGGGAAGACGAGCTTGATCTCGCTCCCAGTCGTCTGAACGAGAGCAGCTCCTGCCTTGGGACTCACGCATATCCAGTCTATCCCGCCCGGCGCCTGCCTTGTTCCATTTGTCTCGACAGCCATCGTGAATCCCCGATCGTGTATCGCCGCGACAAGCGCATCGTCGATCTGGAGCAACGGTTCGCCACCCGTGCAGACGACGAGCTTCTGATCCGCCGCTCCGCGCCATGCGGTGTCGATCGCGTCCGCGAGCTGTGCTGCTGAGCCAAACCTTCCGCCATCGGGACCGATCCCTACGAAGTCAGTGTCGCAGAACCCGCAGACAGCCGTCGCTCTATCGGCTTCGCGGCCCGTCCACAGGTTGCACCCGGAGAATCGGCAGAACACCGCCGCCTTGCCGGTGTTGGCCCCCTCGCCCTGAAGCGTGTAGAAGATCTCCTTCACCGTGTACGTCACGACCCGCTCACGTAACGCGCCGGATCGCGCAAGCCGGCTTCCGCAAATCCCCTCAGCCGGAGCTGGCATGCATCGCAGTGGCCGCAGGCTTCGCCCGTGGTGGCAGGGTCGTAGCAGCTGGTCGTAAGGCTGTAATCGACCCCGAGGCGCAAGCCGAGCTCGATTATCTCACGCTTCGAGAGATCGATGAGGGGAGTGCGTATCCGCACG
>JBBQZF010000300.1:0-3075 GCA_038208015.1 Gemmatimonadales bacterium
GACGACGCAGGAGGATACGTCGGTGGCGTCACTCGTTGACGTGGGATACACGAAGGCGATCGGACTCTACGCGGGCGATCGGCTGATCGGCGCGATCCTACTCGGCGGACGGTCGGATAAGCGCGGCATCAGCGGCGGGCAGATCTCCTTCATCAAGGGAGTCACCTCGCAGGGAGCCTCGGGGATCGAGGCGGCGCGGTTGTATGAACGGGAATCGGAGCGACGGCGGTACGAGGAGGAGCTGGCGACTGCGCGACGAATTCAGCAGAGCCTTCTGCCGTCGACGATGCCGGATGTTCCCGGCCTTGCTCTCAGCGCACTCTCATATCCGGCGCAAGAGGTCGGCGGCGATTACTACGAGGTGGTGCCACTGCCGGGGAACCGTGCACTTACGATGATCGCCGACGTCTCCGGCAAGGGACTGCCGGCCGCACTCTACATGGCAGAGCTCCACGGCATGATGCGGATGGTCGCCACGATGCAGGGAAGTCCGAGCACCATGCTCACAGTGCTGAACGAGCGGCTCTGCGAGGTGATGGAGCGAAAGGCTTTCATCACCGCGACGATCGCGCTCTTCGATCTTGATCGCGGAACGGTCACGGTCGCTCGGGCGGGACAGACGCGGCTGCTGAGGACCCGCGACGGACGGATCGAGTCGTTCGCGCCGCAAGGATTGCCTCTGGGAATTCGCATCACCGGCCTCTTCGCCTCGTCCATCGAGGAGATCACGCTCGACCTGCTGCCGGGCGACCGATTCATCTTCTACAGCGACGGCGTCTCCGAGGCGATGAACGAGCGACGCGAGGAGTTCGGCGAGCCACGTCTTCAGAACGTGATCGGCGAGGCGACCTCGCTCCCTCCGGAGAAAGCGACCCGCCGTCTCCTCCAGAAGATCGCCGCCTTCCGCGGCGACGCCGAGCAGAACGATGACATCACCGTCGTTGTCGTTGATGTAGAGGAGGAATCAAATCAAAATTTTCAATTCACCATTCAAAATGAAGAGGACGAGGCCATCGTGTAGATCATCATCACACGAGTAGGCGTTCTTCATTTTGACTTACCGAAGCCCCTCTTCCAGTGCTGTCTTCGCATCTGTCCGCTCGTCGCGATACTTGATGATGATCGGCGTCTGGATCGACAGGCCGTGGATATCCGGGAAGCTTCCCGGGATCGAGCGCGCCCCCATGACGACGACCGCGCCCTCCGGAATCACCAGCGGTCCTCCCTCTCCGGCGATGATCTCGCCGTTCACCACATCGTAGACCCTCGACGACGCCGTGAGCACGACGCCGCTGGCCAGCACGGCGCGGCGTTTCACGATCGTTCCCTCGTAGACCCCGCAGTTGCCGCCGACAAGTACATCGTCTTCAATGATCACCGGGTTGGCGCCGACCGGCTCGAGCACACCGCCGATCTGCGCGGCGGCGCTCAGGTGGACGTTCCTTCCGATCTGCGCACACGTCCCGACCAGCGCATGCGAGTCGACCAGGCTTCCCGCGCCGACGTAGGCGCCGATATTGATATACATCGGCGGCATGCAAATCACGCCCGGCGCCACGTACGCTCCGTCGCGGATCGCCGAGCCGCCGGGGACGAGTCGGACGTTGTCGGCCAGATCGAGACGGCGGAGCGGGAGCGTCCCCTTGTCGAAAAAGGAGAAGCCGTCGATCGACGCATCTGCAAGCGTGCCTGCCTTGAAACCGAGAAGGATCCCCTGCTTCACCCACGCGTTGGTCCGCCACCCGCCGGCACCGTCCGGTTCGGCCGAGCGGATCGCGCCGGCGTTCAATCCTTTCGTCAGTTCGGTGAAGAGGGCGAGCGCCTCGTCGCGCTCACCCTCGTCGTAGGCATGAGCGCTCAGCTCTTCGATGCGGGTCTGCAACTCGGTTTGCGGTTGGTCGATCATGATTCTCGATTGGTGTGTGAAGAAGCTTCCCCGCGGGTTCCCTCCGTAGATCCTCTCACCGACAGCCATCGGGAATCACCTGCGTCTAATAGGCGAACCAACCGCCATGCGGAGGATTCACTCAACAGAATGAATAGAATGATTGGGTTGGGCCATAACATCTTCGATGCAAACGGTAGAATACGCTGCATGGCGGATGGTTCTTTGCGTAAACGCTGGTGACTCACGCCGTCTTCGGATGAGCAGGACGAACTGAGGGAACCCGCAGACCATCGGCTGTGCCCCACGGCTACCCGCGCTCGCTCTTCGATCCGTCATCGGCTGTGATGTCGGTGCGATCGATGGCGCTTTGCTCCTCGACAGGATCGCTCGTGCTCGCGCCGGCGCCGGGCGGGATCGGCCGGCCGGCCAGGTCGTGTGTTGGCCAGTGCAGCGGCTCGTCGCCCTCCTTCTTCGGAAACTTCAGCGACAGCAGGACCGAGGCGAGCAACACCAGGGCGACGATGCCGAGCGAAATCTTGGTATCGATAAGGATCTCGAAAACCGTCAGCAGCATCTTGATGCCGATGTAGACCAGGATCAACGACAGACCGTAGCGGAGCAGGTGGAACTTCGTGATGATATTGGCCAGCAGGAAGTACATGGCACGGAGGCCGAGGATCGCGAAGATGTTCGAGGTGTAGACGATGAACGTATCGTTGGTCACGGCAAAGATGGCCGGGATCGAGTCGAGCGCGAATAGCAGGTCGGTGCTCTCTATCAGCACCAGCACCACGAACATCGGCGTGATGAAGGTGCGGCCAAATTGCTTGATGAAGAACTTCTGGTCATGGTAGGTGTCAGTGACCGGAAAGCGCCTCCGCAGGAGTTTGAGCAAAGGGTTGTGCTCTACATCGATGTCGTGGTCGTTGCTCGTCCCCATCCGGATGCCTGTGAAGACGAGGAAGGCGCCGAAGACGTAGATGAGCCAGTCGAACTGTTCGAGTAGATAGGAGCCGACGCCGATTAACAGCGCGCGCATTATCAGCGCGCCGACGATGCCCCAGAAGAGGATGCGATGCTGATAGCGGGGCGGAACGCGGAAATAGCCGAAGATCAGGACGAAGACGAAGAGGTTGTCGACCGACAACGATTTCTCGATCAGATAGCCGGTCAGGAAATCCCAGCCG
>JBBQZF010000301.1:0-3069 GCA_038208015.1 Gemmatimonadales bacterium
TTCGCCAGTGGCGTCCGGGTGCATCTTCTCCTGCTCGATGATGTAGCGCTCGATCGTGACGACGGAGGTAGCCGTATGCTTCACCACGTTATACATCCTCGTTGGAACCGGGGGCAGCAGATCGCGCAAGGCGGCTGGCCGCATAGGTGCGCGCGTCTGCTTCGTAGCGGTTGGCGTAATATCCGCGCCGCAGACTCTCCCAAATGTAACGGACGGGGAAAGTTTTGCGCTCCCTGAACTGTTGAACATGCCGGAACTCGTGAAGCAGCAGCTCGGGGTCGAGTCGCGTAGTCGGGGCCAAAAAGATAGTTCGGCCAAGGGTTATTGCTGCGACGCTTGCCTGACCGAGCAGCCATCCGCCGATTCTCAACGGCAGTCCGCCCCGGCGAAATCGCAATTCGTCGAGTTCCGGCCACTGCGATGAGAGGGACCGCGGCAGCTCGAGATGTCTACCGACCAGTCCGATTCCTACTTTCGTGAAATATCCCACTCTACTCCGGAAGCAGTAGCTGTGATTCGCCTGCCATCTGTACGGATCACGATAGTGCCCGATTCATCTGTGCGCAGCGTCATTGCGCCAACCCGGCTCAAGCCCGCCAGCACATCGGCACTCGGATGCCCGTAGAGATTATCGGCTCCGACCGATATGACCGCCAGCGCCGGACTCACTGCGGCAAGAAACCGGTCGGTGCTCGATGTCGAGCTCCCATGGTGCGCGACCTTCAGTACGTCGGCCCTGAGCTCACTCCTCGCATGATCGAGAAGCCAGCCCTCCTCTGCTCCCTCGGCGTCGCCTGTCAAAAGAAAACGTGCAGACCCGAACTCGACGAGTGCAATCGTGCTCGCTTCGTTCGGGTCGGTCAGCGAAGCTGTCCACACGGAATCCGGCGCGAGGAAATGAACGCGGACTCCGTCGACTGCCATCATGCCGCCCGCCTGCACGCGGTTCCATTCGATTCCTTCGGCCATCGCCGCGCGCAACGTCTGTGCGTACGCCGCACTTCCCTGTGGAAATGCAGAATCCCAGAACTCGCGTGGCTCGAGGCCTTTCATGATGGAGACGGCACCACCGAGATGGTCGGAGTGAGCGTGCGAGAGCACGAACGCACGCACTTCACCACCACGACTCTTCACGTACGGGATGACTGTGCTGCGTCCGGCGTCCCCCGTCCTCCATATTCTGCCGGCGTCGAAGACAATCCAGCGGCCGCGGTCGGTGCGAATGAGAATGGCATCACCCTGCCCGACATCGAGGACGTGCATTTCCACTCCACCCCGGTACGGGATCGGAATCGCTGGAGAGATTGTAATCAGGCAGAGAAGCGACGCCGCGGCGATGAGCGGCCGCACCGGGTATGTGCTCGCGGTGGCAACCGTAAAGGCCACCACTGCGCCCGCGCCCGCGACGACGGTTATCAGAGAAGGGACGATTGCCACTGACGATCCGGGAACACTGGCTGCCGCCGTCGCAATCAGGTCGAACGTTGCGAGCAGCGGGTGAGCAGCGTCGGCGAGAAACCGAGCGACCGAGTCGAAGCCGGCAAGCAGGAGTGTCAGAAAGAGCAGTGGCTGAAGTATCGATACAACAGGTCCCGCCGCGAGATTTGCGAGCGGTGCAATCAGACTCAGACGGCCGAAGTACCATGCGATAATCGGCGCGGTGATAATCGTTGCCACAACCGAAGTGAGCAGCTCCCTGCTCACGTGCTGTTTCCAGCCCGTCACCCGCTTTCGCAACAGGCGCCTGTTGAGCGACCCACTTGCAATCAATCCGGCGATACCAACTACGCTCAGCTGATACCCGAGGTCGAGCACAACGCGCGGCTGAACGAGCGGCACTAATGCGCCAAGTGCAAGTCCGGCCCAGGGCGAAGTAGGTCGCTGGGTGGCCTTCGACGCAGCGACTGCCGCGAGCATGACAGCTGACCGAACTGCAGGCGGCTGCGCTCCGATCATCGCGACATAGACACCGGTAATAACTACAGCGAGCAGCGACGCCAGGCCGCGCGGGAGACGTGCTGCCTGGAGCAGAAGCACGACCGATCCAGCTATGATCGCCACGTGGAGCCCGGAGATCGAAAGCATGTGGATCATTCCGGCCCTCGCGTACCGGTCCTTCATCTCGGGAGGAATGCGATGCTGATCGGCGATGAGGAGTGCTCGAGCCATCGGCGCATCGTCGCGAAAGATCCTGTCAATAGAATTGGCTGCTCCGGTGCGCGTTCTTTCGAGGAATCCGGAGTCTGACGCTGTTTTAATTGCGGAACCCCGACGCTGCCAATTGCTGGTCTCCGGGGCCGTGGCACCGATCAGCGCGCCAGCCAGCAGGGTCATCGCCAGGCCGGCGGTGCGGCCGTTCCCGGTTATTCCGCCCCAGACGAGTGCAGGAAACCCCACCGCGATGGCCAGCCATGGAAGCCCCGCGAAGGCAGCAATCAGCGCCGCGGCAAAACAGAGATATGCTGTTGCAATTAGTGGCACGCGGCCTGGTGAGTTCGCCTTGACCCTACGTGCCGGCTTCCACTAAAGCCTCACCATTTCAAGCCGGTAGTAACCGGTTCGCCGCTAAACGCTCGCAGGCATTGCGGCGACGGACGCCATTGGAAGCTGCGTCCGGTCTCGAACAATCGAACCGGTGAAGGTAGAGCCTGTCGTGCCTGTGAGCTCGACGGTGAGGTAGCGGCCGATCATCGATACATCGCCCGGAATTATCACTGTCTTGAAGTCACGCGTCCGCGTCTGCAGAAGCCCGCCACGACGCGCCTCTTTCTCGACAAGAACCTCGCGCCGCTGGCCCAGCGCTCCGAGATTTCGCTCGCGTGTACCACCACGAACTGTTTCGATCAACCCCGCCAGCCTGGCGCTTGCGACCTCATCGGAGATCGTTTCACTGTCTGGAAAACGCGTAGCCGGCGTCCCGTCACGCGGCGAGAACTTGAATGTATACGCATCATCGAAGCCGACGGCCCTCACCACTCCGAGTGTCTCCTCGAAGTCTTCGTCCGACTCACCAGGGAATCCGACGATGATGTCCGTCGTCAGGGCCAGGCCCGGTATCGCGTTCCTGAG
>JBBQZF010000302.1:0-3058 GCA_038208015.1 Gemmatimonadales bacterium
TTCGATCATCGCTTCGACGAACATTCTCAACTTCGGCGACCTGATGATTCTCGGAATGGCAATCCCGAACCTGCTCGGCGTGTATCTGCTTCACGGCCGGGTGAAGAAGGAGCTCGACGTGTACTGGGCCAGGTACAAGGCGGGCGAGCTGGCGCGGTACAAGTAGCGCCACGGCTCCGGGGCCGGAGGTATCGGCCCCGGGGCAGCTTATTTTTCCGCAGATGGAGCGGATACTCAGCGGAATAGCCTGGATCACGACGTTCCTCGTCCTGGTGATCGGCATCTTCTACGTGACCGGCGTGTGGCTCGCCACGGCGGCCTTCGATCGTGGTCGCTATCAAGCCGGGCGGGCCTTCCGCCATCTCGCAATGGCGCAGGTGAAGCTCAACCCGCTATGGCATTTCGAGACTGATGGCAGGCCGCCTGAGAATCCGCGTCTGCCGTACGTTGCCGTGTCGAATCACGAGTCGTATGCCGACATCTTCCTGATCAGCCACTTCCCATGGGAGATGAAGTGGCTGTCAAAGGATACGATCTTCAAAATTCCCTTCATGGGGTGGATGATGCGGATGGCCAACGACATCCCCATCAAGCGTGGCAAGCGTGAGAGCGTGGTAAGCGCAATCGCCGGATGCCGCGATCGACTCGCGAAAAACGTCAGCGTCATGATTTTTCCCGAGGGGACGCGGTCGCCAACCGGCGACATGCTCCCCTTCAAGGACGGCGCGTTCAGGCTGGCGATCGAATCAGGGGTGCCGATCCTTCCTATCGCAGTCGCCGGAACCAGGCACTGCATGGCGAAGCACAGCTTCGCATTCAGGCGCGCCCGCGCAAAGGCGCGTGTCCTCGAGCCGATCCAGACCGCCGGAATGACGATCGAGGACGTGCCCGCCCTGCGAGATCACGCGCGCGGCGTCATCGACGCCGCGCGCCACGACCTCGCGCGGGAGCTCGGGATCCACGCGGGCAGGTAACGCGCTTCATCGCCGCGTCAGAAGCTTGTGGTCCATGCAACGCTCAGCGACCGCTTCGGCTCCGGTCTGAAGAAGCTCGCGTTCGAGAACTCCGAGTAGAGAGTGTTCGTCAGATTGTTGACTACAACGGTCAGATCGTTCGACATCGACCCGAGATTGAAAAGCCTCGCCCCGCCGCGAAGGGCATGCACCGTGAAGCTCGGCAGAACATCCCCCACCGGACTGGTGCCAAGCGCGACATCCTTGCGCTCGCCGTTGAAGCGCACAGCGTATTCGCTCCAGAACCGTCCCGTTGGAGCACGCCAGCCGAGCGTCCCCGTGACCTTCGACGAATACGTGTCACCGACGGGGTTCAGGGGATCGAGGATGTCCTTCGAGCTGAACCGGGAATAACTCCCACCTACCGCGAATCCCCTGTCGAGAGCGACCTGTGCCAGCACTTCCGCGCCCTGATCGCGGATCTTGTCGACGTTGACGTTCTGGTATGCCGTGAACGGTCCGACCTTCGTCGCGGTAGGCTCTATCCTTATTCCATCGCGCACTTCGTTGCGGAAGACGAAGCCTTCAACATATGCCCGCTGGGTGCTGAACTTGGCACCCAGGTCCACGCTCAGGCTCTTCTCAGGCTTCAGGCCGGCGTTCGCAAGTTGATAGCCGGATCCCTCCGGGGTCGCGCCCTGGAAGAATCGTTCTATCAGATTGGGCGACCTGAAGGCCCGGCCGGCCGACGCGATGAGGTTGACCTGATCACTGACACTGTAGAGAAGATTCAGCGCGCCAACGGCCGTACCGTCGCTCGACTTCGTGAGAGGAGTCGATATCCTCAAGGTAGGTCGCGTTCGCGCCGCAACGCTTTGCCAGCGGCCGCCAACAACTGCCGAGAGGCGGCTGGTGATCGCAACGTCGTTCTGCGCAAAGACCCCGACGCTCCTGAATTCCGCATTGGGAGTTGTTGCGGTGTCGTTCAGCTGCGGCCGCGGCGGACCGAAGCCGAAAACCGTTGTCACGCTCGAGTCGGTGTTGTTCGACCTGTCGCGGAAGAAATCGACGCCGTATGTGAACACCTGCCGCCCGAATACCTTCGCGGCTTCGGCGCGGAATCCCACAGTAGATATGTCTGAGAAGTTTCGGGTGTCCACTCGGACGCCTGCCCCTGGTGGAGTGCCGGGACCGAACGGTACGAACACGCCGAGTGTCAGCGACCGCTCGTTGTCGCTCGTGTAGGCAGTGATCTCCGTCCGGTCCGCGAACGGCAGCCCGAGAGCGTTCGCCCGATACTGGAGGCGCGCCTTGTCGTACGTCTGGTCCGGATACCGAATCACGACGCTTGGAGCGTTCGGTGTCCCGAGCGCGTCGTTCTCGACAAAGCCGAATCCAGCGTTGTCTGCCGAGTATCGCGACAGGCGGAGCGAGATACTCTGGTTTTCGGTGAGGCCATACCCCGCCTGGACCTGCATCGATTCATCCTGCACGCCGGTGTCCATCACGCGCGTATCATCGCTCAGCGTGAGATTGCCGAAGGTCCCGGCGGGAGCTTTGTATGCGCGGGATTCGCGGTAGAATCCGGAAGCCGCAATACCGAGCCTGCCGACCTGCGCCGTAACCGCGCCTGACGGCCGCTTCTGCCTGTCGCTCGTGCTGTACCCGTAGCTGAGCCGGCCATCCACGCGGCTCGGACCACCGGTGTAGCGCGGCTGTGTAGTGATGAGGTTGATAACGCCCCCGATCGCATCGGTACCGTAAAGCACTGACGCCGGGCCGCGAACAACTTCAACCCGCTCGATAGCCTCTATCCCGACGAGTGCCGGAATCTCGCCGAAGTCCTGCTGGCGCCGGCTGTTGTTGAGGCGCACCCCATCCTCCAGCAGCAGGATTCTCTGCCCTCTCTGCCCCCTGATCACCGGCCGTCCCTGGTTCGTTCCGGTGCCGGTGATGTCGATCCCCGGGCTCTCACGCAGCAGCTCGGCAACACCATTAGGAAGCGTCGCGCGGATTCGCGCGCTGTCGAGAACGAGGACCGGGCTGGCGGTGCGGAAAACGGTCTTCGGACTGCGGGTGGCGGTGACAGTGACCTTGTTGAGGAC
>JBBQZF010000303.1:0-3052 GCA_038208015.1 Gemmatimonadales bacterium
CGACAACGTCGAGAGGCTCTTCGTTTACCAGCAGATCCCCACGTTGGAGGAATACCTCGTGATCGATCAGAATCCCGCCAACCATCAAGTCTGGCTCTACCACCGCGAGACCGGATGGCTTCAGGAAAATGGAGCTCCCGAGGGGCGCCTCCTCCTCGCCAGCCTCGATTTCGAGACCCCGCTCGACGCCCTCTACGCGTAGCAGCGACTTCTTTCCCGCTCCGGGAACGCCGAACTCCCTCCCGGTTCACTGCCGCAGCATCCGGAGCAGATAGGCCGCCTCCTCGTCCTTGGGTTTCAAAAAGTTTTCTGTCCGCGAGCAGGAGGCGGGAGCAGCCCCCATCCCGCTGTCCCGAACTTCAGAAGACGGCGAGGCGCGTCGCGCGGCTCACGGGAATTCCATCCGCAACAGGCTCACTCCGAGCCGCTCCATCTCGCGTTCGAGCTCGGCCAGGAGGCCTCCGGCTTCGACAAGGCCCCCCTTCTGGGCCGCCGTGTCGAGATCGGTGGCCGCCCGCATGGCCGACGCGGCGGCGTAGTTTCCGACGAGGCCTTTCACCGAGTGTGCGACCCGATGCAGTTCCGCCGTGTCCCCATCGGCGAATGCCTTCCGCGCCTTCGCCAGATACTCCGCCGATTCGTCGGCAAAGATGCCGATCAACTCGCGCATCAGCCCTTCTTCCCGGAAATTCCGGCGGAATTCGGCCTCGTCGAAAACCAGCGCGCCCGTTTCGTTCCGGGCCGCGTCCGCATCGTCCCTCGCCTCCCCCGGCGACGGCTCCCGCCCGAACTGCTCGAGTATCGCGAAAAGCTGTCCCCCGCGCACCGGTTTCGCGAGGTAGTCGTCCATGCCGGACTCCAGACACTTTTCCCGATCCCCCGCCATCGCGTTCGCTGTCATCGCGATGATCGGAATGTGCGCCCCGCTCGCCCCCTCGTGCTTCCGGATTTCCCTCGTGGCCTGGTAACCGTCGAGTTCGGGCATCTGCACGTCCATGAGGATGGCATCGAACGATTCACGGACAAACCAGTCCAGCGCCTCGCGGCCATTCGCCGCGACCACAACCGTATGCCCTCGATCCTCCAGAAGTTTCGTCGCCACCAACTGATTCACCCGACCATCCTCGGCCAGAAGGACGCGCATGGAACAGACGGCATCCGCCTTCGCACCGCCCGGAGCGTCTTCGTTCCGCCCCTTGCGGATCGCGATCCCGAGAATCCCGGAAATGGCATCGAACATCTCCGCCTGCTTCACGGGCTTTGAAAGAATGCGCTCGACTCCGAGCGCGGCGATCTTTCGTTTGGAAAACTGATTCCTCACCGTCGAGAGGAGGAGGATCTTGGGCGCGCCCGTTTCCAGGTTGTCATGGAGATGCTGCGCTACTTCGATTCCATCCATCCCGGGCATGATCATGTCGAGCACGACGAGGGCAAACGGAATTCCGGACGCCGAGGCTTCGCCGACGATCCGCAGGGCCTCGGCTCCGCCGCCTGCAACTTGGAGGTCCAGTCCCCAATGGGCAAGCATCTCCCGGAGGATACCCCGGCTGGTCGCGTTGTCGTCGACGACAAGCACCCGGACGCCCCGGAGGGTTTCCTGAGCGACCCGCTCGGGTCCTGGCTGTTCCCCGTCCAGTCCAAAGCAGACCGTGAAGTGAAAGGAACTCCCCTTTCCGATCCCGCTTTGGAGCCACATCCTTCCCTGCATCAGCTCGACGAGCTGGCGGGAGATGGTCAACCCCAGCCCCGTTCCCCCGTAGGTGCGGGTGGTCGAGCTCTCCGCCTGCGTGAAGGACTCGAAAATCGTCGCTTGCTTCTCCTCTGGAATCCCGATGCCGGTATCGGACACGACGACGTGCACGGCAACTCCGTCGTGCTCCTCGGCTCCAAGACGCACATCGACGAATACCTCTCCCTCCTGGGTGAATTTGAGTGCGTTTCCGACCAGATTGACGAGAACCTGGCGAAACCGTCCCACATCACCGATAAGGGCATCGGGCACCTCAGGTCGCACCTGGTAGGCGAGCTCCAACCCCTTTCCACTGGCACGGAAACCGAGCGATTGCAGGGTGTCGCCGACGGCGTCGCGCAACGCGAAGGGGCGGGACTCGAGAACGAGTTTCCCGGCCTCGATCTTCGAGAAATCGAGAATGTCATTGATGATGGTGAGCAGTGATTCGGCGGATTGGCTGACGAGGTTGAGGTACTGGCGTTGCTCCTTCCGCAGCGGAGTTCCCAAAAGAAGCTCGGTCATCCCGATGATTCCGTTCATCGGTGTGCGAATCTCGTGACTCATGTTGGCGAGAAACTCGCTCTTCGCCTTACTCGCCTCCTCGGCGGCCGTTTTGGCCCCGCGCAGGGATTCCTCGACCGCGTTCCGTTGCGTCACGTCGCGGGCCGCGGCATAGACCGACCCCGACTCAAGATCCGGAGCGGCATTCCACTCGATCCACACGTAGTGGCCATCCCGATGGAGGTAGCGGTTCTCGAAGCTCGCCAGCATACCACCCGACCCGAGCTCTGCCACGGCGGCGAGTGTCTTCTCCCGATCTTCCTCGTGCACGAATTCGAGGAAAGGCCGTCCGAGGAGTTCGTCCTCAGAATACCCGAGCGTCCGGGCGAAGGCAGGATTGAGGCGTTTGAAGAAGCCATCCATTCCCGCGATGCACAGCATGTCTAGGGAAACCCTGAAGAAGGGTCCCAAGCCCTGGCTCGCAGCCTCCGCCGCATCCTTCGCGACCCGGAGCTCGCCCTCCGCACGCTGGCGTTCCAGCACCCGCCCGACCTGCTCCCCGACGTTCCCGACCAACGCGAGCAATCGGGGATCGGGCTCCCGCCTCGTATTCGTGAAGAACTCGAGCACCGCAACCGTCTGCCGCCGAATCCGGATCGGAAACCCGAAGGCACTCGTCAGTCCGAGGTTCGGGCACTGCTCCGCCCGTGGGAAATTCGGATCCTGCCGAATATCGACGATCCAGACCGCCTCCCCCGATTCCCAGACACGACCAGCCAGGCCCACTCCCGGAGCGAACGACATCCGCTCGGACACCTT
>JBBQZF010000304.1:0-3046 GCA_038208015.1 Gemmatimonadales bacterium
AGGTCGCTCTCCGGCATATCACCTACGGCAAGGACGCTTGCGCCGCGGGCGTGCGCGGCGACGCAGAACAGGTGGGAATTCGGAGGAAAGCCTGGCGACAGGTAAAGAATCCTCACCTTCTCTATCCCCGCCTCATCAGCCAGCCGATGCCATTCCACAGCTGGAACGGAGATTCATCAGCGCGCATGACCTGCAGTTCCGCGCCCTGCGCGAGCGCGAGCACCTCGCCATTGGCGTCCTCGCGGGACCGTCCGTAAGCGTAGTTGAAGAGGACGAAGTCGCCCCCGGGCCGGAGCACACGCCGGATCTCCCGAAAGTGGCGCTCGACCAGCGCGTGCCCGGAAAGCACCAGGTAGGGGAACGTGTCGACGCTGTAGACGAGGTCCACCGACCCAGAACCGAACTCCGCGAGATCCTGGCCCGTCGTCATCTGCACGCTCGCATTCGAAAAGCCTTCCAACCGACGCCGGGCCGCCGAGATCATCCCCGCCGAGACATCCGATCCGACCACGGAGCGCAGGCGTGAGCACAAGGGCACCATCAGGCGTCCAATGCCGCACCCGATCTCCAGGGCATCGCGACGCACTCCGAGCACCTCCCAATCTTCCAACACGCCGATCACCTCGTCTGTGGCGGCGGCGAGGAGCTGCGGGTTTCCCAGAGAGTAAAGGGCCACGCTCGATTCCTCGCTGTGCGCCACGGAGGCATCGAAAAGCTTTCGGCATCTCTCGATCCCGTCTTCCGCGTTTTCAGCAAGCTCCGGGGAATCGAGACGTTGGCGGATCATCCTGACGATGGTGCGGCAACCGTCCTCGTTCTCGGCGAGGTGCCGCGCGAGCTCGCGGAGCCGTGCCGGTTCGCCGGCCAGCGTGGGGAGGGCGCGGGCGAGCGCCGCCGTATCCTCGGTGCGCTGGACGAGCTCCATCACCACCATCGACGCGGAGGCCTCGGATCGCAGGTAGCGGTCAACGATGCGCTGGATGTCGGCAGCCGGCACGGTCATATGTGCCCGGTTAAGGTCGCCCCGCACTGCTCGCGCGCGACCTTCATCGCACTGCGCGCGTGCTCGAGCGTGGTGTCGATGTCGGACGCCTGGTGGGCGTAGCTGATGAACCACATGTGACGAGGGTGCAGAAGAACGCCGAGCTCGAGCATCGCTTCGTGGAACGCGGTCCGCAGCGCGTCGTTCGTTGCGGGGTGCGGATGGTCGAATCGCAGGAAGGGCATCGGCGGAAAGGGCTCGCCGTAGCTCATTGCGGGCACGTCGAGGTCACGCGCAATGGCGTTCAGCCCGTCGATGAGCCGCTGGCCGAGCGCCCAAACATGGTCGGCGACATTGCGTTCTTCGACGATCCGCAGCGTGGTAAGCGCGGCTGCCATCGCCGCGGTGTCACCGTGGTAGGTTGCCGAGAGGTGCAGCCCTGCGGCGCTGCTCATGACGTCGCGCCGTCCTACCACCGACGCCACGGGCCAGCCGTTGCCCAGTGCCTTGCTGACGGTGGTGAGGTCGGGCTCAAGCCCGAAGCGGGCCTGTACCGATCCCGGCGCCGTGCGAAACGCGGTCTTGACCTCGTCGAGGGCAAAGAGCGCCCCATGGCGGTGGGTCAGGTCCTGAATGACTTGAAAAACCTCCCGCGTCGGCGGCAACAGCATCTCTGGCGCAAGGATCACAGCCGCGATCTCGCCCGGGTACGCGCCGAACAGCGCCTCGAGCGAGTGCGGATCGTTGCTGTCGTACTCGAGAACCTGCGCGTCGAGGCCGGCCGGAACTGAAGGGTCGAGCGGCAAACACCAGTCGTGCCACCCGTGATACCCGGCACGCGCGATACGCCGGCGGCCGGTGTCGCGCCGCGCGATTCGGAGCGCGGCCGTCGTCGCTTCGCTTCCTGTTTTCAGCAGCACGGCCATGTCGGCGTTGGCGAAGCGCTCGACCAAAGCCTCGGCGAAGAGCACGTGCTGCGGCCGATTCATGGAGAGCAGCGGCCCCTGCGTGAGCTCTTTACATGCGGCTGCATCGACCTCCGGATCCGCGTAGCCGAGCAGCACCGCCCCAAAGGCCATCACGAAGTCGATGTACTCGTGCCCGTCGACGTCCGTGATCCGGCAGCCCCGGCCGCGCTCGATGTACGTCGGGGAGCGCTCAGGGTTCGTGAGCACCCGCCCGGACAGGTGATGAGCGCCCGGAATGACCCGCTCGGCGCGCGCGAGCCACTTCCGGGACGACGTAAAGCGTTCTTTAGTCATGTTCTTCAAGCGTCCCGGGGCAATCATGGAGGGTGACCACATCACAGCACCGGCAGAAAACGCCTACAAGAACGGGCATTTATGTCCAGTGCTGGGAATGCCGACTGTAAAGGTTGAGGTGGCCGGGAGCAACGCGGGCATTTACAACGCATTAGGGATAGATTCCACTTCGAATCGCGCGCCAGGCGCAGGATCGAGTCGCCGTCAGAGCGGTGCAAACCGTATTCACTTGCCCAGCCACGCAATCCCGTGAACGTGCTTTGCGGTGAACGGCCGCCTCCCACAACCGTTTGACGGGCGGACGCTCGCCGCCATATAGGGTACGACAACGGAGTACCGTAGTGCATGCTGGCCGAACGCTGCGAGATGCTGTCGGGCACCGCGGCCCGGCTCGTGGCGAGCGGCGCGTTTATTCGCGCGATCTCGGTCGGGGGCGCGAGGCGGGTTCACAGATCGATGGCCTCGCCGTTGGACCTTCCCTGTACGCGATCTGCCCTTTAATAGCCTGACAAGTCGAGCACTTCGCTCTCGGAACGTCCCGGTCAGTGTTCCAGATGCCCGTGAGACAGCCGCCGAGCCGATCCACGCTGCTGAATCAACCCCTGACTTGAGCTCGCGGTGCTCAACGAATTCAGATTTGACGGTACGGCACTCTGCGTCAGCGGCCATTGGCTTGCACGCAATTCGGCTTCGCGGCAAGCTCGGGAACATGCCCATAACTCTCAGCATCCCGCACAAGCTCGGCCGTGCGGAGGCACGCCGGCGTATCGAGACCGGCTTCGCGAAGATGATCCACCTGTTG
>JBBQZF010000305.1:0-3046 GCA_038208015.1 Gemmatimonadales bacterium
GTGACACGATGACTACACCGGGGAAAAAGGCCGCTCTCACTCGTAAGCGGCGGGCCGCCGGGAAGAAGGCGGCAACCACACGTAAGCGGCGGTTGGCAGGCAAAAAAGCCGCCCTCACCAAGAAGCGGCGATCTGCAGGCAAAAAAGCAGCAATAACGAAGAAACGCCGCGTCGCAGCCAAGAAGGCCGCTGCAACTCGGAAGCGAAATGCCTCATAACGTCTACGTAATCGAGATTGAACCGGCCGTGCCCCAATACCGTACGCTGAGGCAGTAGAGATGGAGAAAGAGATTGCAAGGCGATTACGCGCCCGTGGCTATGCAGTGTGGCAAAAATGATCGACGATGTGCTGGCGGGAGCCGATCGATACGACTTGAAACGATTTCTGGAAGCTCAGGAATCAACCTATTACGAGGCTCTAAACGAGATTCGGTCCGGCCGGAAGAGAACACATTGGATGTGGTTCATCTTCCCTCAGCTGGCAGGACTCGGCGCCAGCCATATGGCCGTCCGATACGCGATCGGGAGTCTCGATGAAGCGAACTCCTACCTGACTCATCCGATCCTTGGTGCGCGCCTGACCGAATGCGCCGAGGCTGCTCTGGCCGTTAGGGGCAAATCAGCGACCGAGATATTCGGTTCCCCGGACGACCTCAAGCTGCGATCCTCTGCTACCCTCTTCGCGCAGGTGTCTCCGCCCGATTCCGTCTTCCATCGGCTTCTCGACAAGTGCTATGGTGGTGAACCCGATGCTCGAACTCTCGAGCTGCTGGGCAGGGATTCTGCATGACACGACTGGTAAGCCTACCATGCCTCGACTCCGACGAGATGGCCACCGCACGCAGGGGAGAGCTGGACATCGATCGGTCCCGAGCAGTATCCCTCGGTGCCACGGCAGTTGATGCTGGCCGGCGAGGCTATTACACGACCGAGTCCGGACACCGAGCAGACTGGAGTGCGGCGGTCGAATTCGCTCGCCTTGCAAAGCGGAGTATTCCAGCCGAGGAGGTCATTCCTCCGCCGATGCGGGCATCGCACGACCAAACCAGAGTCCAAGTTACTAACGAGACTACCCTCGGTGCCGCGCGGCGGCTCATCGACGAGGGACTGCGGCCTCTCGCCCTCAATTTCGCCAATGGCATTCATCCGGGCGGCGGTTTCCTCAGCGGCGCACGCGCCCAGGAAGAAAACCTCTGCCGCTCGAGCGCGCTGTTCGCGACACTGCTCGGCGACCCGATGTACGAAGCACATCACCGCCGACCCGAGCCAGATTCGACGGACTGGTCGATTCTTTCACCGAAGGTGCCGGTCTTCAGGACCGACGATGGACAGACACTCGCCGACTACTGGCTTCTCGACTTCATCACATGCGCGGCTCCAGTAGCCGCTCGTGTCGGTCAACCGAAATCGGCAACTCTCCTCCGGGCCCGGATTCACAGAGTCCTCGAGATCGCCCGTGCCCACGAATACGAGACGCTGATACTCGGCGCCTGGGGATGCGGCGCGTTCGGGAACGACACTGAGCAGACCGCCGCCGACTTCCGGAGTGCGCTGGGAGTCGAGTTCGATGGGGCGTTCGCCGACGTCATCTTCGCGATCGCAGACTGGTCACCGGACCGGCGGTTTCTAGGGCCATTCCGTGACACATTCGCCGTCGATCGCTAGCTGCATCCCGGGATGGCGAGAGTGCGCGGTCTTGTATTAGGGAAGTTTCTTCCATATCACGCCGGTCATGCTCATTTGATACGAGTCGCGCGCTCCCGCGTCGACGAGCTTGTCGTATTGGTTTGCAGTATTTCAGTGGAGCCTATCGACGGGCGGCTCCGGTTCGAATGGGTCAAGCAGGCGCATTCCGACTGCAAGGTGGTGCATGTCGAGGAAGAAGTTCCGCAGGCTCCAGAAGATCATCCTCAATTCTGGGATATCTGGACCGACCTCATTGCCAGGCACGCAGGTCACATAGACGTGGTGTTCACCTCTGAGAGCTACGGCGAGGAGCTCGCGCTTCGCATCGGGGCTCGTCACGATTGCGTCGACATCGATCGCACCGAATTTCCTGTCAGCGGGTCGGCAATAAGGCGCGACCCTCAATCGAATTGGCGATTTTTGTCGCCGCCGATGAGGGCGTATTTCACGCACAGAATAGCGATAGTAGGTCCCGAATCAGCGGGTAAAACCACGCTTGCGCGGCGGCTGGCAAGCGAGTTCGCTGTTCCCTGGGTACCGGAGTTTGGGCGCCTATACAGCGAGGGCCTGGACCCAAGGACGTTTAATCACGCCGACTTCGAGGCAATCGCACGCGGTCAGGCAGGTGCAGAAGATGCGGCCGCTGGCGGAGCGGATGGATTCCTGATTTGCGACACGGAACTCCACACGACATGCACGTGGAGCGAGCTCATTCTCGGCGAATGTCGTGCCGCGCTAAGAGAGGCTGCCGAAGCACGTAAATATGACTTGTACCTGCTCCTGAAGCCGGATGTAGCATGGACGAACGACGGTACGCGCGTTCTCGAAGACAGAAGGATCGAACATTTCGCAATGCTCGAGCGCGAACTTATGCGCACAAATCGTCGGTATCGAACCATCGGCGGCGACGGTGACGAGCGTGTTGCAACCGCCATCCGGGCGGTGGCGGAGGTTTTGGCACTAGCTGACTGGCCAATCAACGTAGGCAAGGTCGATCCCCGCGCTGCTCAAGGCTAAGCAGAAATCCAAGTCTCCGCCTTACCTCAACATCAGCTCACCGCCGACCACCAGCGTCCGCTGCGAAAAGAACGAGTTCACCGCCTCGCGCCGGGTGTACGTCGAATCATACGCGAACGACGCAACGTTCCTCCGCCCAGTGACGTTCAGTATCTCCGCAAATGTCGTCAGCAGGAACGATCGCGTGCGCACGTACCTCATCACGCGCCCGTCGAGCCGCGCATACGACGGCAGTCTCTCACTCATCAGCGCGCCGTAAACCGGCTGAAGCCGGCCGGCACCCGCCTGCGCAGCACCGGTGATCGGGGTGTGAGGCGCACCGGTTCCATAGCGAGCCGTCGTG
>JBBQZF010000306.1:0-3045 GCA_038208015.1 Gemmatimonadales bacterium
GATTGCCTGCCGCGACTGCCACTCCGGAAGTGGGGGCCGCTCCTTTTCACGTCACTCGATCCGGCGGTTCCCTTCGACGACTGGATCAAGCCGGTCGATGACCGGGTCTCGTGGATGCCGCTCGACGAATTCAGGCGGGACCAGAAAACGTCGCGCGACTACCTGATCGGCGCCAACTGGGCGCTCTACTGTGACAATTATCTCGAGGAGTTCCACATCCCGTACGTTCACGCGGGTCTCTCCGAGCAGCTTGACTACAACTCGTACTACACCGAGTTGTTCAGCCACTCGTCGCTGCAGATGGGAATTGCGAAACCCAGCCAGCCGGTGTTCGACCTGCCCGAAAGTCATCCCGACTTCGGCAAGCGCGTGGCGGCGTTCTATTTCTGGCTCTTCCCGAACATCATGCTGAATTTCTACCCGTGGGGGCTGTCGATGAACGTGGTCAGCCCTCTCGGTCCGGCGCGCACCCGGGTATCCTTCATATCGTACGTATGGAACGAGTCACTGAGGGAGCAGGGCGTGGGCGCTGATCTCCACAAAGTCGAGATGGAAGACGAGGAAGTTGTCGAATCGGTCCAGCGCGGCGTGAGCTCGCGACTCTACGACAGGGGACGCTTCTCCGCCCGGCGCGAAGTCGGAACTCATCACTTTCACCATCTCCTCGCGCAATTCATGAACGATTCGAAGGAAGACTAAAATGGAAAAGAAAGCGACATTCGGTGCAGGCTGTTTCTGGGGAGTCGAGGCCGCCTACCGACAGATCCCCGGAGTAATCTCCACCCGCGTCGGATACCTCGGCGGAACGATGGATAATCCGACATACCGCGACGTGTGCAGCGGCCAGACAGGGCACGCGGAGGTGGTCGAGGTTGCGTACGATCCTGACCGGCTGACGTACGATGACCTGCTGACGGTGTTCTGGGACAACCACAACCCGACGACGCTGAACCGCCAGGGCCCCGATGTCGGGACTCAGTACAGGTCGGCGATCTTCTACCACGATGAGGAGCAGAAAGAGGCCGCGCTCGCATCGAAGGAGGAGCGCGACAACAGCGGGAAGTACAAGACCCCGATCGTCACCGAGATCACGCCCGCAAGCCCGTTCTTCGAAGCGGAGGATTATCACCAGCAGTATCTGGAGAAGCGCGGGCTGAGCAGCTGCCACATCTAGCAGGCGTCCGGTCGAATCGCAGTCGGGGACTGACTGCGGACTGCGGACTGCGGACGTACTGCGGACCCGGACTGCGACTACTGCGGACCGGGACAACTCCTTTTTAAACGGAGATCTAAATGAAGACTGCTATGTCGATGTCAATCGGGTTTCTAATGTGGGCGCATGCGGCGGCGGCGCAGACGCCCGCAGCAACGCCTGCTCCCATGCCTGAGCAGATCGCCGCCCGCAACGACTCCCTCCGCGCTGACAGGCTGTCCCATGTGAATCGCATTCTCGAACAGATAAAGGGGAAAGAGGATCTTCCTGCGGAGGAAGTCTTCCAGGACATCAGGATCCTCTGACGGGTAGGGGGCCATATGGCGCCTTCCATCTGGATCCACTGAACGTTCGCGCGCTGACTCAGGACTTCAGAATCGAAGAGACGGCGGGAGCGAAATTGCTTCTTGAGAATCCGGCAATCGCGGAATCATTCGAACTTGACTACCGAAACGCGTCCGTAACGACTCAGGAGAATCAGGCCGACAACCTATAGGGACTTCCGGTCTACTAATGACCTGAGCCCCACCTGCGACCCCTACCTGGCTTTGCCGGCACCGGTTCGTCCGACCGCACGAGAGGTAAATCCCGAGAGCACCAGCGTCCCGCTCATCCCGGCGCGCTGCGAGAGCTCGGTTTCCCAGTTATCGGTTCCCTCCCAGAAAACCTTCTTCAGCGCCGCCATTGCCTCCGGATTGCTCGCGGCAAGAGCCTCGACCCGCCGATCGACCGCCGCATCCAGAGCAGCGTTATCAGGATGCACCTCGGCATACAAACCGTGCGAATATCCCCACGCCGCATCCCTCCAGTCCGCGTCAACTGACATCGCGGCGAACGCCCCCATCCCGACCTTCTTCTGGATGGGCAACCCCACGATGAAAGGGCCAAGCCCAACCGCCAGCTCGCTGAGCTTCAGCGAAGCAGCCGAGCTCGCGATCGCGTAGTCCGACGCACTGACAATTCCAACACCGCCCCCGACCGCCTTCCCGTGGACGCGCGTCACGACGAACTTCGGCGCGCGGATCATCGCCAGGATGAGGTTCACGAACCCCATGAAGAACCGCTTGCCGCTCTCCGCATCGGAGATGGCCTGGAGCTCGGCGAACGACGCGCCCGCGCAGAACGCACCCTCGCCTTCACTGCGGAGTAGAATCACACGGGCATCCGGATTCTCGCCGGCCTCCGTCACCGACCGGGCGAGCTCGGCGAGGAGCCTCCCGGGAAGCGAGTTGCTCTTGGGATGGGTGAACGTGATGATCGCGACACCCTTCGAAACGTCGCTCCGGACGCTCCCGGCGTCCCTGTCGGCAGTTGAAGGCATGGGGCAAAGTTGCACGATTCAGGCGCAGGGTGGCAGGTCAGTTGCTAACTTTCCCGGGTGGAATCGCACGTCTAAAGGGACGGACTGATGGAACAGACAACGCATGACCCCGAGCTCGAGCGCCTCAACGCCGCATTCGAGGCGCGCATCGCCGGCGGCGACACAATAGAGCCGAAAGACTGGATGCCCGACAGGTACCGCACCCAGCTCATCAGGATGATGTCGCAGCACGCGCATTCCGAGATAGTCGGGATGCTGCCCGAGGGAAACTGGATAACCCGTGCGCCGAGCCTCAAGCGCAAGATGGTCCTGCTCGCGAAGGTCCAGGATGAGGCGGGCCACGGGCTCTACATCTATTGCGGCACGGAGACCCTCGGAGTCGATCGGGCCGAGCTAGTCGACCAGCTTTTGACGGGCAAGGCGAAGTACTCGAGCATCTTCAACTACCCTACGCTTTCGTGGGCCGACATGGGTGTAATCGGCTGGTTCGTCGACGGCGCGGCGATCGTCA
>JBBQZF010000307.1:0-2993 GCA_038208015.1 Gemmatimonadales bacterium
ACCGCGTGCTCGAGGCAAATCCCGCGACGTAGCTCCTGGCCCGTCGCAGGAATCCGCGCTCCTCGAAGGCCTCTGATCCGGAGCCAGGCCCTGCGTCGGTCGAGTCGCGCGATGAGTACACGAACCACGCGAGCGCGGCCAGCACTGCCACCAGCGCGAGCTGGGCAGGGATACTCCACTTCTCGAGCGATTGAGGAAGCGGATAGACTATCGCTCCGATAACGAGAAGAATCATGAAGCCAACCGGATCGAACAACCGCTCGAGCGCCAGGGATGCGAGCACCCGCGCACTCGGAATGCCGGTCGCGCGCGATACGAACACGACCCGCGCGGCATCGCCGCCATTCGCGACGAGAATGTTGTTGAGGCCGCCCCCTGCGAGAGTAGCCCGCGTTGCGAGACCGAGCGATGGCGACCCTGCAGGCTTGAGGAATAGCCACCACCGGATGCCCTTTATCGCTATCGAGATGAAGTTGGCAATCACGGCAGCCATGAGGAGAGGCAGAGATGCTGCGCGCATCGAAGTCCACGCGGAAGCCCAGTCAACGGTTCTCGCAAAGATTACGAGAAACACCACGATCACCGCGGTGAGCGCCCACCTGAGCGCCCGGGCCCAGTGCTGATTCATGCCGCGCGGCTACGCGCCGGCGAGCGCAGCATGCGCGGCGGCGAGCCGCGCGATCGGGACACGGAATGGAGAGCATGAGACGTAGTCGAGCCCCATCGCATGGCAGAGAGCCACCGACTTCGGCTCTCCTCCGTGCTCGCCACAGATTCCGATCTTGAGGTCGGGCCTGACCTTTCTGCCCTCCTCGACGGCGATCCTTATCAACCGGCCAACGCCACGGGCATCGAGCACCTGGAATGGATCGTCAGTGAAAATCCCCTGCTCGACATACGACGGGAGGAACCTTCCTGCATCATCACGACTCAGGCCATACGTCGTCTGCGTGAGATCGTTCGTCCCGAATGAGAAGAACTCCGCGCTCTTCGCTATCTCGTCGGCGGTGAGCGCGGCGCGGGGCAGCTCGATCATCGTGCCGATGAGATAGTCGACTTTCTCGCCCATCGCTCCGAGCACCTGCCGCGCAGTCTCCTCGAGAATCGCGCGCTGGTTGTCGAACTCCGTCACGTTCGAGACCAGCGGTACCATTATCTCCGGCCTCACGTCGATTCCGCGGCGCATCGCCTTCACCGCTGCCTCGAAGATCGCCCGGCCCTGCATCTCGGTTATCTCGGGGAACGTGATACCGAGCCGGCACCCGCGATGGCCAAGCATCGGATTCGTTTCGCGAAGACCCTCAATGATGCGGGCAAGATCCTGTCGCTGGAGGCCAAGCGTCCGCGCGAGCAGCTTGCTCTCCTCGCCGCCGTGAGGGAGGAACTCATGGAGCGGGGGATCGAGCAGCCTGATCGTGACAGGCAGGCCGTCCATCGCCTCGAAGATTCCCTCGAAATCGGCTCGCTGCATCGGCAGCAGGCGCGCAAGCGCCCGGCGCCGGCCGGCTTCGTCGCGGGCGACTATCATTTCGCGCATCGCGGTGATCCGGTCACCCTCGAAGAACATGTGCTCGGTGCGGCAGAGCCCGATCCCTTCAGCGCCGAAGTTCCGCGCGATGCGGGCATCGTGTGGCGTGTCCGCGTTCGCGCGCACCTTGAGGCGGCGCAGTTCATCAGCCCAGCCGAGCAACTCGCGGTACGAGCGATAGACAGGTGCGGCCGAGGGCGACAGGGTACCGCTTGTCACCTGCACTACTTCACTCGGAATCGTGGGAAGATTGCCGGCGAAGACGCGGCCTGTGGCTCCGTCGAGCGTGAGCCAGTCACCTTCACCGACAACTGTTCCATCAACGGTGAATTTGCGGTGCTCGAGATCAACATCGATGTCCTTGCATCCCACGACCGCGCATTTCCCCATTCCGCGAGCGACGACCGCGGCGTGGCTCGTCATGCCACCACGCGCCGTGAGCACCGCCCGGGCGGCGACAATGCCGTGGAAATCCTCCGGAGTAGTCTCGTCGCGCACGAGGATCACCGCAGTTCCAGCGGCATGCCGCTCCTCCGCGCTATCGGGATCGAACACCGCGATCCCGCTTGCCGCACCCGGACTCGCCGGCAACCCCACACACAACGGCTCGGCTCTCACCGACGGGTCAATTACCGGGTGCAGAAGCTGGTCGAGATCAGCCGCGGGAACGCGCTTTACCGCTTCCGTCGTGTCGATGAGGCCTTCCTTCACCATGTCACCAGCGATTCGCACAGCCGCCGCGGCAGTGCGTTTGCCGGTTCTCGTCTGCAGAAGGAACAGCTTGCCGCGCTCGACTGTGAACTCGAGATCCTGCATGTCGGTGTAGTGGCGCTCGAGCCGGTCCTGGGTTTCGAGAAGCTCCTTGTAGGCACCCGGCAGCCGCTCGGCCATCTCATCGATGGGCAGCGGCGTACGGATCCCGGCAACGACATCCTCGCCCTGCGCGTTCACAAGAAACTCGCCGTAGAACTTCTTCTCGCCGGTGGACGGATCGCGCGTGAACGCGACACCGGTGCCCGAGTCGTCGCCAAGATTGCCGAACACCATCGCCTGGACGTTCACGGCGGTGCCCATGTCATCATGGATTCCGTTCACTCTGCGATAGTCACGCGCTTTCTTGAGCGTCCACGATTTCCAGACGGCCTCGATCGCTCCCCACAGCTGGACAACCGGATTCACGGGGAACTCCGCGCCTGTCGAGTTGCGAACGAGTGACTTGTACTCCTCGACGAGATTTCTGAGGACGTCCTCGCTCAGCTCCGCATCGCTCTTCGCCCCGGTCGTCAGCCGCCGCGCCTTAAGAAGGTGCTCGAAGTCGGCGATCGGGACGCCGAGCACGACGTCCGAGTACATCTGGATGAAGCGCCGGTACGAATCGTACGCGAACCGGGGGTTGTTGCTGAGCTTCGCAAGCCCGATCGCGGCGCGGTCGTTGAGCCCGAGATTGAGGATTGTCTCCATCATC
>JBBQZF010000308.1:0-2989 GCA_038208015.1 Gemmatimonadales bacterium
CGCGCCGTCCATCTGCGCGGCGCCGGTGATCATGTTCTTCACATAATCGGCGTGGCCTGGGCAGTCGACGTGAGCGTAGTGGCGCTTCACCGACTCGTACTCCACGTGAGCAGTCGCGATCGTAATGCCGCGAGCCTTCTCTTCAGGAGCCTTGTCGATCTGGTCGAACGCGACCGTCTGGGCGAGTCCCTTCTTCGCCTGGATCGAGGTTATCGCAGCCGTCAGGGTCGTCTTTCCGTGATCAACGTGGCCGATCGTTCCAACGTTTACGTGCGGCTTCGTCCGCTCGAATTTCGCTTTGCCCATTCCGTATTCCTCTAAAAGTACGAGTTGTTCCTGAGGTCCTTCTTTACGCCTCTGCGCCTCTGCGTGTACTTCTCTGCGCACTCCTGCATGCCCGAAGGGCCTCTGCGCCCTCTTTGCCCTCTTTTCCAAGAGCTCGCGATCGGGATTGAACCGATGACCTCACCCTTACCAAGGGTGTGCTCTACCGACTGAGCTACGCGAGCAACGACAAATCACTGCGACAAATTACTGCGAACCGCACACTTCCGAACTCCCAACAGCGAACCGCTGATAGCTAATCGCTAATAAGCGGGAGACGGGACTCGAACCCGCGACCACAAGCTTGGAAGGCTAGTGCTCTACCAACTGAGCTACTCCCGCAATTTTGAATCTGTTGCTCTCTCATGCGCCCCCTGCGTGCGCAACCTTCGCGCCTCTCCCAATGGTGGGGGAAGGATTCGAACCTTCGAAGGCGTAAGCCGGCAGATTTACAGTCTGCTCCCGTTGGCCACTTGGGTACCCCACCCAAATCCGTTTGAACAAGCCGCTTGAAAACCGGAGCAAGACACACACCTGTTCCAGGCAGAGCTGACGGCGAGAATCGAACTCGCAACCTGCTGATTACAAATCAGCTGCTCCGCCAATTGAGCTACGTCAGCAAACAGCGAATTCTTCGCAAGCCTAGAATAATAGCGGACTTGCGGCAGCGCAGTCAACACGACCTGACGCAAAAACCGGAGCACGCTGGACGCCGCGCGCTCCGGTGAATTTTTGTCGCAACACCGGCCCCCGAAGAGATCCGGCGCAA
This sequence comes from Gemmatimonadales bacterium, assembly GCA_038208015.1. Classification (GTDB taxonomy): domain Bacteria; phylum Gemmatimonadota; class Gemmatimonadetes; order Gemmatimonadales; family Gemmatimonadaceae; genus UBA4720. Next base: position 1,094 of record JBBQZF010000308.1, read on the forward strand.
GCGGCTTCGCGCTACTGCCGCGTTCCTACAGCCATTAATGCGGCGACCGAGTCGGCGCCGGTGGTCGGATACCGCGCGGTTGTCCTGGCCATGAGCTTTCCATCCTGTATCCAGGCGACAGAACTGGTGGAAACCTGAGTACCAGGCCGCAGGCTGCTCTCGAACGGACCCGCCTCAGTCATGAGGCTGTCACCACTCCGGCCGGTGACCCGCATCTGGATCGGCGGCCGGTTCGGGAAAGCAAATGCCCAGGCCGTCGTGTCAGTCGTGTTGAGGACGTAGGTCGTGACAACCGTGTCGCGGCCCTCGGGCATGACGTTCACGTTCCACACACCGGCGAAACTTGCGAGCGACGGGCCAGCCGGCGCTTCCATCGCCACAACCGCGGCGGTGTCAGCCGGCGCTTCCTCCTTCGCCGTACATCCTGCGAAAATCACCACGCATCCAATCAGGGCGGTAATGCGCATCGAGACTCCATTCATGAGAGGGGGACGTCCTGCACACAACACTCCGCGAGCGTCCGCGGGGGAAGCAAATCATAGCGGGGCAATGTTCACCCAGCAAGGAGGCCGATTCAGGGCCTCAGCGAACCTTCTTCCAGGTTGTCCCGGCCGGACCGTCCTTGATCTCGATGCCCCGCTCCCCAAGCATGTCTCGAATCGCGTCTGAGCGGGTAAAGTCACGCTTTTCCCTTGCCGCTCTCCGCTCCGCTAGGAGCGACTCGATCTCACCCGCATCGCCCCCGGATGCCACATCCGGCACTATGTCGAGCACCTTGATCACCCTCGAGAACGCCGCCCGCGCAGCGTCGAGCGCAACGGTGTCGTCTCCGCCACGGCTCAGCTCCGCGTTCGCGGCACGGATGAAAGTGAAAAGAGCACCCATCGCGAGCGGGGCATTGAGATCGTCCGCAAGTGCCTCCGAAGCCTCCCGCTCTAGCTCCGCAGCCGCTGCGGCAAGCGCGGGAGTGCCCCCAAGTGCGCTGGCGAGGCGCTCGGCGAAATCACCGACACGCCGAACTCCCTCGATCGCCGATTCGAGCGCCTCCGAAGAAAGATTCAGCTGCTTCCGGTAGTGCGTCGAGAAAACGAAGGCCCTGAATGCTGCAGCCGAAACTCCCTGCTCCCGCAGGTCCGCTACAGTCGCGACGTTCCCCACTCTCTTCGCCATCTTGCTTCCGTCGGTCAGCAGAAACTCTCCGTGGCACCAGAAGCGCGAGAACGTCTCTCCCGTCGCACCCTCTGACTGGGCGATCTCGTCCTCATGATGCGGGAAAACGAGGTCGACGCCCCCGCAATGGATATCCATCGTAGTCCCGAGATAGCGCATCGCCATTGCCGAGCACTCGAGATGCCACCCCGGGCGTCCCCTGCCCCATGGAGAGTTCCATGACGCTTCGGTCTTCTCGTCTTCATCCTTTGCCGCCTTCCAGAGCGCGAAGTCCTGCGCATTCTCCTTCGAGTAATCATCCTGCGCAACGCGTGCGCCGCTCTTGAGCTCGCGCGTATCGAGCCGGGACAACCGCCCGTAACCCTCGAACTTGTCGATGGCGAAATAAACCGACCCGTCTTCCGCCTGGTATGCCAGCCCGCGCTCGACGAGTGACTCGACCAGTGAGATCATCTCAGCGATGTGCTCGGTGGCGCGCGGGTACAGCTCCGCATCCTCGATGCGAAGAAAACGGCGATCGGCGTGAAACGTTGCAATCACCGGCTCTGTCACTTCCGTGATCGTCATCCCGCGCTCGCTCGCGCGCTTGATGATCTTGTCGTCGACGTCGGTGAGATTCATCACCTGCTGCACGTTCCAGCCGTGCATGCGTATCGCGCGACGCAGCAGGTCCTCGAAGAGAAACGTGCGGAAATTTCCGAGGTGAGCGGGATTGTACACTGTCGG
>JBBQZF010000309.1:0-2985 GCA_038208015.1 Gemmatimonadales bacterium
CCCGCGTCAGTGACCACACACCAACGAGGGCAACAAGGATCAACAGCGCGACTCCTATCGCAAATCCCGTCGTGACTCTCCGACCCACTGTCCATCCCATTGCCTGGTCGCTCATGACTTTTCCCTTGTTGTGTTGTCGACCGCGCGTCGGTCGTCCCCGTGATTCCTTTCATCGAGCAAGCGTGTCAGCCCGGCGACATCGAAGATTGTCTTTGCATCGGTGGTTACGCCGACGAGCGTTGTGTCCCGAGTGCCGTGCGCTCCGTCGGTCATATGAATCTCCTCGGGCTGAATGGCAACCTCGCCCTCGACCTCGTCCGCCCACAGACCGGCGACGATGCGGTGATCGACCGCCATCACCACCATAACTCCAGCTCCCTGCGACGGGCGGCACATGCCAGCAACAACAACCGGAAGGATGCTTCCGCGCCAGGATGTGAGTCCCCACAGGGGCAGCGGAGCTTTCGGAAGCGGAGTCACGCCGGCGGGCCTGAACATCTCGGCGATCGAAGTGAGAGCGATCGCAAACCGCTCCGCGCCGCATACGACGATGAGAAACCGATCCTCGGGCTTGTCACCTCGAACGAGTGACTCGGGCGGACGGGCCGCGGCGAGCTTTTTCGCTCGCAGCTCGAGGATTTCCTCGCTCGACCTGACCATCACCGTCCTGCCCCTGCCGGCAGGCCCGCTTCAGCTCCCGCCGGAGACGGCGAATCGAGCATCGACAGATGAGCCCGCACGAGATCGAGTAGTCTTGCAGCCGACATTCCCGCGGATCCGGGAACATCACTTTCGCTGTCAGCAGAATTAAGCAGCGATGCGGCGTTGTCGAAGCTGAGGCGCGCGCCGGACTTGTTGCCGAGCCGCGCGAGAGCGTCGCCGAGCGCAAGGTGAGCCGCGATCATCGTCCTGTCGAGGTATATCGCGCGTCGTGCCGCCCGCTGAGAGTCAATCCACCTCCCGGCCTCACCGCTGAGCACCGCATCGATCAGATGCAGCTCGGCCTCCGCAGGGTGCGCCTCGAGCGCGCGCGCGCATGCCTCTCCGGCTTCGGCGAGCCGGCCCTGATTTGCGAGATCGCGGACATGCGAGACCGACTCCTCGGCATCGCCTGGTTCCGCGTGACTTGCTGCATCACGATCCGGGTCAGGCCGGTGAGGAGCTTGAAGGTGCCCGGGAGCACGTACCTCCTCATCGGGCAGCCAAGCAACCGGCGCGGCCTCGACTTCTTCCGGAATCAGCAGGGTGAGCGGTGCATGGCGCAGTGCGAACGTCGTCCCCGAGCCTGGATTCCGCCTGTACGCGGTTGCGCCCGGGAGCAGTACCACTTCGCAGGCCACGAGCTCGGCGAGATGCGGATCCGACGCGCCGAGAAACAGCCAGCCCCCCGGCGCAAGCGAATTGAGGAGCCGCTCCGCGATCTGGACGATTGCGCTCAGCTCGAAATAGATGAGAACGTTGCGGCAGAAGATCACGTCCTGCTCGAGGGCCTCCGGGCGCGGTTCGGGGTCCAGCAGGTTGAGTGTGCCGAAGCTTACGCGTGTTTTGAGCTCGGGCGCGATGTGGTATCGCGTTCCCCTCTGAGTGAACCACTTCGAGATCGCCTCCGCGGGCAAGGTTCGCAGCGACCACTTTGAATAAATCCCTTCGCGCGCCTCTTTCAGCCGCGCCTCGGCTATGTCGGTGCCGAGTATGCGTGCTCCCCTGACCCAGCCGCTGTCGCGAAGCATTATTGCTGCGGAGTAGGCCTCCTGGCCTGCGGCACATCCCGCGCTCCAGATCCTCGCCTCCCGTGTAACTGGCCATTCGGCCGACCATTGCGGTATCACTTCGTCGGCGATGAATCGGAAGTGCGCCGGCTCGCGGAAGAAATACGATTCGCCGATCGTCAGGTCGTCGAGCAGCGCATCCAGGACTTCGCCGCCGCGTGTCACGCCGATTTCGAGCCCTACCGGCTCGGCGATGCCGAGCCTTGCCATGACACGCCGCATTCCGGATTCAGCGGATGCGCGACGGTTCGCCGGGAAAGAGATGCCGGCGACTTCGTGGACGATGTCGGCGATGCGCCTGAACTCGGAGCGGGTCCAGTTGCGCTCTGCGGGTGCTTCCGGCGCCTTCATGCGGTGGTTGCTGACGCCGTGGCCAGCGCCTCTGCTATCGCCTCGTCTTCCGCCTGGGTGAGAAAAGCGGCTACGTCGTAAATGACGAGCGGACCGTCGGGCATTGTCGCGACGCCATGGAGCTTCTCGAGCGTGGGGGACGCTGCCTTCGCTCCGGTGAGCGAGTCGTCGTCGATCTTTGTCAGGTCGTCGGCGGCCTCGACGCGAATCGCGAGTGTACGCCGGCCCGCGCGGGTGAGAACGAAGTTGTCGTCGGGGCTGACCGGCGTCTCCGGGTGGCCGAATCTCACGGCTGGATCCATGACGACTATGATCTCTCCGCGCACGTTGATCACGCCGGATATCACGGTTGGAGCCCCCGGCAGTGGCTTAACGGCGACTGCCCGGATTACCTCGATCACCTCAGACGTCGGAATGCCGAAGCTTTCACCCCTGACGCGAACCATGAGTACATGCATGCCCTTCAGAGGGCAGTATTCGTGCTCAATTCCGGGTTCGGAGCGCGCCATTGAAAAAGCGGCGCCATGCTCTGGCGCCGCCTTTCAAAACATCTGGATCAGCCTCTATGCCTCTGTGTCTCAGCGCGTCCCATCTCTGCGCCCTCGGCAGTTCCGCCGATGGCGCTCTGCGCTCTCTACTTGAGGATCTTTGTCACAACACCCGCCCCAACAGTGCGGCCACCCTCACGAATGGCGAAGCGCAGTCCCTCGTCCATCGCGATCGGCGTGATCAACTCGATCGTCATCTGAACGTTGTCGCCAGGCATCACCATTTCCATACCTTCAGGCAGCTCGACCGAGCCCGTCACGTCCGTAGTCCGGAAGTAGAACTGGGGACGGTATCCCTTGAAGAACGGCGTATGTCT
>JBBQZF010000310.1:0-2933 GCA_038208015.1 Gemmatimonadales bacterium
AAACCCGTCACCTTTCAAAGCTATGCCAGAAGAAGCGCTCATCGTCCGCGGAGCGCGTGAGCACAACCTCCGCAACATCGACGTCGTAATCCCGCGCGACCGCCTGACGGTAATCACCGGCCTCTCGGGCTCTGGCAAATCCTCGCTTGCCTTCGATACCATCTACGCCGAAGGACAGCGCCGGTACGTTGAGTCCCTTTCCGCCTACGCCCGCCAGTTTCTCGGGCTCATGGAAAAGCCCGACGTCGATTCTATCGAGGGGCTCTCTCCGGCAATCTCGATCGAGCAGAAAACGGCCGGCCACAATCCGCGGTCTACAGTCGGAACGGTTACCGAGATCTACGACTACCTGCGACTTCTTTATGCGCGCGCCGGCACTCCGCATTGCCCGAACTGCGGTCGTCCTGTCGAGCGGCAGAGCGCAGGGCAGATCGCCGGCTCGATACTCACCTGGCCCGAAGACACGAAGGTCGAGATACTCGCGCCGCTGGTGCGCGGACGCAAAGGCGAGTTCAAGGAGTTGTTCGAGACAGCGAGAAAGCAGGGGTTCGTTCGCGCCTACGTTGACGGAGATCTCATTGAGATCGCCAATCCGCCGAAGCTGAATCGGAAGCTCAACCACAGCATCTCCGTGGTCGTCGACCGGCTGGTCGTGAGGGCGGAGGATCGCGCGCGCCTCGCCGATTCGGTTGAGACCGCGCTCAAGCTATCCGACGGCCTTATCGAAGTCACGCGCCAGGATGACCGGACAACTCATCTCTTCTCGGAGAAATACGGCTGCCCGGTCTGCGGCATCTCTCTCCCCGAGCTCGAGCCTCGCCATTTCTCGTTCAACTCGCCATTCGGCGCATGCCCCGACTGCGGCGGCCTGGGCGTCAGGCGCGAGGTGAGCGAGCAGCTGATTCTCGGCGATGCGAGCATCTCGATCCTCGAAGGTGTGATCCTGCCGTGGGGCGAGCCCGACGGATATTTGCGCAAGGTGATCCTTCCGGGGCTGGCGAAGCAGTTTGCCTTCAACCTCAACGCTCCATGGGGCGACCTGTCGCAGCATGCCCGGGACGTGATGCTTTACGGATCGGGGGGTTCGCGAAAGGGCACGAAGTACACCGAGGTCGCGGGAAAGTGGGAAGGTGTTATCGCGAACGTTCAGCGCCGGTACAACGAGACAGAGTCCGACTCAGTGCGGATGCAGCTCGACGGTTTCATGCACGCCAGCGCCTGCACTACGTGTTCTGGAAGGCGCCTCAAGGCCGAGTCGCTCGCGGTGACGATCGCCGACCGGAACATCGGCGAGGTGGTGGAACTCCCGATCATGGGAGCACTGCGCTTCTTCGAGTCTGTCCCGATTCGCGAGAACGGCAGTCCGGGGCTCGATCCTGATATCGCCGGCCCGGTCCTGAAGGAGATTCGTGAAAGGCTGAGATTCCTCAACGATGTAGGCCTCGATTACCTGACGCTCGGCCGTGCAGCGGAGTCGCTGTCAGGCGGTGAAGCACAGCGAATCAGGCTCGCGACGCAGATCGGCTCGCGTCTTGTCGGAGTCCTTTACATTCTCGACGAGCCTTCGATCGGACTGCACCAGCGCGACAACGCCCGGCTCCTTGCGACATTGCGACAGCTCCGTGACCTCGGGAACACGGTGATAGTGGTCGAGCACGATGAGGAAACCATGCGGGAGGCGGATCACCTGATCGACCTTGGCCCGGGAGCGGGGAAACACGGCGGGCTCGTGATAGCTGAGGGCACGGTGGACGAAGTGATTCGCCATCCCTCCTCGATCACGGCCAGGTATCTGCGCGGCGAGCTCGAGGTGCCGATCCCGGCGCGGCGCAGGCCGTTTGACGAAAAACGCGTCGTCCGGATAGAGGGCGCGCGCGAGCACAACCTCGACACGATCGACGTCGACATCCCCCTCGGCCTGTTCGTCGCCGTAACCGGTGTGTCAGGTTCGGGGAAGTCCACCCTGATCGAGGATATCCTTCACAACGCACTCGCAAGACACTTCTACCGCGCGCGCGTAGTGCCCGGCGCACATGACCGCATCACCGGGATCGAGCATATCGACAAGGTTATAGACATTGACCAGAGCCCGATCGGGCGCACGCCGCGGTCAAACCCGGCGACGTACACGGGACTTTTCACCCCGATACGCGAGCTCTTCGCGGAGATGCCCGAGGCGAAAATCCGCGGATATGGTCCCGGACGCTTTTCGTTCAACGTCAAAGGCGGACGGTGCGAGGCGTGTGAGGGCGACGGGCTCGTCAAGATCGAGATGCACTTTCTGCCCGACGTCTACGTTTCCTGCGATGTCTGCAAGGGAAAGCGGTACAATCGCGAGACGCTCGAGGTGCGGTTCCGCGGACTTTCGATCGCCGATGTTCTCGACCTGACAGTGGAGGACGCGCTCGCGTTCTTCGAGAACCAGCCGCGCATCTACCATAAGCTTCACACGTTGAATGATGTCGGGCTCGGATACATCCACCTCGGCCAGAGCGCGACTACACTCTCCGGCGGGGAAGCCCAGCGGGTCAAGCTTGCCACTGAGCTCTCGAAGCGGGACACCGGCCGCACCTTCTACATTCTCGACGAGACGAACACGGGAATGCACTTCGAGGATGTCAGGATGATGCTCGAAGTGCTCCACCGGCTCGTCGAGCGGGGGAACTCGGTTCTGGTGATCGAGCACAATCTCGACGTGATAAAGACCGCCGACTGGATAATCGATCTTGGACCGGACGGGGGGTTGAAGGGCGGCACGGTTGTCGCCAGCGGAACCCCGGAGCATGTTGCTGGAGTAAAGAGCTCATACACGGGACAGTTCCTGCGCCCGCTCCTCGCCACGAGGCTTCGCCGGAAGGCAGGCTGACATCCAGGGAGTTCCATATATTCCATATATATGGTATCGCTCCTGGACATTATCGGGCCCGTGATGG
>JBBQZF010000311.1:0-2889 GCA_038208015.1 Gemmatimonadales bacterium
TCGCCTCGAGATCCTCAGCGAATCCCATGTCGAGCATCTCGTCGGCTTCATCGAGAATCACCGTGCGCAGCTTCGAGAGGTCGAGTGTTCCGCGGCGGATGTGATCGAGCGCCCTGCCGGGAGTCGCAACGACTACGTCAACGCCCCGCCGCAGGACGACGAGCTGCTGGTGCATCGACTGGCCGCCGTAAACCGGAAGCACGCGCGCCCCGATCGACTTCCCATATTTGTGGATCGCCTCGGCAACCTGCATCGCCAGCTCGCGCGTCGGAACGAGCACGAGGGCGCGAATCGACTCGCCTCCGCGGCGCCTCGCAGGATCAGTCGACATCTGCTGCAGAAGCGGGAGCGCGAACGCTGCGGTCTTGCCGGTACCGGTGGCTGCCTGTCCAAGCAGGTCGCGTCCGCCGATCAGCGAAGGTACTGCCTCACGCTGTATTGGGGTCGCTTCCTCGTACCCGAGCGACGCGAGCGTCGCGATCAGATCGTCATGGAGGCCGAGCTCGGCGAATCCCTGCTGTGACTGGTTCATTTGCTTCCCTGCCGGATCACGGCTCTTATGTCGGTCGTCCAGCCTGGAGCGTCGTCCGGTGGAACGAACGACCAAATGACCTCCGTGGCCCCGCTTCCGCTGCGAATCAGCACACGGTCTCCTGAGCGGGATACGGAAGATGCGCGCCGCATTCGCGGCGTCAGCTCGAGCCCGGCCTTGTCATTCTTGTGAATGTAGACCGAAGACCTGGTGACGATGATCGATGCGCGGCGGTCCTCGCGGCGCTCGGACCTGCCTCCGGGATCGGAGGTGAATCGAAATGTCTGATCGGCCGCGCGCCTCGCTATTCCCTCAGCCTCGAAACGCTGTTCGAGGGCCGGCGGGAGAGTTGATGTCGCCTGATCGACGCACGCCCACTGGAACGGTGCGAACGACAGGAGGGCGGCAAGCAGGGCGATTCGCGGCATGCACGAAGTTAATTCGAAAATGGCCTCCGCGGCCGGGGCGGAGCGCGGCGTAACGCAGCGAGGGTGCTAGTCTCCCTGCTCGCAGGTCCTCGCCCACGGGATGATTTTGAGTCTCTCGAAGGAGATGTCGGCGCCTGTGGCTTCGCAGACCCCGAACTTTTCCGGCGTCTGGATCAATCTTTCAAGCGCAGCATCGATCTCAACGAGCTGTCGCGATACGCGTGTGGCGTTCGAGGCGTCGAGCTCGTCCTGCATCGTATCGGTTCCGCGGTCGGCCATGTGCAGCGGCATGGATGAGAGATCCCCCGCGCGCTCCTGCTCGCCGGCGCTGTCCTCCACTGCACGGTTCACTATTCGCAAAGCTCGCTCACGCTCTTCGTGAAGCAGCGTCTCCATCTCTTTCAGCTGTGATTTCCTGAGCGCCATGTGTTCATTCCGGTAGTGTTTGAACCTCCCTGTATAGCACGTAAGGTGCCGCCGGTCATGCGATCTCGACTGATATTCCGCGCTCGAGCGTCTGCTTTACCGGGCACCGCCCGGCTATCTCCATGAGCCTCGCGCGCTGCTCGTCGGATATCGGGCCGCCGAGGTCGATACGGCTCTCGATGCGCCCGATATCCACCTTTTTCGTCGCGCAGTTCTCGCAATCGAGTTCGTGGGAGCGACTTGTCCTGAGGGAAACCGATGCGCTTGCCAGCGGCCACTGCTTTCTGTCGGCGTACATCCGGAGTGTTATGACTGTGCAGGTGGCGAGAGCGGTGAGAAGAAACTCGTACGGCGTCGGGCCGATGTCTGTTCCTCCGAGGGAAACCGGTTCGTCAGCGATAATGGCGTGGCCGCGGGCACTCACCTCCGTGCGAAATCCGCTCAGGCCGATCGTCGCAGTGACCCAGCTGCCCGCATCCTCTGCGGTCGGGATTTTCTCGTCGCTCATCCTTTGGCCGTCTCTTCGGGAATGGGAAATACAATATTGCCTGAACTCCCTCCCGCTTGACAAACATCCCATCCAGCCGGAGACTCATCGATCAAATTCAACGGGGCTACGCATGGGCTTGCGATCGTCGATGGCGTTGGCCGCCGCGGTTTTTACCGGCGCCTGCACGGCTCCGGACGGAGCTCCGGCCGGGAACCATCGGGAGGCCGGACAGCCGATGGCGGTGGCTTCAGGTCCACTCGACTACACGCCGCCGGCAGACTCGCTGATTCCCGACGATGAGATGGGCAAATCCATCCGGCGCGGCCTTGCCCTCTTCACTCACACAACCGACAGTCTCCCCGCTTATGCGCCGGGCAGGATTCAGTGCGCGAGCTGCCACCTCGATGGAGGCCGCGGCCGCAACGCGGCGGGCCTCGCGGGCGTGTTTGCGAGATACCCCAGGTACATGGACCGTACCGGCGCCGTTGTGCCCCTGACCGACCGCATCAATTACTGCTTCACCAGGAGCCTCGCGGGCACGCAGCTACCGGTGGCGAGCCGGGAGATGCAGGACATCATCTCGTACCTGGCGTTCATCTCGACCGGAGTTCCATGGGGCTCCCGGGTTGTCGGTGAAGGAATGCCGAAGATGCCCCAGCTCTCCGGTGATTCGGCGCGCGGCGCTGCATTGTTCGCGACGACGTGTGCCGTGTGTCATGGCGCGGAAGGTCAGGGGGTGCCTCCGGTTTTTCCAGCGGTATGGGGACCGGAGTCATACAGCATCGGAGCATCGATGGCACGCGAGGAGCGCGCTGCATCATTCATCCGGCACTTCATGCCGCAGAACGCCCGTGGATCTCTCACCGACCAGCAGGCATTCGACCTCGCTGCATTCATAAACTCGCAGCCTCGGCCGGACTCGCCAGGCAAGGAGGACGACTGGCCGAGCGGTGGAGCCGCCGCCGACGTGCCATATAATACCGCGGGGCATACCGCGTTCAGGCCGCCGCCAA
>JBBQZF010000312.1:0-2888 GCA_038208015.1 Gemmatimonadales bacterium
TTCGTCGGGACTTCCAAACCGGCGAACGTCGGCTTCGGCACCATGCACGGCAGGCTTGTTTACGGCCAGCTGCTTCAGTCCCGTTACTCCCCGGTCACCGGCCGCGATTATTTCGAGAGCTACCTGAAACCCGGACGGGTGCGATTCATGGCGGGCGCGGTCGGAACGATGACGATACGCGGAATCAGCGGTCTCGAAATTGGCGGCAGCCGTTTCTTCCACTCGGCTACCGATAGCACGGGATTCAAGGCAAGCGACCTCAAGCTCCCATGGCAGAATCTTCTCAAGAACCGCATCGCGGCCGAGGGTGACACGGTTTTCGGGGATGACAGAAGCCTTCTCCAGAATCAGCTTGCGTCGATCTTCTTCAGGTGGGCTCCGGCAGCGAGCGGCATCGAGATTTACGGCGAGTACGGCCGCGAGGATTTCAGTGCGGACATTCGTGACTTCATGCTCCAGCCGGATCACTCCGCCACGATCAACCTCGGATTCAGGAAAGCGTGGCTCAAGGGCACGCGCATGAATGCAGTTCGCGCCGAGGTGTTTAACTACACCGCTACTGCCAGCGGCCGCACGCGCGGTGAGGGATTGATATACCTTCACCAGCCACTCCAGCAAGGGCACACCTATCGCGGCCAGTTGCTCGGCGCAAATGTCGGTGCCGGCAGCGGATCAGCGCAGCTCATCGCGGTCGAGCGATTCACGACCGGCGGCCGGATGAAGGGATTCTTCTCGCGCGTGACGCAGGGTGAGATATCCTTGCGGCTGCCTCCCTACACCACTGGCGAGCGCCTCGAGAATCCGACCGACGTCCAATACTCGCTGGGTGGAGAATTGTCACGGTTTGTCGGACCGTTCGACGTAACCGGGCGGGCAGTGCTTACCTCCCAGGCCAACCGGTATTTCCTCGAGGACAAGGGCAACCTCAATGTCGGCCTGACGATCCGGCAGGGCTTCTAGCCCGGAATCATACCTTCAGCGCCTCGGAGAATCGCAGGTAACCTGTCGTCGCCTCGGCTCTCGACTCTGCGGCCCGCTGGCGGATGAAGGCGATGACTATCCCGACGAGCATTCCCGCCACGAAGCCGAGCAGCGTGTCGCGCACTGCGGCCCTCGTTTCGGGCTGGACGGGGATGTCGGGAGGCTCGACCAGGTTTAGCGCGGTTGGGTCGCGAACCTCCTCTATCCTCGCCTGCTCGTAGCCCTGCTGGGCGGCCACATAAACCTGCTGCTGCATGAACACGTTCCGCGAAAGGCGGTCGTAGGCGAGCCTCAGCTGGGGTGATTCCTGATACTCCCGGTTTGTCCTGAGGAAGCTGCTCAGCTCATCCTCCGCCCGGTCGAGGCGCCCGCGCGCCTCGAGGAGCAGTTTCTCGATGAACTCCCGCTCTTCTATCGCCTGCTGTTGCCGCCGCGCCGCGCCGAACGCGTCGAGCTCCGCGAGAATGTTGGTCGCAAGCTGCTGGGCCACCGCCGGATCCGTTGACTTCACGGCAAGCCCGATGACCCCGCTGCGCGAATAGATGCTCGATGAAACATCACCGATGAGCCGGTCCCCGGCGAGCCGTACCGCCCGGCGTGGATCCGGCTCGTCTATCCCGTAAAGCGCGGCGAGCGTCGTCTGCTTGCCGGCAGAGGTCGTATACGGCTTTCCGGCGACAGCGTGTGTCACGCTCCTCGCCTTCACGAGATCTGCGTAGAAATTCACCGAGTGCGAAAACTCAGCGGCGGATGCGAATGCGCGAAGCGCCGCTTCGCCCCCCGGAACCTCCACGGGTGATCGGCTGCCCCTGATCACGAACGATGCCCGCGAGACGTAACGGTCTGCCGATGAAGCCGCGACCACCCCGAACAGCGCCGTCCCGCCAAGCGCACAGAGAACGATCAGCCGGCGGTGAAGCAGGAGGATGCTGGCGAACGCGAGGAGAGACGTCTCCTCGCGCGGCCCTTCCCTGCGACCTGCCTTAATCGGCTGCGCGGACGCTGCCACTCAGCCGCGCGAGTGCGCGTGCATCGGGCGGATCCGCTCGACAGAGAGATAGATGATGCTGAGAAGAACAGCTCCCGCTGCGATCGATATCAGGAAGAACGTTGGCCTGAGCCACGCCACGATCGCCAGAATTGCGAGCGCAAGGTTGATAAGCAGAATCATCGAGCTGACCATCGCATGGCTTCTTCCGGCCTGGACCATCCGCTGATACGCATGGCTGTGGTGCGCGTGATACCATCGCTCACCATGGGCGATCCGCCTGCAGAGCGTCACGGTCGCATCGAAAACGAAAGCGCCGAGCAGCAAAACCCATATGAGGAGGGGAATCGCTCCGGCGTTCTCCGACGCAATGGAGAGAACCGCGAAGAGGTACCCAAGCATCCCGCTGCCGACGTCGCCCATGAAAAGTTTTGCCGGTGCCCAGTTGAGCGGGAGAAATCCCGCGTTGGCTGCGGCGATGAGAAGGGCGACGATAGCGAGGCCGTAGTGGCCCATTGCGAGAAGGATCAGCCCGCCGATGACGCCGGTGCTTACCGCCTCACCGGCAGCGAGCCCGTCGATGCCGTCGACGAAGTTGTAGAGGTTTATCGCCCAGACGATTCCGACAACTCCCAGCACGGTGCCGGCGATTCCCAGATTTATCTCGCCGAACCCGATGCTCAGCGCAGGCAGCCCGCCGAGCCAGAACATCGCCCAGGCCGCGGCAAAGAACTGCACTGCGAAGCGCGTTATGGCGCTGAGATCCCGGTGATCGTCGATCCACCCGACTGCCGCGATCATCGTCCCGCCACCTGACAGGGCAAGCGCCAGGTCCCACGTTATCCATCCGCGGGCAGCAGCAAGCAGTATTCCGCCCAGCACCGTTACTGCTATGGCGAGACCTCCACCGCGTGGGGTG
>JBBQZF010000313.1:0-2868 GCA_038208015.1 Gemmatimonadales bacterium
AATCGCTCGAGGTCTTCTGCGATCTCCGATTCCGGGCGATCCGCGAGCTCGTCGGCCACAACCGCTCTCGCAAACTCATGGAGGTCGTTACCTGATCGACCTCGCCCCATTGCCTCAACAACTCGGTGCACCGCCCGTCCCCATGCGCGTCCACGCGCATTTGATCCCCCCGGTCGGCTCATTGGCCTGCCCTTACCCTCCGCACGCGCCACCACGGTCGCCTTCGCAGATTGCGTAACTGACCGGAAAGCATACGATGCCACGCCAGACGCATCGCGAATACGCTCGGCCGCGGCGATTCTTCCTGCGATATCCTCGACAGAATCATCGAGCAAAATCCGCCCAGGTGCAGTCGTAATCGGGAGTTCCACCAGGGGAGACGACGCAAGCGGATTGCTGAAGCACTCCCACTGCCCGGGCCCATTCCTGTCGCCGACCAGTTGCGAAATCCAGAGCTCGGACTTGGCGCGCGTGGCGGCAACATACCTCAACCGTTCCCGCTCGGCCTCGAGAAACAGGCCCTCCAGTGCCTCCGCTTCATCCCATTTCGGCGGCTGCGCTGCCGGAGTTGGCTGCCCCGCCCAGTCAGGGACGTTGATTTTCATCATCCCCACCGCCTCTCGGCTGCCGACCCGGTCGATACGGAGCTGCACCAGCGGGAGTTTTTTCGGCTTGTAGGGCGATGCAAGCACTACAATCTCCGCCTCTAGTCCTTTGGCTTGATGAAGGTTCATCACGCGAACCGCATCGCCGCGACCCGGCCTCAGTGTCGGCTCTCCTTCGATGTCGTTCTCCAGCATCGCCTCGATCCGCTCGATTGCATCACTCAGACTTCCCGTGGATTCCACGGACGATGCCCGCAACATCGAGACGATACGAAGGAGCATGCCTGCCCTCGTGTCCCCGATCTCGTCGCTCGCCGTGTGAGCAAGCAATCCGGTTTCGTCAAGGATCGTGTTTACGAGGGAATCCACCGGCATTACCAGGCCCAGATCTCTCCATTCCCGCAAGGAACGAATGCCACCGGCGACGATACCAGGGCTGTCGCCCGGGTCGGCGAGAAGTGAGAACTTCACTCCCGCGACATGCGCATCGAAGACATCAGCAGGGCTTGCACCGACGAACATCCCCTGTAACGCTGCAACGACACTTACGGGATTCGACGGGTCGGCAAGAGCGTGAAGGACAGCGAGAAGCTCCTGGACCTCGATCTCCATCGGTATCGCCGCGCCAGTCGCCACCGCTGGCACGTTGCGCTCGGCCAAGGCGCGAGCGATGGTGAGAACTGACTCTCTGCGCCAGGTGAGGATCATAAAATCCTCCGGTCTGCGCCCTTCCTCATTTCGCAGTCGGTCCGCGATCCATGATGCTATCCGTTCCGCGTCATCCTCGTAGATCGCCGCTTTCGTTCCCGCTGACGGAACGGCGTAACCCATCACACATGGACGTCCGGCCGACTGCCTGTTCGCGATGAGAGGACTGAACGCAGCCTGCATCCTGTTCGCCTCACCGGGGAACACGCCGGCAAAGTGTTCGTTCACGAATGCGCCAATCTCCGGCGTGCTCCTGAAGTTGCGAGTCAGCCGCACCACGTTGCCGAATGTCTCCATTCGCTGCTTCACAAGATCGTATGTCTCGATGTCAGCGCGCCTGAAGCGATAGATGCTCTGCTTCGGGTCGCCTACCACGAAAAGGGCACCGGGCCGGGGTTTCACCGCGGTCCAGTCATTTCCTTCCGATGGATCTGAAGCAAGAAGGAAGCACACTTCTGCCTGAAGAGGATCCGTGTCCTGGAACTCGTCAACCATGATGTGCCTGAAGCGCTCGCCGAGTTCGCGTCTTGCGTGCTCGTCGCTGCTGAGGAGGTAGACGGCGCGAGAGAGAAGATCGCCGAATCCGAGCTGGCCGGTCTCGACGCGGAATTTCTCAAAGTCTTCTCGTCCGCGAAGCAGCACCTTAACGATCGGGCCATACCGAAACTCGTGCCAGCACTTCACCAGAGGAGCAATGTGCGATGCATGGAACTGGACGAATTCATCTGACAGCTCCTTGGCCTGCTTCTTCACCGCTTTGTCGTCGCTCCACCGATTCTGTGTTACCGTGTATTTCGACGCGGTAATCGAGGCGACTGCGTCGCAGAATTCCGCGATTGACTGATCCCAGGAGCTGGTCCGGTCCATGTAGGTCAGTTTCCACACTGTTGCCTGGAGACTATCCCATCCGCTTGCAGGCTCGGCCAACGGGCGCAGATCCATGGCGCGCTTGACGAGTGCCCGAAGGAGGCGGCGGCATTCGGACGTATTCGGACGGGTCGCCTCACCAACCGGAAACAAAACGTCCTGATTCTCTACCACCACTCTGAACGCTTCATGCAGTTTGTACGGCTCGATGCCGAGTTCCCGCAACCCGCACACCTCGGCATCCTTTTCGTCGGTGCGACGATGAACCCAGCCTCTCCAGAATTCGGCTCCGAGAGCAAACCAGTCATCCTCGGTGACCTCGACGAACGACGGATCGAGGTCGGCTTCCAGTGGCCGCTCGCGAAGGAGTCGGCCGCAGAAGGCGTGGATGGTTCCGACGAAGCATCCGTCGATCTCGTCGAGCGCCGTTCCCAGGAGATCCCTCTGCGCATCATTCCCCTCGTCATGGCAAGCACGTCTCTTCCTCTCGAGCTCCTCGCGGAATCGCTCCGCCAGCCCCGATGCCGCCTTCCGGGTGAACGTTACCGCGGCCAGTGATTGCACCGGATGGCCCGCGAGTACGTGGGAGACCATGCGCGCAACCAGTGATGTCGTCTTTCCCGATCCTGCGCCAGCTTCGACCAGGAAGTTGGAGTCGAGGTCAGTGGCGATCTGCTCACGAGCTAAC
>JBBQZF010000314.1:0-2846 GCA_038208015.1 Gemmatimonadales bacterium
ACGGAGGATCGAGTCAGTTGCGCTCAGGGGACCCCGAGGAATCTACCCGAGCCGGGCAAAGATGGAACATCTGAATGCCCTTCTTGCAACGCCCTTACAAAAGCTTGCGGGTTTAGTAGCGTATCGCTACTAAACCCGCACGTTCTCGGAATCAGTTTCCGTGAGTCGCGTAGTATGTCCAGAGACGCGAAGTGAGCTGCACCATTGCGTCGTTTGAGCGATTGCTGCCAGTGTCATGCGCGTTCGTGATGCCAAATACTGCGACGCCGCGGTCGAGCGCAACCTGCATCCGCGCGTAGTTGAGGTTGTTCGACCCATCGTGCGACACGCCCCGGCCACCTGCCGTCCAGGCGCCGGAGCTGATGGCCCAGCCGGAACCATAGTTCTGGGAGGACTGCGACGTGGTGTTGACGCGCGCTATTGCCTGGGGTACCAGCGCCGACTGACCCTGATCGGCCTTCATTATATCCTGAAGCACCGTGGAATAGCCGTCGATCGACCAGTGCGAGCGCCCGGACGCCGAGGCGAACGGCGGGTTGTCACTGCCAGGCCACTCGGTCCATGAGCTGCCGCTGCGCTGCTGCCCGATCGGATTCTGCGCGGCTGGGGCCGCGCCCCACCCGAATCCTGTGATCCCAAGGGGAGCAAGCAGACGCGTCTGCATCATGTCTTCCCACGAGATGCCCATCGCGCGCTCGACCATGTTCGCCGCAATCATGTACCCGGTGTTCGAATAGGTGAAGGTGCCAACTCCTCCGCCGGTGGGAGCGAGGGATGTCGCCCACGACGCAATGTTGGCGCGCTGCGCGGTAAGTGATCCCGATCCTGCCACAGCGTTGTTCGACACGTTTGGAATGATTCCTCCGAGATGGCCGAACAGCTGCCGCAGCGTGACGTTTCGATACTCAGCCCTCATGGTGCCTGAGAGCGCCGGATACGCATCTGCCAGCGTTGTCGTCCAGGAGATCTTCCCGTCAGCGACAGCAATCCCGGCAACGTGGGCGGAGATAGCCTTCTGATTCGAGCCGATATGCCACAGGTCGCTGGTGCCTACCGGGGTCGAAACGCTTGCGCGGCGGCGACCGGTTTCTGCGCGGCCGAACACCCCTCCATCACGGGTGACGATCGCCCCGCTCATCGCCGGAAGATCGTACGTGGACCGGACAGACTCCACGATAGCCGTGAGGAACGCGGATCGTGTATCGACCTTGACCGTTGCCGAGCCTGTCCTTCCCTCCGAGGTCGCGCTGATCATCACGCTGCCGCTTCCTGCACCCGTTACCACGCCAGCCGGTGATACGGTTGCAATGGCGTCGTTGCTGCTCGACCATGTGACAGTGCGGCCCGCCAGCGTCGCACCTGCCGCGCTCTTCGGAGTCGCCTGCGCCGTCCCCGACCGGCCGATCTCGATCTCGGCCGGAGCGGTCACGTCAACTGAGGCAACGGCAGTCGCTGGGGGAGGTGGTGGAGGCGGTGGTGCCACCTTCGGGCCAGTTGACTCCGATCCCCCGCATGCTGCGACCAGCACCATCATCGTTGCTGGCAGGAATTTCATTTTCATGGCAGTCCTCATCGTGTGTGTGTTCGTATGGTCTCGATGAGAGACGCGCCAAGTAACGCCGAAAAGGCTCACTCAGGCCGGCGGGCCCGCCTCCTCAGGGTCTCAGTTGTGGCTTAGGGGGACGATCACTGTCCGCTCAGGCGCTTCGAAGGCGTCGAGTTTATCGAGAATCAGGTTCACGGGCCCCGCGTCGAGAGGCACTGTCTGGCGTACGACCCGGCTCATGTCGAGCGCCTTCAGGCGCACCAGCTCGATCAGCGGCGACAGCTCGGCCAGAAGATGATCGTTTGCCCCTATGACCTCCGCCTCGCGGCCCAGGAGGTCGCGATATGTGTCGATCTCGAGCGGGTGAGCTGCAAGGCCGGCGACTACCGCGCGCCCGTGCACGGCAAGGGACTTCACCGCCTGCTGCATCGTCAGGGGGAGCCCGATGAGCTCGACTGAGACGTCCACCCCTTCGCCGCCTGTGTGCTCGCGCAACGCATCGACTGGATTCCTTTTGCTTGCATCGACCGGAATCGCTCCGAGCTCCGCTACGCTTTGCAGCTTCGCCTCATCGATGTCTATGCCGTAAACCTCGCGGGCGCCGAACGCTTTCGCGAGCTGTACTGCAGCCATACCAAGTCCGCCGGTTCCGAAGATTGCCACAGTCTCGCCGGGCTTCAGTCGCGACTTTCTGAGAGCGTGGAACGAAGTGGCGGCGGAGCACATGAGCGCCGCGCCGTGCTCGAACGGTATCTCCTCCGGCAGAGCAACGGCGTTCCGCTCGGGCACCACTATGTATTCCGCCCAGCCCCCGTCGCGATAATGTCCGAGCATCGATCCGAAATGGCAGAACTGCTCATTGCCGCGATGGCACTGGTCGCAATGGCCGCAGGTCGTGAGGTAATGAAGGCAGACGCGGTCACCGGGGCGGACAGTCGAGACCTGCGGGCCGGTGCTTTCGACCACACCGGCAACTTCATGTCCGAGAATCAGGGGCAGCGGGCCGGCCGGTGATCGGCCCGACCGGTAGTGAGCATCTGAATGACAGATCCCGGCGGCGTGAACGCGCACGAGCACTTCCCCCTCGCCGGCCTGCGGCGTGGGGACATCGTGGAGCTCGACCGGCGATCCCGGGGCTGTGAGGCGAAGCGCTCGCAAGATAAAAGGGCGCCGCTCAGCGCGGCGGCGCGCCCCCGGCTTCCCCCATGTGTGCAAAAGTCGGCGTCGACTCGAGGATAGCCCGCTCCTCGTCATTCATGTCCGGCAGGATATCCGCGAACAGAGGCGTCGAGAGATAACG
>JBBQZF010000315.1:0-2840 GCA_038208015.1 Gemmatimonadales bacterium
TCGAGCACATCGCTGACGGGCCGGTCTGGGTAGCCGGCGAGAACTACGACACCGCCCGCGCTCGCAGCGGATTCCCGCGCGATCGACTCGTCGAAAAAGCAGCAGAAGGAATGAAGCGTCTACTCAATCGCACGTGAGGTAAACGCACGTGAGGTAAACGCAAAAAAAGCGCTGCGCATTCATTTTGATGCGCAGCGCCTTTTTCGGTCTACCTGCATTCACTGCACGGAGGTCTCCTCGAAGAACCGCTCGATGTCCGACTCCGAAGCCGCGACCGTGGCTCGGTGATCCAGACCCTCGTAGGTCCGGTAGCCGAGTTCATTTCCGTTGTTGCGCAACGTCTCGACCATCGAATCTGTCGACGATTTCGCCACGACTGCATCGGTATTGCTCTGAGTCACCAACGTCGGCACTGCGAGATCGAGATGTGAAGGCTCCTGCGCAGTCAGATACGCCTTCAACGGAGCCAAGTCCGCATCCTCGCGAAACACCTGGCCCGCCGGAATCGGCGGCACCTCACGAATATCGTTCAGGCAACCAGTTCGAGCGGCATCGAGCAATGGCTGTGCCTCATCGGTCAGCAGTGCACTCGCATCGATCGATTCGTCAGCTGCTTGGGCGCCGAGCAGCAACAGCGGCAGGAAGGCTTCGGCGGCTTCGATTCCAGGAACTTCCGAACGGAAATAGTCTGGAGTTAGGTCCAGTCCACTACCGGGTGCAATAGCCACCGCCCCGGCGAGGGAGAGCTCCGGCGCACGCTGCGAACCGTGTGCCGCCGTGAACAGGGCAGCTTGGCCCCCCTGACTGTGGCCGACTGCATACCACCGAGAACCGACCGTATCGTCCATCTCACGTGCCGCCCGAACAATATCGACGACGGTGTTCATCTCGCTGGTACCGTTGACATACGGGTGGATATCAGGCGTACCCAGAGCCTCGTAATCAGTTCTCACGACTACGAATCCGCGATCTACCCACTTTTCGAGAGTCTTGTCGACGCCCGCCAGATACTCGTGCGACGGGCCGTCGGGGAAATCCGCCGAGGGCGCGCAGGCATCGGCAACACCGGTGGTTCCGTGTGCCCAACTGATCACTGGATATCCGCCGTCGGGCGCAGGCGAGCTCGGGAACGCGACAGTCCCGGACACGACGATCGGCCGGCCTGCTGCATTCTCAGACATGTAAGTGATCGCATCCGTATGCGCCGCGCCCGCCAAGGAAGTGGTGTCAGTGGCCGGGTGGGAGGTGAGAAGCCGCCCTGATTCCAAGGAAGCGTCCTCACTCACCTCCGTTCGAGCCGACGAACAGGCGACAGATCCCAGCAGAACCACCACTCCGATTCCGCAGAGCGCCGCGGAACCTCGTGCGCTCATGCGAATGCTGCTAGCATCTCGGACCCGGACCAATCGTGTCCCCAATAGCTGTCAGCAGTGATTT
Organism: Gemmatimonadales bacterium; assembly: GCA_038208015.1. Classification (GTDB taxonomy): domain Bacteria; phylum Gemmatimonadota; class Gemmatimonadetes; order Gemmatimonadales; family Gemmatimonadaceae; genus UBA4720. The sequence continues at coordinate 1,438 of JBBQZF010000315.1, forward strand.
CCTCGGCGGTGTAGTGCTTCTCATCCACGAGCTCTCCTGCCGTACCGAATTCGAGATCCCACCCCCCGGGTGCGCGGACATAGAACGAGACCATCTTGTCGTTGGTGTGGCGCCCGAGGGTGGAGGAAATGGTGAACCCGAGCTTGCTCACACGATCGAGAGCCTGGCCCACCGCGTCGAGAGTGTCGACCTCCGTCATCAGGTGCACCATGCCTGGGTCCTGACTGTGCGGCGCCGGGCACAGAGCCAGACTGTGATGGCGCTCGTTGACTCCCAGGAATCGAACTCTGCGAGCTGGCCCGGGTGCCTCTGCGCCGCCGAGCCGGATGGATCCGCGCGGCAAAAATCCCAATACTTCGGTGTAGAACGCGTGCGCCTCGTCGAAGGCAGGCGTCGGCAGCACTACATGGCCGAGGCCCTGCGCCGCGGTGACAAACCGTCCGCCGTGCGGGGTGACCACCGGGCTGTGATCGAGAACCGGCCCGAAGAACACCTCGACGCGCGTGCCTGACGGATCATCGAAGGCGATTACCTGCTCGGCATCGCGGTAGCGCGAGTCCTCCTCGGACAACACGTCGACTGTTGTTCCTGACTTCTCCACCGCTTCGCGGACACGCTGGAGCGCGAACTGATCACGAACTTCCCAGCCGACAGCCAGGGCCTTGTCGGTCTCGCCCGGCAATACGATCAGCCGCGATTTACGCTCGTCGAGGCGCAAGTAGAGTCCATCGGCTTCGGGACCCGATCCGACGGCCATGCCGAGTCCGTCAACGACGAGTTCTCGCCAGCGAGGAACATCCTGCGTCTGAATCCTGAGATAGCCCAGACCTCGTATTTCCGTCATCTTCAGTACCTTTCGTTCAAAAACGTCGATGCCGCGGTCAAATCATCGAGCGGTGGATGCCCTGCGGCTCGCCGCCGAGTTGTGTCAGCGCGGAGGAATGGAAGATGGATCCGGGAACGTGGATCGCATGGGAGAGGCCCGCATGGGCGTCGCGCCAGAATCGCTGCATCGGGGTACTCAGCTTCAGTGCACCCCCGCCTGACCGGGCGAAGATCTCGTCCACGGCACGCACTGCTCGCCACGCGGCGGCTGTCTGGGTACGCCGGCCCACCGCACGCATCTCGAAGGAAATTTCCTGCTTCTTTTCGGTCAGATCCCAGAACCGGTCCACAGTCTCGAGTACCGCTGCCCGGGATGCCGCAATTTCTGCAGCGGCCTCACCGATGGCGAACAACACGTACGGGTCGTCTTTGATCGCCGTACCGGAGACAGTTATCCGCTGCCGCTGCGCATCGAGGTGGCACCCGAGGGCACCTTCGGCAATGCCGATCAGTGACGAGGTGATCCCCAGCGGGAAGATGCACGAGAACGGGAAGTTGTAGAGCGTCTGCTCGCGGCC
>JBBQZF010000316.1:0-2839 GCA_038208015.1 Gemmatimonadales bacterium
CGCCGGTATCCCTGTATATGGCGTTTCAGGGATAATCATGGGTTCCGACACGGGTGCCCATGGCCGCGACGAGCGCGTGGAGATCGCGAGGTTCTACGAAGGTCTCGAGTACGGGAAGGCAATCGCGGAAGCTCTCGCCGCCATGAACTGACGCGTCATTGCCACTTGAAGACCCGCGACGACACCGCGGTGCAGATCACGAATATCACGACAAGCGCAACGATGTTGCCGGCATGCAGCGACCATGCGTCACCCCTCCATATTCCGCGAAGAAGCGAAACGGAATAGGTGAGCGGAAGCGACTTCGCCACGATCTGCAGTCCCGGCGGCATAGCCGCGACAGGTACGAACAGCCCTGACAGCGCAAGCATCGGGTAGAGAATCATCGCGCCGATCGGCTGGGCAAACCTCGCCGTCGGGACGATGCTCGCGATAAGGAAGCCGAGCGACAGGATGCTCCAGGTGGAGATGATGAGCGCGACGCCAAACGCGAGTAGCGGAACGTCAGCGCCCATCGGGTAATACCGCCTCCCGGCAAGCAGCGTCAGCCCGAGCGTCGCAGCCGTCAGCAGCAGCTTCACTATCACGTGCGTCGTCAGGATCGTCGTTGAGCGAAGCGGAGTGGCGCGCAGCCGCTTGAGGATTCCGCCCTCGCGGTAAATGGAGATTATCGCGACAAGCGACAGGACAGCGTTGAGGGCTATGAGAATCGCCGCGAACACCGGGACATCCACCTGAAAAAAACTCGTGGAGGCAACCCGGCCCGGCGGAAGCATTTTCGTGGCAACCCGGCCGAGCATCACGAAAACGAGCACCGGTATGACTACGGTTCCGATCGCGCCAAGCGGTTCGCGGAAGAAAATCTTTATCTCGATCCACGTGAGACGGATAAGGCCTCTGAGCATCGTCTAGTCGCGGATCGAGTGGCCGGTGACCTTGAGGAACACGTCCTCGAGGTTCGGCATGATGGTCCGGAAATCCGTCACGTGGATCCGATTCTCCGACAGGCAGCGAATCACTTCTGTCACGAGGTCGTCGCCCCGACCCCGGATCGTCGAGCGACCTTCGCTCGAGATCACCTCGTCAACCCCGGGAATCATCCTGAACCGGTCGACCGCAAGGGGATCATCAGTGACGAGGATCACCGCCCGCTCGGGACAGTGCCGGCGGATAAGCTCATCAGGGGTGCCGATGTCGATGATGCGCCCGTTCTCGATTATCGCGACGCGGTCGCAAAGACGCTCAGCTTCCTCCATCAGGTGGGTGGTGAGGAAAACCGTCTTCCCGCGCTCGCGAATTCCCCGCACGAGCTCCCAGATCGCCCGTCGCGACTGGGGATCGAGCCCGGTCGTGAGCTCGTCGAGAAACACCACCTCGGGGTCGTTGATCAGCGCAAGCACGATGAACAGGCGCTGCTTCTGCCCCCCCGACAGCGTCATGAACCACGAATTCCGCTTCTCGGCGAGTCCGAGCTGCTCCAGCAACCTGTCCCCGACCGCTGCGTCACGTCGGTACAGGGTTGCCCACAGGTGAACTGCTTCCTTCACCTTTATGCGCTTCTGAAGCTGCGCTTCCTGAAGCTGAACACCGATCCTGTTTTGGAGCTTGTAGATGTCACGGAACGGATCGAGGCCGAGCACGGAGATCGATCCGCTGTCAGGGGTGCGAAGTCCCTCGATGCACTCCATCGTCGTCGTCTTCCCGGCGCCGTTCGGCCCGATCAGCCCGAAGATCTCGCCGTCGAAGACCTCGAACGAGATATCGTCGACGGCGACGAACGACTTGTAGGTCTTGCTGAAGCCCGAAACCTGAATTACCGGCGCGCGCCCCTGCCCCCTTTCGGTCAGGATGCCGGCTGCTTCTGATGCGCGAACCGCGCTGCCGATCTCGCTTTCGCCTTCACCGCCTCCGTCTCCCTGTCGCGCGGCGGAGCGTTCATGACGAGCGATGCAAGAAGGTGCCGCGCGGAATGCGCGATCTCGTCGACCGTACTGATGTTGCGGCACATGTTGGTCTCCTTTGACATTGCCTTCGCCGAAAACTACCCCAGCGTCCCACCCGCGCCCACCTCCCGCCGCGGCATTGTCCTGAACGCACGCGCCGCGAGGAAACCGCCAAGGAATCCGCCGAGGTGCGCCTGCCAGCTGATACCCATCTGTCCGGGCATCACCCCGAGAACCATGCCGCCCCACATCGCCGTGACGAGCACACTTAGCAGGATCGCGCCGGGGCTCCGCGCGTACCATCCAGCCAGCATGAGGAAGCCGAGGTAGCCGAAGATCACTCCGCTTGCCCCGATATGAACAGAGCCGGGTGCTCCGAGAAGCCACGCGAGCATACCCGAGCCGAGCATCGCGACAAGCGTCACGGTGGCGAAATGTCGGGGGTCACGAAGCATCACAAGCCAGCCAAGTATCACGAAGGGAACGCTGTTCGCCACCAAGTGCGCTGTGCTGCCGTGAATAAAAGGCCCGAAGATTATTCCGCGAAGGCCGATCGTGGTGCGCGGAATGATTCCGAGGTACACGAGCGCGCCGCCGGTTATCCATGTAAGGGCGAAAACCAGCCACATGACCGCGAGTCCACCGCCGAGAATCGCGGCCTGCCGCCTCATTATCGCCCTCCCCCGCCGCCGCCGCCACCTCCGCCGCCGGAGGAGCCTCCACCGCCGCCACCGGAGCTGCTGCCGGGAGGACTGGATGCGGAGGAGATCGACGAGCTCAATCCTGAGCTAACGGAGCTGGTGAAGTCGCCGAGATTTGAAATCCCTCCCCTGCCGCTGTACCACGTCATGTGCTGCGCCGCCTGCGCCGCCGCTGCCGCGCCGACCGCAGCGGTG
>JBBQZF010000317.1:0-2811 GCA_038208015.1 Gemmatimonadales bacterium
TGGCGAGGGTATCGCCGCTGACATGCTTCCACGCCTTTTCGGGCTGTTCAACCAGGTCGAACCTTCGGCGCATCGTTCCCGCGGCGGACTCGGTATCGGGCTCTCGTTGGTGAAAAACCTCGTCGAGATGCATGGCGGGAGTGTGAACGCGGCGAGTGATGGGATCGGCCTGGGAAGCGAATTCACGGTACGGTTGCCCGCCGCGGACATGCCAGTAGCGTCGGCGTGATCCTGGCGCAACAGAAGACCGGTAAGCCCACAGGACGATTTCAAGACCCTTCGCGTATCAGCTCGCATCGACGGTCATCCAGCGTCGGACTGAGATGATGGCAGCCGAGATGACCTGGGCTACTTCAGCCATTACTGAGATTCGCTCTAGCAGTCCGGAAATCACTCGAATATGAGGCAAGCGGGGTGGGGTTGACATGCTCTCGGGGGCACCGGATGCTTGGAGCGAAAGAGTTCGACGATGCCCCGGCTCGGCGAGTTCCGGAACGCGCTCGAGAAGAAGCCAGGCGGTTGAGCGTGGCTGTAGCAGCGGGCGCCTCGCGAGTTCCTGAAGACTGCTTTTCGCAGAGAATGAAATGGTCGAGTCGGTCGATGTGATGACCTCGGAAACATACCGGGGAAACGGCTTTCGGGCCCTGATCGAGCTTTCTCCGGATTTCGTAATGGTGCTAAGTCGGACCGGCATCATCCGGTACGTGAGTCCGGCAATCGCGAGGGTGGCCGGGTTCGCGCCGGACGAACTGCTGGGGCGGCGGTTCACCGAATTCCTGCATCCGGGAGACAGCGGTCGCGCCGGCGACGATCTCCGCCAGTCGGTCGATACGGGCGAGGTCGTTCAATCGACTGTGCAGTTCCGACATAAGGACGGCTCGTGGATCAGCCTGGAGACGTTGAGCAGGGCTTATTTCGAGGCCTTCGATTTCGATGGAATCCTGCTGAGCACACGCGACGTGACCCGGCACGTCGAGTGGGAGCGCGTACTGCGGGATTCCGCACGCGAGACTGATGACCTGTACGAGAATGCGCCGTGCGGCTATCATTCCGTCGATGCGAGTGGAACGATTACGCGAATCAACAGCACGGAACTGAAGTGGCTTCAATACACTCGCGAAGAAGTCGTAGGTCGTTTGAAGAGCTCCGATCTGCTGACAGCTGACAGTCAGCGGGCGTACGCAAGCGCATTCTCGCTCTTGAAGAAGTACGGCCGCATCCGCGACGTCGAAATGGAAGCCGTCCGGAAGGACGGGTCGATCTTCAACGTGCTCGTTTCGGCCACGGCCGTCCTGGACGGCGACGGCCGCTTCATCGCGAGCCGAACCACGCTTTTCGACATTACGGAGCGCAAGCGAGCCGAAACCGCATTGCGCCGCCTGAACCGCACGCTACTGGTGCTCAGCAGCTGCAACCAGGAACTGGTCCGTGCGGAAGAGCAGGCGCAACTGCTCAATGCAGTGTGTCGCGTGGTCGTCGAGATCGGCGGTTACCGCATGGCGTGGGTGGGCCTCGCCGAGCAGGACGAGCGGAAGACCGTAGGCCCGGCGGCCGTGTCCGGTTTCGATGACGGATACATCGATACCGCGGAGATCACTTGGAGCGATTGCGAGTCCGGCAGGGGGCCTACCGGAACCGCAATCCGTACCGGAGCGATACAGGTTGCACAGGATATCGTCGTCGATCCGAACATGTCGCGGTGGCGCGCGGCTGCCGTCAAGCGCGGTTACCGTGCTTCGATCGCCCTGCCGTTGAAGGGGCACTCCAGGGTGATCGGGGCGCTCTCCATCTACGCCTCGGAACCGGAGGCCTTCGACGCCGCGGAGACGAAGCTGCTGCGCGAGCTGGCCGACGACCTTGCTTTTGGAATGGAGACATTGGAGACCCGTTCGGAGAATCGGCGGGCCGAGGCGGAGGTGAAGCACCTCGCGTTTTTCGACCCGCTGACCGGGCTCGCGAATCGTTTGCAGTTCCTGGAGCGTGCACAGAAGGCGATGGCCGAGGCTGATTCCGCTGGTCATTCACTTGCGCTCCTCGCCCTGCACCTCAGTCACCACCCGGAGCTGCAGGCAGGGCTCGGCGTGCGCACTGCGGACGAGCTGCTCAAAGGGCTCGCCCGCAGGCTCGAGGACGTAATGCAGGAGTCGGCGCTCCTCGCCCGGGTCGCGGACGCGACCTTTGCGGTTCTGATCCCCGCAGGGAACGCCGAGACCGCGCAGGCACTCGCGCGGCGCATCCTCGGAGTCATGCGGGAGCCTTTCGATGTGGGCGGACTTTCGGTCGATATACAGGTGTACGTCGGCGGAGCCGTTTTCCCCGGCGATGGAGCGGACGCGGACGTTCTGCTGCTGCGCAGTCAGCTTGCGGCTAGCGAAGCGCTTGCTGCGGGCGAAGGATATGCGCGATCCAAAGGTCGGAGCGACGCCGAGAGCCCGCGCCGTCTCGTACTGGTCGGGGAGTTGCGCCGGGCCATCGAAGCGGACCAGCTCATCCTGCAATATCAACCCAAGATCGACATGCGCGGCGGGCGTGTTGCCGGCGTCGAGGCGCTCGTGCGCTGGCAGCATCCGGAGCGCGGAACCATCCCCCCGGGCGAGTTCATTCCGCTCGCAGAACAGACCGGCCTGGTGAAACCTCTGACCTACTGGGTCATCAATTCGGCGCTCTCTCAAGCGCGCGCGTGGGTGCAGTCCGGGCTCGACATCCCGATCGCCGTCAACGTGCCGGCGGCCAGCCTGCGTGACCCGGACTTCCTCGGCAGGGTGTCGGATCTACTGGAAGCGTCGGGGGTGGGTCCCGACCGGCTGCAGA
>JBBQZF010000318.1:0-2794 GCA_038208015.1 Gemmatimonadales bacterium
GATGGCCGCAGCTCGCGAGAACTGGGACGAATGGGACACGACCGTTGGCGACGGCCTCGACCAGATTCCCTGGGATGAGCAAGCACCGCGGCGGGTGGCGGAGAAAAAGCCAAGCTACCGGAATAAACCGGCAAAGTGAAACGGTACGAAATCCGCTGGGCCAACCTCGACCCAACGCTCGGCGCCGAAATGAAAAAGAGGCGTCCGGTTGTCATCGTCAGCCTGGATGCACTGAATGAACGGCTCGACACAGTCACCGTTTGCCCGCTCACAACCAGCCTTCACCCGGAGTGGAGAACCCGGCTGACAGTCAAAGCAGGAAAGCGTGACGCCGAAATCGCGGTCGACCAGATTCGGACGATCAGCAAAATCCGCCTTGCCAACAGGATCGGCGAGCTTACTTCAGAGCAGGCGGCCGCCCTCCGCCGCCTCATCACGCAAATGTACGGTGAGTAAACTTCCCTAAGCGCCTGCGCACGCGAAATACAACTGACGCGACAAGCCACCGATAAATAATCCGGACAGACTCAATCAATGATCGACAAACCCCACTTCACGCAGGAAGATGTCACCGCGATCCGCGAAGCGGCGCACGCTCTGGCTGACATTGCGAAAGCGACGAATCTCCCGAAGGACATCTCAGCGGAGCTTGCGCAGCTGAACTCGATCGCCGATCGCCTCGAGGTGATCGTCGCTTCTACAACGCAGCACGAAGCCGGGGGCAATCCTTAGGCAGCTACGGCCGCTCCCCGGCGGGTCAATCGACATTCAGGACCCGTCAACGCCGGGGAGGCGTTAACATATCATTGAAGTCAGCGTCCAATCCATCATAGGACGGCAACAACTTTCTGGAGGATTGTCGATGCGCAGGCTCCTGCTCTCATGTATCGCCGCGGTTTCCCTCGCGGCCTGTTCCAGCGAAACCACCGCACCCGCGGACGACCTCGCGATCGATGCCGGCCTGTTCGGCACCGCGCTTACCCAGGCCGGCGGCTACGATGCCCGACTCTATCAGGCCCGCCTCTTCAACGCGCTGCCGGACGAGATTGCCCTATCGGACGACCAGAAGGCGAAGATCCGCTCGTTCGTCGAAGAATTCAACGCCGCCACGAAGTCGGATCGCGAAGCGCTCGGCGACATTCTAAAGCAGGCGCGTGACGCCGCGCGAGCCGGAAAGTCCCGGGCAGAGATCCAGGCGATACTCGAGCAGGGCGCGCCATTGAGGCGACGCCTTCACGACGCGGAAAAGGAGCTCGTCGCCAGCATTGGATCGGTCCTTACGGCCGAGCAGAAAGCCTGGTTGAACGCGCATCGGCCGGAGCGGTGCGATGTGTCGAAATTCCCGCCGCTGACGGACGCGCAGAAAGCGCAGATTCAGGCGCTCGAGAATTCCTTCCGCGAGAACAACAAGGCCGACCTCGACGCTATGCGTGCAGTGATGAACGAAGCTCGCGAGGCGGTTCGCGCGGGCAAGTCGCGCGAAGAGATCGCCACCATCCTCGCCCGTGGCGCAACCATCGCACGCCGTCTGGCCGAGGCGCGCAGAGATCTTCGCGAGGATATCCTCGCTGTGCTGACACCCGAGCAGCGCGCGTCCCGCTGCCTACCGCTCGGCTAGCCAAAGACTCGATCGCAAATACCCGACACCGCCGGGATCGGCGGGTCGGGGAACTCGAGCGGCGCTAGGGGCATCAGATTCGAGCAATGCTCGGGCTCATTAGCGCCTCAGATCCTGCCGACTTCGCAGGTGAATCGATTGGCCTTTCACTGCGCTTCCCTCGTCTGAGAGAAGGAAAGCGGCGACTCGTCCGACATCGCCGCCCTTCACCTCGTTCGCATCGTCGTTGCCCCGGCCGAAGCTCGAATAGATCACTATCTCGTTGATGCGCGCGCCGCGCTCGGCACGCTCCTTCATCAGAACCCGACCCAGCATCGACTGAGCTGCACCGGCAATCGCGACGAGGCCGGTGCCGGGACCATCCGGCTCATATGACAGCGACCCCGTGATCATCACGTATCCGCCGCCCGCCTTTTCGACCGCGGGCAGAAGTGTCTTCGCGACTGAGAAATGCTCGAAGGCATAGTTCGCTACGGCGCGCTCGAGATCGGCTCGCTCGGCATCGAGAACTTCCGGCGCCGACACCCAGCGGCCGATGCTCGTAATCGCTCCGTCGATTCTCCCCGCGGCCGCAATCAGGCGGGCGCCCTGGCTTTCATCGGTGATGTCGCCGACAAGAGCTTCAATGCGGTCGCGCTCACTCGCATCGAGTCCGAAGATCAGATTGTCGACCTTCTCCTGCGTTCGCGATGGGACGAGGACCGTCGCGCCCGCTTCAAGCAGGGCCTTTACGAGATACCGGCCAACGGTGCCCGTACCCCCCGCGACGACAATGCGGGCACCAGCGAGATCGACCGCGCTCTCGTCCACTTCAGCTCCGCGATCGGACCTCGGTAATCAGCGCCACGAAGCGCGGGTCGTCGCGCACCGACACGAGATCAGGATCCGTCATCATCCAGTCGTTGTTGCGCATCCCGAGCTCGATCGCGCGCTCGAGATGATCGAGAGCGAGGCCGGGATTCCCCATCAGCGCCTGCAGGCAGCCGATGTTGTAGAGCATCAGAGGATCTGTTGGAGCCGACTGCACAGCGCGGCGCGCCCATTCCTCCGCCCGTGCCGTATCCCCGAGCGCATAAAGCTCACTGGCACCAAGCGACAACGCCCGTGACTCTCCTGCATTAATGGCGAGCGCGCGCTCTACTGCTGCAAGGCCCTTCTCGGCCGCGATCCGGGCCG
>JBBQZF010000319.1:0-2768 GCA_038208015.1 Gemmatimonadales bacterium
TGAAAGTACTGTCTCCCGCGAAGGTAGTAGTCGTACGCCTGAACATTCGTCACGCGGCCTTTCTCGATCGCCTTCTTCTCACCTTCGGTGAGTATCACGCGGAGTGCCTTCACGATGGCCTGGGAAATGTCGTCCTGGATCTCGAAGACATCCTCCATCTCGCGGTCATATCGCTCGGTCCAAAGCTGATAACCATCAGCCACGTTCACGAGCTGGGCAGTGATTCTCAGCCGGTTTCCGATCCGCCGCACGCTTCCGTCGAGCACCGTCGAGACGTGGAGCTTTCGCCCGACTTCCGCGATGTCCTCGTTTTTCCCCTTCAACGCAAAGGAGACCATTCGTGACGCGACGCGAAGAGACTGAATTCTCGAGAGAGCGTTGATTATCTCTTCCGCCATCCCGTCAGCGAAATACTCGTTGTCGGGATCGTTGCTCATGTTGATGAATGGCAGCACGGCCACCGACTTCGCCGCTGAAACGCTCTGCACGGGAACAGTCACCGTATCAGTCGGCGTGGTGACATTCCCCGACACCAGCGCCTGCCCGAACATCGCTATGCTCTTGTAGCGGGCCGTCGTTTCTGTCGACATCGCCTTGGTGAGCGCCCGCTCGAGGTTCTCCGGGATGTTGGGCCGGATCGCGCGAACTGACCGCGGCGGCTCGGTGAACCGCTTCGACATCACGGCCTGCGGCGATGCGCCGGTGAACGGCCGCTCCCCGCTCAGCATTTCGTAAAGCATGCAGGCAAGGGAATACTGGTCGCTGCTCCCATCGAGATCGGTTGCGCCAGCGGCCTGCTCCGGACTCACGTAGGCGGGCGTGCCGATCATCATGCCCGTCTGCGTCAGTGTGTCAGTCCCCGTTCCACTCAGCGCCTTCGCTATGCCGAAGTCCATCACCATCGCCTCGCCTTCGTAAAGCATCACGTTCTCGGGCTTTATGTCCCGATGCACGATGCCCTGCCGGTGCGCATAGTCGAGCGCCGAGGCAATCGCATTTGTGTGGTGAACTGCTTCGTCGACGGGGAGCTGCTTCTGGCGGTCGAGACGCTCGCGAAGCGATTCCCCCTCGACGTAAGGCATGACGTAAAAGAGGAAGCCGTCGGTCTCGCCGGAGTCGTACAGTGGCAGGATGTGCGGATGATTCAGCCGGGCGGCGAGTTTTATCTCCCGCAGGAAACGCTCGGGCCCGAGAGAGCTCGCCAGCTCGGGATGCAGCACCTTGAGCGCGACCGTTCTATCGTGCTTGGAGTCCTGAGCCAGATAAACCGTCGCCATCCCTCCGCGCCCGAGCTCCCGATCGACTGTGTAGCTGTCGCGCAGGGCGTCTTTCAGGCGGTCGATCGGGGGCGCTGCGGGAATGGTCTGATCCAGTACGTGAAGGGACGGTGAACATGGGCGCACCGTCTCGCCGGGTCAAGAACGGCGCCTAGACGCGACTGTTCCACGCCCCCTCCCGGTCTGCTACACCTTCTGGCGACCGGGAGGATCAAGCAGGTAATCCCGGGCAGCTATGCGGCTGGAGTTGTCGACTCGGGCGCCTTGGGTGCCGTTGCGGGGGCAGGGCGCTGCCACTGGGGCCGCGGGTGTACCGGCCTCGCCTTGATGGCAAGAACTTCCTCGTAATACGCCACAATCCGGGCCTGAACCGACTTCTTGGTGTCGGATGAACTAGCCTCGAAAGGGGCATAACGGGTCGTTCCCCCCTCTGAAGCCACGCTGAACCACCACCAAGGTGGCATTCCGGCATGGCTTGGCGTCTCGACCGTGCAGGTGAACCTGCGACCAGCATCCTCGAACTCGAAATTCTTTATCAACATCAGCCCTTGAATTCAGATGATTAAATCTAGCCGATGGACCAGGTTTTCGCCTCTGATAATCAGCATTGATTCAGTGTTTTCCCTCTGTAACAGGATATTTTTCGCTCGTGAATACCGAACGGTTCGACGCTGCGTACTACCGCCGATTCTACGAAAACAGGCAGACGGCAATCATGACGCCGGAAATGCAGCGCGACGAAGTCGCGTTCGTCATCGCATTCTGCCGCCACATAGGGTTCGATCTGGAGCGCTTCACCGATGCCGGCGCGGGCACTGGCTGGTGGGCGCGGGAATTCGCACGCCAGTATCCGGAGTGCGACGAGATCGAGACATTCGACGCCAGCGAAGCCGCCTGCAAGCTCTATGGGCACAAGCTCATGCGGCTCGAGAAGCTGACGGGAAAGGCAGCAGATCTCGTCGTATGCAGGGACGTCCTCAGGTACCTCCCTGACGCCGCTGCGGATGAAGGGATTCGCCGCCTCGCAAAAAAGTGCCGCGGTGTTCTATACCTTTTGATAGTTACGAAAGAAGACGAGTTCGACAAGGATGCCAGCGATGCGGAAGGCTACTTCCGTAAAGCGGCGTGGTATCGCAAGCGATTGAGCGCAGCCGGGTTTCGCGACTGCGGCATGGGACTCTTTGTGTCAGGCAGGCTCGAGTTCTCGCCGTGGAGCATCGAGCTGCCTTAGCCCGGGCAAGTTTAGCGGCGGGCGTACGCGGCCAGGTTCATCTGCTCCAGCAACGCAGTGAATCGCGGGTTTCCGCGCAGCGGATTGAAGATCGGGTCGGGAATCAGCGACGCCGTTGTCACGAACGATATGTCCCGCTCCGCCACAGCCTGCTCGAGTGCCGAAAGAGCAGTCTCCTCCTCGCCGAGTCCGAGGTAGGCGATGGCCATCGCGACTCTCGGCACTTTTCCGCCAGGCCGTGGCGTCGCAAGCCGCCCGAC
>JBBQZF010000320.1:0-2732 GCA_038208015.1 Gemmatimonadales bacterium
AGCGGCTCGACCTCGAGGCGCTCGAGCAGATCCCCGACGAGCGCCTTCTCAACTCCGAGATTCGAGCCGTAGTCATCGAGCTGCTTCGCGAGGAATCGACGCCACTCACGGTTGCCGACCGTGAAGACATCATCGAGCAGGTCCTCTATGAGATCACCGGCCTCGGTCCGATCGAGCCGCTGTTCAGGGACATGTCGATAAGCGACATCCTGGTGAACGGGTCGAAGGAGATTTACATCGAGCGCGCCGGCCGGCTCATCCGGGTGGCCGCCACGTTCAGGAACGACGCACACGTGATGGCTGTCATCGACAGGATCGTGAGCCGCGTCGGGAGACGCGTGGACGAATCATCGCCGATGGTCGACGCACGACTTCCCGACGGGTCGCGTGTAAATGCGATCATCCCGCCGCTCGCACTCGACGGCCCCGTGTTGTCGATCCGCCGGTTCGGCGCTGACCTGTCGGTTCAGCGGCTTATCGAGAACGGGACTTTCACTCCGTCGATGGCGACGCTCATCGCGGGCTGCGTCGCGGCGAGACTGAACATCCTTGTCTCCGGCGGGACAGGTGCGGGAAAGACTACACTGCTCAACGCGATGGCGTCATTCATTCCGCCCGACCAGCGCGTCATTACGATCGAAGATGCCGCCGAGCTCCGGCTTCAGCAGGAGCACGTTGTGCGACTGGAGACGCGGCCGCCAAACGCGGAAGGTGAGGGTGAGGTGAAGGCGCGCGATCTCGTGAAAAACGCGCTCCGTATGCGCCCGGACAGGATCATCGTTGGTGAGGTGAGGTCCTCCGAGGCGCTCGACATGCTCCAGGCGATGAACACCGGCCACGAGGGATCGCTGACCACGATTCACGCCAACTCGCCGCGCGACGCGCTCTCGCGTCTCGAGACGATGATCCTGATGGCCGGGTCGAACCTCCCTGACCGTGCGATGCGTGAGCAGATATCGTCCGCGCTCGACCTGGTGATACAGGTCTCGCGCATGGCCGATGGCTCGCGGCGCATCACCAGCATCGTCGAGGTGACCGGCATGGAAGGTCCCGTCATGGCTACGCAGGAGATCTTCCGGTTCCGGAGAAAGGGTATCGCACCCGACGGGAAAGTGCTTGGCGACTTCGAGACGACTGGCGTGCGCCCGACTTTCATGGACCGCCTTCGCGTCGCCGGTGTCGAGATCCCCGCTGAGATGTTCGCGGAGGGAATGCTCAGGTGATCCTGGTTCTGACCGCCGTGTTCGTAGCCGTGATGTCTTTTGTCATCGGCGGCTACATCCTGGTCAACCGCGGGACACTTGAAGCGGCGGAAGTCGCACGGTCCAGATTGAGGGGATCGGACGGACCGGAGAAGACCTGGACGCTCCTCAAGGATGACCGGATCAGCGAGGTGCCGCTGCTCAACCGGCTTCTCAGCGGGAAGGCCTGGGTAACCGGGCTTGGAGTGCAACTCGAGCGAGCCGGCTCGTTCATCAGGCCCGGCACGTTCGTCGGCGTGATGCTGTTGAGCGGTGCAGCCGGAACGCTGTTCGGCGCATCGGTCCGCGGGATCTCCGGATTCTTCTTCACGGTGCTCGGCTGGGCTGGCCCTTTTTTGTGGTTGCGGTGGAAGCAGAAGAAACGGCTGAGGGATTTCGAGCAGCAGCTCCCGGATGCGATCGACATGCTCGTCAGCGCAATGCGGGCGGGCTACTCGTTCCAGGCCGCGTCCCAGTTCATCGGCGAGGAGATGATCGCGCCGCTGGGGCCGGAATTTGCCCGTTTTTACGACGAGCAGCGCCTCGGAATCGATGTCCGGACGGCACTGCTCGGCATGCAGAGCAGGATAGACAGCCTCGACCTCAAGATGTTCGTAACATCCGTTCTCATCCAGCGTGAAACGGGCGGCAACCTCAGTGAAGTGCTGTCGAACCTTGCGGATCTCGTGCGCGAGCGTCTGACGATGAGGAGTCAGATCCAGACATTGATCGCCGAGCCGAAGCTCTCGGCGCGGTTTCTCGCTGTACTACCTGTCGTCGTGTTTTCAGTTCTCTCGCTTTTCAATCCTGATTTCTTCGATCCGATGACCGCCGACGGAAGCATTGGTCGTTTCGTGCTCATTGGTGCGGCGGTGTCCGTCGTTGTCGGGTACATGATAATGATGAAGATCGCGGATGTAGACCTATGACGTCCATGGTGGTTCTGTTCAGCATCATAATCGTCGGCGTCGCGGCCTTTGCCGTCGCGCTCTGGCTTCAGCTGCGGGAGGCCTCCCGGCGTGAGGCGGTAGACCGGGCACTGGGCGGGTCGTCGGCGAACGCCGACATCAGGCGCGCAGTGAGGAAGGGACTTGGGCAGGATCAGGACGACCTGCGTGCCCGGATGCTCAAGAGGGCTCCGTCCGTCTGGGCCCAGAACCAGACAATTCAGGAGCGGCTGATAAAGGCGGGGTACGACGGCGCGATGGCGCCTCTGGCCTACTCGATGATCCGCGTGATAGTTCTTCTCGCGCTCCCGCTGCTCGCTTTTTTCTTCCTGGCGCATACAAGTTTCGCCAAGCTCGTGGTCGCCGTTCTGGCAGTCGGCTTTTTCGGGCTTCTGCTTCCTCCATTTGTCCTCCTGCGCCTCGAGGGCAGACGCCAGGAGAAAGTCCGGCGCTCGCTGCCCGATGCGCTCGACCTGCTCGTGGTGTGCGTGGAAGCCGGAATCAGCCTCGACGCCGCCGTCTTGCGGGTCGCGAAAGACTTAAT
>JBBQZF010000321.1:0-2697 GCA_038208015.1 Gemmatimonadales bacterium
CTCGGTGCGCGAGAACACGGTCCACGCCATCATCGGACCGAACGGCGCAGGCAAGTCGACGCTGCTGAACTGCCTCGTCGGCAAGCTGATCCCGGACACCGGCTCGGTCATGTTCGACGGGCAGTCGGTGCTGGGGCGCAAGCCGCACGAGATCAACCAGATGGGGATCTCCCGCGTCTTCCAGACGCCCGAGATCTTCGGCGACCTCACGGTGATGGAAAACATCCTGATCCCGTGCTTCGCCCGCCGCGACGGCGCCTTTCGCCTGCACGCCTTCGAGAACTTCGCGCATGAAAAGGACCTGGTCGAGAAGGCCGAGGCGATCCTCATCGACGTGAACATGATCGACAAGCGCACAATGCACTCGGCCTCGATGTCGCGCGGCGACAAGCGGCGGCTCGAGATGGCGATGTGCCTCGTGCAGGAGCCGAAGCTTCTTCTGCTCGACGAACCGACAGCCGGCATGGCGCGCGCCGACACCAACAACACGATCGACCTGCTGCGGGACATCAAGTCGAAGCGCGACATCACGATGTGCATCATCGAGCATGACATGCACGTCGTCTTCTCGCTGGCCGACCGCATCACCGTCCTGGCCCAGGGGACACCGCTGGTCGAGGACGAACCCGAGAACATCAAGGGCAACCCGAAGGTGCAGGAAGCGTACCTCGGCGAAGCCGCGCACTAGGAGGCAAGGGTCATGCTGGACGAACACACCTTCGACAAGCGCGCGAACAACGCCGCGACCGCGCCCGCCTTCCTGTCGGTCTGGAACATCGAGGCCTATTACGGCGAGAGCTACATCGTTCAGGACGTGTCCTTCAACGTCCATGAGGGCGAGATCCTCGCGCTTCTCGGCCGCAACGGCGCCGGCAAGACCTCGACCCTGCGCACCATCGCGCGGATGGGGAACCCGGAGCTGCGTCACGGCGAGATCTGGCTCGACCACAAGCCGCTCCACAAGATGAAGAACTATGAGGCGGCGCAGGCCGGCATAGCGCTTGTCCCCGAGGATCGGCGCATCATCCAGGGCCTGACCGTCGAAGAGAACCTCAAGCTCGCCCAGATCGCCCCACCCGTGGGCTGGTCGCTGGAGCGTGTCTACGAACTTTTCCCGCGTCTCGGCGAGCGCCGCACGCAGGACGGCTCGACACTGTCGGGCGGCGAGCAGCAGATGCTGGCCATCGCCCGCGCCCTGGCGCGCGACATCAAGGTTCTTCTCCTCGACGAACCCTACGAGGGTCTGGCCCCCGTCATCGTCCAGGAGATCGCCAAGACCCTGAACATCATCCGCGACCAGGGCATCACCACGATCATCGTCGAGCAGAACGCGGTCGCGGCGCTCAAGCTCGCGGACCGCGCGGTGATCCTCGACACGGGCCTGGTCGTCTATGACGACTCTGCGCAGAAGGTCCTGGATGACGAGGCGCTGCGCGCGAAGTATCTCGCTATCTGACGGTCCCGAGGGACCGCCGCACATTCGGAGGAGGAGCCGACATGCTGGACCAGCGTGAAGGAATGTATTGGCCCGACGAGGGCATGGCAAAATCAGCTCATGCGGACCGGGCGAAATACGATGCGATGTACAAGGAATCCATCGAGGACCCGGAAGGCTTCTGGGCCCGGGAAGGCAAGCGGATCGACTGGATCAAGCCCTATAGGAAGGTGAAGAACACCTCCTTCGCGCCCGGCCACATCGACATCCGCTGGTTCGAGGACGGCACGCTGAACGTGTCCGCCAACTGCATCGACCGGCATTTGCTGAACCGTGCCGACCAGACGGCGATCATCTGGGAACCGGACGATCCCAAGGACGCCGCGCAACACATCAGCTACCGCGACCTGCTGGAACACACTTGCCGCATGGCTAATGTTCTAAAGGACATGGGCGTGGGCAAGGGCGACCGCGTCGTGCTGTACATGCCGATGATCCCCGAGGCGGCCTATGCGATGCTGGCCTGCACCCGGATCGGGGCGGTCCATTCCATCGTCTTCGCGGGCTTTTCTCCTGATGCGCTGGGCGCGCGGATCAACGGCTCTGACGCGCGCGTCGTCATCACCGCCGACCATGCGCCGCGCGGGGGCAAGGCCACGCATCTGAAATCCAACACCGACGCCGCGCTCTTGCATTGCCGCGACGACGTCAAGGTGCTGGTGGTCAAACGCACCGGCGCCCAGACGACATGGGTCGAAGGCCGCGACCACGACTACAACGCGCTGGCCGCCGAGGCCTCGCCCTACTGCACGCCCGCCGAGATGTCGGCGGAGGATCCGCTGTTCATCCTCTACACCTCGGGTTCGACCGGCCAGCCCAAGGGTGTGGTTCACACCACCGGCGGCTACCTCGTCTATGCCGCGATGACGCACCAGTACACCTTCGACTACCACGACGGCGACGTCTTCTGGTGCACCGCGGACGTGGGCTGGGTGACCGGACACAGCTACATCGTCTACGGCCCGCTGGCGAACGGTGCGACCACGCTGATGTTCGAAGGCGTGCCGACCTGGCCCGATGCCGGCCGGTTCTGGGCGACCTGCGAAAAGCACAAGGTCAACCAGTTTTATACCGCCCCAACCGCGATCCGCGCGCTGATGGCGCACGGGCCCGCACCCGTGGCGAAATACGATATGTCAGCGCTCAAGGTCCTCGGCACCGTGGGCGAGCCGATCAATCCCGAAGCCTGGAACTGGTACAAC
>JBBQZF010000322.1:0-2657 GCA_038208015.1 Gemmatimonadales bacterium
GAGCGACGCTTCAATATCGGGTCTTCGGTGCTGATCGGCCTTATCGCGGTCGGATGGATGTGGACGATCGCAACCGCGCGCACCGACGCCTCGGGACTCTCCAGGACAGGCGGCATAATCAGCAGGGCGTTGACAGACCCACGGTCACCGTCAATTGCCTATCTCACCGATGTCGCCCTCGGGCTGGTCACGCCGGCCCAGGGGGAGAGTGGCAGGCTTCGCGCCCGGGTAGAGGATCCGGGCGCATCGCTGAGCAAGGGTGCGCCTCCGGCCGAGGTGGTTACGACGTTCTCGACCGGTGCCGCGGCCGAGTCAACCGCTGTCCTCGCGGCTCCCCGCCGAAGCGGCATCTGGTCGGTGGCAGTCGCCGTTGGCAACGCGATAAGGCCTGTCGCCGATTTCTCGCTCATTACCCTCAAGCCCGCGTCGGAGAAGCGGGAAGGAAAAATCGGGCTCTACTATATAGGAAACTGGCCCAGCGCCCGAACTTCGGGAGGCGTTACATACCAACCTCCGCGCGGGTTCATCGAAGTGACTCAGGACAAGCAGAACACAATGCTCTCCGATCACTTCCGCCTGCGCGATTTCTTCCCTCACGACCAGGCGAACGTCTGGCCCAAATACATCGTGGTCGAGATGAAGCTCGTCGACAAGCTCGAGCTGATTCTCGCCGAGCTGGAGAAACAGGGGATTCCGGCGAAGGGCGTCAAGGTGATGAGCGGTTTCCGCACCCCCCAGTACAATGCCGGAAAGGGCGACACCCGGGGCCGTGCCTCGCTCAGCCGCCATATGTATGGGGACGCAGCCGATATCTTTATTGATAACGACGGAAACGGCAACATGGACGACCTGAACGGGGACGGAAAGGTGAATACAGATGACGCCCGGGTTATCCTTGCAGCAGCAAATCGCGTCGAAGCGGCACATCCTTCGCTGATAGGGGGCGTGGGCGTGTACCCTGGCACTTCCGCTCATGGGCCGTTCACTCACATTGACACGCGCGGATATCCCGCGCGGTGGTAAGGGGAACCGGAGATCTAAAATGGATGAAGCGACGACCGTAGTGTCCGCGCACAGCGCGCCCGATTCGTCAGCTGGAAAGCCACCCGCGCGCAATACGAACCCCGATCCGGCAATGCCGGTTCGCTCGGCGGACCTCGAGCCGTACACCGGCCTCGGGTATCTGTCGAAGCTGTTCAAGCTCATGGCGGCAGTCCTGCTGCTCCTGCTCCTCTCGGAGATCGTGACTGGCCTGCTCGCCCAGGGAACCGCGGCGATCCCCACGCTGCTCGGCGAGATAAGCCGGCTGGTGGTTCTCGCGGGCCTTCTTTATGGTAGCGGGGACCTTGCGCTGCTGCTGATAGACATCGGCCACGATATCCGGGCGACTCGTATTCTCCTTGGCAGGCAGGCAATTCACGAGGAGGCGGGCAAGCGGGATCCGTCGACTTTCGTGGAGCGCGGGCCTCGCTGAGCGACCTGACGGTACGACTGTTGCCTCTGTTTGCGTTCGCGGGTCAACCCTTACTGAGGATTAATCAATGCTGTGGACTATTGCCGTTGTCCTGCTGATCCTGTGGCTTCTGGGAGCCTTCATTGTGCCGATGGGCGGCGCCCTGATCCATCTGCTCCTCGTAATCGCAATCATCGTGGTAGTGTACCGCCTGATTACCGGCAGGCCGGTAGTCTAGCGGAATGACCGGGGCGTCGTCACGCAGGGAGCAGTAGTCTCCAGTCCCTGCGTGGCGCAGCCCATCCGCGTCGCCGGTAGCATGAGGTGACGCGGCTCGACGCGGTACGCGTCGTTCTGTACGAGCCGCTCGACCCCATCAACATCGCCGCGACTATACGCGCGATGAAGAACATGGGCGTCCACAAACTCCGTCTCATCAGGCCGGTCGCCTACGACCCTTACCGGCTGGTCGGCGTTGCCCACGACACCCAGGAAATCATCGACGGGATCGAGCACTTCGATAACCTCCCCGCCGCGCTTGCCGACTGCGTCAGGGTTGCGGGATTCACCGCGCGCCGGCGGGCAGCCAAGAGGGCCGTTACTGAGCCGGTCGCCGCCACGGAGGACCTGCTCACCTTCGCAGGGCAGGGGCCTGTCGCCGTTCTTTTTGGCAGGGAGGACAAGGGGCTGCCAAATGAGGCGCTCGACCTCGCGCACATCGTCGTCACCATCCCCACCACCTCACACGCTTCGCTGAATCTCGCCCAGGCGGTGCTGCTCGCGCTGTATCACCTGCACGTAGCGTCGGCAGATGCGACGCGGCATCTCGCGCCTCCACGAAAGGCGGCAGACCCTCCGACAAGCTCGCAGCTCGAGATGCTGTTCGCCGACGCGCACAGGGCGCTCGCTGAGATCCGCTTCTTCAGGACGCGCAACGACGAGCATGTAATGCGGTCTCTCCGCGCGATGATCTTCCGCGCGGCCCCGGATGGAAGGGAGGTCGATCTGCTGCGCGCGATGGCGATCGAAGTCCTGCGAACCATCGAGCGTGAAAGGAATGCGACAAAACCATAAGGGTTTTGTTTAGTTTTTTCGCGCCTGCCGCCTTGCGGAGAAAATCCCGAAAAGGCATTTTACCGCCACGAATTCCGAGCTTGTGAAAATCTTCACAAAGCCGACCATTTGACTCGCCTTTTCGATCGCT
>JBBQZF010000323.1:0-2652 GCA_038208015.1 Gemmatimonadales bacterium
CAAGCGCGCGGATTCGCGGCGACGATGCGGTCGCGTGCCAGGGACGTGAATCCGGCGACCGGAACCCCGGCCGCCCTACACGTACACGGGTTCGGGTTCGATCTGCGCCGAAGGCGTTCCGCCGGCATCGGCGCGGCCTGACCCTTCGAGACGGCTGATCGCGCGCACGGACATGTCGTGATCGCAGAGCATTTGGCAGGAGAGGCGAACGCCGGTCAGCCCCTTTGCCGCGAGCACGTTGTTTTCCGCGACGGTCATCATCGTCGGTTCCCCCTCGATAAACTCGACCTTGCAGGTCGTGCAGCGGGCCTTCCCGCCGCAGGCGTGCAATTGATCGATCTTTGCATCCTGCTCAAGTGCCAGCACCAAGCGCTTGCCGGCCTCTACTTCAAACGTTCCAACACCGTCGACAGTCAATTTCGGCACTTATTCATCTCCATTGCGAACTTCGAGAACATCGGAACCCCGGGACTCGGGGACCTCGACTCAGTATCTCTTCTTGATAGTCGGTATCAGATAATCGCGAAATGCGCGCTCGAAGTCGAATTGCGGCGCAAAACCCCAATCGCGTCGAGCCGCGGAATCATCCACATCGGCGGGCCAGGAGTCGACGATGCCCTGGCGTTTTTCGTCGACTGAGAACGTGATGTCGGCGTTCGGGAAGGCGCGGAGCACTTCATCGCGCACCTCACCCGCGGTTGGGGCAAAGGCGCCGAGATTGTAGGCGGTCCGTGTGAGCGACTCGCGCGGTGCCGCCGCAAGTGTCAGGAGCGCGGCGACGCCGTCGGGCATCGCCATGAATGGAATCTGGGCGTCCGGACGGACGAAGCAGGCGTAGGCCTCACCCTTGGCCGCCGCATGAATCATCTCCGGCGCGTAGTCGGATGTGCCGCCTGACGGCACGGTCATCGCGGAGATCAGACCAGGGAAACGCACGGACCTGAAGTCCACTCGCCCACTCTGCGGATCCTTCGACAGCTGTTTGTAGTGCCTCGAGTAATACGCGCCGAGCTGCTCGCAGTAGAGCTTGTTGCAGCCATACATTGTGGTCGGTGTCGTGAACTGGTCTTCCGTCACTTTGCCGGCTGCCGCCTTGGCCGCCAGTGACGGCAGACCAAATGCCGCGATGGAGGACGGATACAAAAACGTCACGGGTCGGCCGTGTGACTCCCCTTCGCGCTGCGCAAACTCCAGCAGGTTGAGCGTGCCCTCGACGTTCACCTCATGCGCGGTGACGGGCGAAAACTCTGACCGGGTCGAGAGGAGTGCGGCAAGGTGAAAAATTTGATCGACCTCAAACTCGGAGAGAATTCGTTCAAGCAGTCCCTTGTCGAGAATGGATCCGGTGAACTCGCGGGCGACCTTCTTGCCAAGCGCTGGTTCCAGCGGTGCGAGATCCAGGGTGACGACGGCGCGAGCGCCGTCTCCGGCCAATTCATCAATGAGGCTGTGGCCGATTTCGCCGCCAGCGCCGGTAATCAGAACAACAGGTTTACGCATGGGAGATCAACTCAGATACAGGCCGTGAACCACGGACAGGATGATGGACACGATGGAGAGCACGATCAGGACCAGCGCAGTGGCCATGTGATTCACGCGTTCGGGCTGCAACGGATCGAGCATCCGCCCCGCGATATAGCCGCCGATAAATCCGCCGCCGTGCGCCCAATTGTCGATGCTCGACATCAACAAGCCCAGCACAAACATCATCACAGCGTATTGCAGGGCCTGCGTGTAGACCGCGGACGAACCTGACCTGCGACCGTAGTACACCAGCGCGCCAAGGAACCCAAAAATCGCTGCCGAGGCGCCCACCGTCACCTGCGCGCCGTGGAAAAGGCGAATCGGGATCCAGCCGAGGAACGCTCCGGCAAACGAGCTGAACAGGAACCCGACGGCTGACGACACGATATAGATGATCACCATGCGCCCAGGTCCGTAGAGGTTGGACACGGCGGGCGCGAGCTGTTTCACCCAGTACATGTTGAACAGAATGTGAATCAGGCTGCCGTGCAAAAAGCCGGCGCTGAGGATCGTCCACCAGCGATCGTACAGGAAGATTGGGAGCGCGCCACTCGCGCCCATGACGAAGTTGGCGTAGCCGCTCGGCGACAGGAAGTTGAAGCCGACCATCCCGATCTCGCCGCCCGACATCAGAAGCGCGGCGACATAACAGATCACCGACAGGCCGATGACAAATGGGACGAAGCCCAGATCGCTGCCCAGGCGCCGGACGGCGGTCGCATACCCCCACAGCCCGGGATTGCGCCGGCCGCAGTTGTAACACTTGTCGTCGTTGACACCGACCAGGTACCCACACGAGACACAGACGACGGAACCGGATGTCTGACGGCCGAACATTGGGGACCATTATCTCTCGAAGTCCCGAAGTCCCGAGGTCCCGGAGTCCCGGGGTCCCGGGGTCCTCGAGGTTCGGGGCTAGACTCTGTGGCGATGCGGGTGCTGGTCACTGGGGGGACGGGATATCTGGGGCAGGCGATTGTCCGCGCGCTGATCGCGCGCGGCCATTCGCCCGTCGTCTTCGCGCGTCGCGCGACGTCGGGTGTCTTTTCTGCCCTTGGCGATAGCGAAAAGACACCCGACGTCTTTTTCGCCCCCGGCGACGTGCGCGACCGCGACGCCCTCGTCGCG
>JBBQZF010000324.1:0-2652 GCA_038208015.1 Gemmatimonadales bacterium
CCCTCTCACTGAAGTTGTTGTGGATGGGCAGGCGACCGTCCTCGAGGAAGCGCTGGAGCGCGACGCGCTGGTTCCGGGCGTAGGTGATGCCTTTGGCGATGGGCGTCTCGTCGAGGACCTGACTGGCCTGCTCGTCGCACCAGGCGAAGAACGCGTCGACCAACGGCCGGCTGTCTCGCTGTCGAACCTCGAGCCGCTGCTGCGGGCTGACGGAGAGGAGCTCGCGTTCAATGCGAAAGAGGGCGCCGATGAGAGCCAGAGCGGTGCGTGCCCGGTCCGGGTCCGACGACAGCGATTTGAACATGTACCTGCGGGAGTGAGCCTTATGCCGCGCTCGACATAACGCCCATTATCCGGAGTCGCGCTTTATCTGGAGCTGAGCGCCGCTCCGGACGGAAGCAGTTCGGAATTACTCCAGATAAGGGCGCCAGATCGATCGGCCGCCTCGAGCGTTCATCCCGGGATGAGCGCTCGACAGAAGCTGGCGACTCGCGACCAAGGCGAGCGCAGAGTTGTTGATCTATGGCTGGGCGGTGGTCTCGGAGCTGCGACGTGCGCCCTTTACCTGAATCGGGTCCGCTCTTTTCGAGCGCACTGTCAGAGTCGTGCCTTGGATGTGAAGTTGCAGTTGACGAGCGATGGGTTCGCCCGGTTTGCGAATGCGTACATAGGACCACGCACCGGTAGCCTCATCAGGAAGTCCACTCTCAACTCCTTTCGAAATGCTATTCGCGCCTGGGCCTACGCCCTTCGCGCGCTAGGAGAGGCAGTCCCATCGTGGCATCCGCCGAGCGCTCCGGACCCTCTGTCTCCGCTGCTCATCGCGTATTGCCGGTACCGACGCGATCATCGCGGCGTGGCGGCATCGACGATCGACGGAGAAGTCGAAACCGCTAATGAGTTCCTCGCTCTCCTCCGAGCCCGGGGAAAATCAGTGACGGCTACGAGCGTGGCCGACCTCGACGCGTTCGTCGTAAGTCTCTCGGCGCGCTTCTCCAAGAAGACCGTCGCCGGCTCGTGTAGCAGGCTCCGCGCATTCCTTCGTTTTCTACGGACGACCGGGACGCTGCGTCGAGACCTGGCTGCGATGGTTGAGTCTCCGCGGAGTCGATTCGCCGATCGACCCGTCCGCACGCTGCCTTGGGCAGACGTCCGCCGGATGTTCAGCAAGATCGCGCGAGACGGGCGCATCGGGAAACGAGACTTCGCGATGCTTTTGCTGATGTCCACATACGGCTTCGGAGCCGCCGAGGTCCTCGGTCTACGTCTCCAGGATATCGACTGGGCAGCGGCCACGATTCGAGTGAGCCGGCCCAAAACGGGAGTCGCAATCAACCTGCCGCTGCTCTCTCCCGTAGGCCGCGCGCTCGCCACCTACCTTCGGAGCGGACGCCCGCCGCGCATCGCCGCGCGAGAGATCTTCGTTCAACACGGAATGCCTCACCGGCCGCTGACGAGCGGGGCGATTCGCCATCGGATCCGCGAGTACGCGCGCCGTGCAGGGATCGAGGCCGAGGTCCTTGGTGCGCACCTGTTGCGACACTGCCACGCCACTCGACAGATCGACGGCGGCACAAATCCAAAGATCGTCAGCGACATCCTCGGCCACCGCCGACCGTCCTCCACCTCGGTTTACGTCCGCGTTGCCCTCCGGCGGCTGCGTGCGGCAGCCCTTCCGGTCCCGAAATGAAGGCCCTGTTCGTGAGCCCACTGGCGGAGGACTTGGCCGCGTTCCTCGAGTTCAAGCGAGGTCTGGGCTACCTCTACTCGCGGTCTGAATACACCCTTCGGGAGTTTGATCGGTTCCTCGCGGCCCATTGTCGACGCCATCGTGCTTGGAGGGTTGACCGATCAATCCTCGCCTGGCTGGCGAGCAAGCCCGCGCGAAAGGCCGTTAGCGCCGCGATGGACGTCGCGGTCCTCAGGCAGTTCTGCGGCTACCTCAGACGCCGCCGCGTGCACCTGCGGCACTGTGAGCCGATCTGGCCGCGGCTGCCCACGAGTTCGACGTTCACTCCTAACGTGCTCTCGCGAGGCGACCTGCGCCGTCTGCTCCGAGTGACCGCCGCACTCAGGTATCCGCACCGCAGGGTCCTCTATCGAGCGTTGATTCTGACGCTGTACTGCACTGGCATTCGGTTCGGCGAGGCGCTGCGCCTGAGAATCCGCGACGTCGACATGCGCGGTGGCGTCCTGTTCATCGCCGAGTTCAAGGGGCGCGCCCGGTGGGTTCCGATTCACCGCTCGCTCTTGCTCGAGCTGAAGCAGTATCTGACCGCACGACGGGCTTTTGCGCCTGCTGGGCCTGATGATCGTTTCTTCGTTGGAGGAAATCGTCAGACGCTTCCGGTGAGCACGGCCCACGATGCACTCTGCCGCCTCTTCCGTCGGACCGGGTTGAAGCCCGCCACCGGGCGGGTAGGTCCGCGGCCTTACGACTTTCGCCACTCGTTCGCCGTCGAGCGGCTTACCCAATGGCATCGCCGCGGTGTGGATGTCCACGCTCGGCTTCCTTGGCTTTCGGCCTACATGGGGCACACCGACATCCTCGGCACCGAGACGTACTTGACCGCCACTCCAAAGCTGCTCGCCCTGGCTGGATCTCGCTTCCGAAGTCGGTACCGGAAACCCGATTGGCGTGACGAATGACCA
>JBBQZF010000325.1:0-2628 GCA_038208015.1 Gemmatimonadales bacterium
CCGTGAGCATCTGACCACCCACGCAGACCTACCGCTCGCGGACGTGGCCCACACGCTGCAGCTGGGTCGAACGGCCCTGTCTCACCGCCGGTTTGTCGTGGCGTCCTCGACCTCCGAGGCGGTCGAGGAACTCGCTCGGACAACCCCGGCGAGCACCGACCGTGAGGCGTCCGCCGGTTCCATGCCGATAGCGTTCATGTTCCCCGGTGGCGGATCCCATCATGTCGGTATGGCTCGCGGCCTGTACGAATCCGAGCCCGTCTTTCGTGCACACGTGGACGAGTGCCTCGCGCTCCTGGCGTCGGAGCTGTCGGCCGATCTCGGCGCGGCGATGTACGGCGACGACCCGGCAGCATTGGACGAGTTGGAGCTCGCGCTCCCCGCCATCTTCATTACCGACTATGCGCTGGCGAAGCTCTGGGAATCCTGGGGCGTCGTCCCTGATGCGATGATCGGACACAGCCTGGGCGAGTACGTGGCTGCGACGCTCGCGGGGGTCTTCGAGCTCCGGGATGTGCTCTCGCTCGTTGTGACGCGGGGAAGACTGGTCAAGCGCGTCGCCAGCGAAGGACTGATGCTGGCAGTCTCGGCCAGCGAGTCAGTGGTCCTCGAATATCTGGGAGCCCTTCCGACTGGCGTCACCGTGGGCACAGTGAACGCCCCCAACGAGTGTGTCCTGTCCGGCACTCCGACCGCCGTCAAACTTGCCGCGTCGCGCCTCGCGGCGGCAGGGGTCGAGTCCCGCGAGGTGCTCCTCGCCGCCGCGGCACACTCCCCGCTGCTCGATCCGATCCTGGAGGAGTTCGAAGGCCACGTCCGGCGTCTGAAGCTGGCGTCCCCCGTGCGCCGGTTCATCTCCAACGTGTCGGGAACATGGATCACCCCGGCCGAAGCTTGCGACCCTCACTACTGGGCGAGCCATCTGCGTCAGACCGTCCGCTTCTCCGATGGGATGCGGACGCTCCTCGAAGCCCATCCAGACGCGGTGGTGATCGAGGTTGGGCCCGGGCAGTCCTTGCGCTCCTACGCGATGCAGCAGCCGCAGAAGCCCCACGCGGGGATCTCGTCGCTACGCCACCGGAACCAGGACGTGGACGATGCGCGCTACCTCATGGAGGCGCTCGGGGCCCTCTGGGTCGCCGGCGTCTCGATCGATTGGAAGCGCGTCCGAGGCGACGAGGTGCGCGCTCGGGTCTCACTGCCGACGTATCCGTTCGAGCCGGAGGAATACTGGATTGATCGGGGCACGAGTGGCTTGAGCGCGGACGCTGAGGTCCGCTCCCTCGATCGAATTGAGGACCTTTCCTCTTGGTTCTCGCGTCCCCTGTGGACGAAGGCACCGCTCGCTCGGCGTCGCGCTAGCCTCAAGGCGCGGGAGCGCTGGCTGATCTTCGCGGACGGCGAGGGGATCAGCGACGCGCTCGCCGAACGCCTGCGCGCGCTCCAGCAGGATGTGATCGTCGTCTACCTCGGCGATGAGACGACGCCCTTCGTCCGACGTTCAGCGGACGTGTTCCAGCTCAGCTCCGCCGTAGGGGACGACTACCGCCAACTCTTCGATGCTTTGATTGCGGCCGAGTGGATCCCGGATCGGATCGCTCACCTTGGCGCGCTCATGAAGGTGACGTCCAAGGATCGGTTCCAGCGGTTCGATCGTGTCCAGGGCCGCACCTTCTACAGCCTGCTGCTCATCGCTCAAACTCTGACTGAGCGTGCGCCGGATGCTCGAGTGCACATGGGTGTGATCACCCGGGGAATGCAGCGGACCGGCACGGAAACCTTCGTCGCGCCGGACCAGGCGACCATTCTCGGTCCCTGTCGGGTGATCCCGCGTGAGTATCCCTCGTTTACCTGTCAGAGCATTGACCTCGAGGTACCGCAAGGCGGTTGGCGGCACCGCGACAGGAATGGTCGTGACGAACGCGACCTGGGCGCCAGCGTGGACGCGCTTGTCCTCGAGCTGGCAAGTCCTGGCGATGAGACTGCTGTCGCATACCGCGGGGGCGAGCGCCTCATACAGACGCTCTCACGTATCGAGTTGGATTCGCCGGCTGAGTCAGACGTCGCCGCCGAGATCACGTTGCGGGAGCGTGGTGCCTATCTGATCACCGGCGGGTTCGGTGGCCTCGGCGCCGTCTTCGCACGACACATGGCGCGCGCGGTCAAAGCGCGGCTGGCCCTCGTGGGACGGACTCCCCTCCCGGACCGCGCGACGTGGTCCGACTGGGTCGATGCTCACCCCCGCTCTGATGCCACCAGGCAACGGATCGAGCTTGTCCTCGAACTGGAGGCGCTCGGCGCCGAGGTGCTGCCGCTATCGGCGGACGTCACTCACCTGGAGGAAATGCGCACCGCGGTTAACCTCGCGACAGTGCGTTTCGGACGCATCGATGGCGTCATCCATGCCGCGGGCGTGCTCGACGATGGCTTGATCGCTCCGAAGGAAAGTACCCGGGCGCGGGCGGTGATCGCTCCGAAGGCCAGGGGCGCGATCATCCTCGATGAGCTCCTGAAGCGTCGTACGCCGGACTTCATCGTGCTCTGCTCATCCACCAGTGCCCTGCTCGGTGTGCCGGGGCAGGTCGACTATGTGGCCGCGAACGCCTTCTTGGACGCATTCGCGCACCA
>JBBQZF010000326.1:0-2599 GCA_038208015.1 Gemmatimonadales bacterium
CTCATGTCCGAGGAAAACGTTCGCCGCCAGATCGCCATTCCCTGGATGAGCTTCGGTTCGGATGGAGGAGCACCGGCTGCGGAAGGGGTGTTCCTCAGGTCGAATCCGCATCCGCGCGCTTACGGCAATTTCGCGCGCTTGCTTGGCCGGTACGTTCGCGACGAGAAAATAATTCCTCTCGAGGAAGCGATCAGGCGGCTGACCACGCTTCCCGCGCGTAACCTCAGGATCGCAAGCCGCGGAGCCATCACGCCGGGATATTTCGCGGACATCACGATCTTCGATCCCACGAAGATCACCGACAACGCAACGTTCGAGAAACCTCACCAGTATGCGACGGGCATGGTGCATGTTTTCGTCAACGGCGTGCAGGTCGTGAAGGACGGAGAGCACACTGGCGCAAAGCCCGGTCGCTTCGTGCGCGGGCCGGGCTGGAAAGGGAAAAGGGATTAGCATCAGGCACCCGCGACTCAATAGAGGTTCTGAAATGAAGCATTTCCCATTCGTTGCCATCATGGCCGGGCTTCTCGCTTCGGCAACCCCGCTGCATGCTCAACTCTTATATGTCGGCCTGAGGGGCGGGGCGGGCATACCGACCGGATCATTTTCCGAGACCTCCAGCAGTTCAGAGTCCGGCGTTCTCGATGGCGCAAGGGCCGGATTTGGCTACGGCCTCGATGCCGGAATCAATCTTGGGCCGCTGGGCTTCTATGCCGGCTTCGACAGGATGAAATTCGACTGCGCCGAGCAGTCGTGTGGCGCCAGGGACAGCAAGTACAAGCTGCAGGGTGTGAGCGCGGGCGTGAGGCTTTCAGTTCCGCTGTTTCCGTTCGTCAAGCCGTGGGTCAAGGGAGGAGTGACGTTCAACGAGCTCGACGCGGAATTCGGGGATGCGTCGAGCGTGCCCCAGTTCTCCACGGAGCGCTCACCCGGTTACGAACTTGGCGCAGGCATCGACATCCCGATCGCCGGGGGTTTCTTCAGCGTGACGCCGCAGGTCAGATATGTCGGACAGAAGCTCGACTACAGGATCCCCGGCGTGACGACGGGTGGGAAGGTCTCGACTGCCGCAAACTATTACACGATGGACCTGGGGCTCCGGCTCCGGAGCCCCCTCTAGCCGCATCCTAGAACTTGAAGCCGTCCTCCGTAACCGGGACTGACTCGCTCCGGCCGCCGGAGCATGGTCCTATCGCACCGCCAACGTTAGGCAGCGAAAAGCTCTGGCCTGAGACGCCGGTCGTGATCGTGAAGGCGTAGGATTTTCCGTCGAGAAGGGCACCGGTTGCGGTTTCGCCTTTCTCGATCACACCGCTGATCTGTGTCGTACCGCCGCTCGCGCTCAGGCAGGTGATGGTGCCGCGGAATCGCGAAAGGCCGGCAGGACTGTTGTGGATGAACTGGATCGTGCCGCCCGCCTGAGTCGATCCGGCCGGCGCCTGGGCATCTGCCGTGAGCTTCCGGGTGTCCCGGCCGACCTTGCTGATGGCGGACCCGCTGATTCGCGCTCCGCCCTGTGCGTACAACGATTCAGGGGGTGTCGATCCCGCTGTGAGAATCACTGCGGCCAGCGTCAGCGCTGCAACATGGGAAGATCGAGGCAAGAGTCTGACGGGATTTTTCTTCATCAAGTGGCTCCATGACGGGGACGATCCAGCGGGCGCGGCTAGGGCCGGCAAACCGGAGTCTGCTCTATCATTAGACATACACCTCCCGGACAAGGTTGCTCCCACGCACGGCCTGCGCCAGCCATATTTCCCTGGCACCACACTTTCGAGGAAAAGGCAGCCGAGCCGTTTACGCTGCCGGTCAGATTTCCGGGAGAGTGTACGTTCTTCCCTTGTTCTGCTCCGTCAGCCAGCTGTGGAGCGGCGCGAAATACCGGACCATTGCCTGGGCGTTGAGCTCCTGGCCAGTCGTTTCTTTAAGAACGTCCCGCCACGGGCGACTCGCTCCCGGTGTCATCAGCGCCTTGAGAAAATCGCCCACTGCCCGGCTTCCGAAATAATCGGTGTCGTACGGGCTCTGCTTGAGGATGTTCGTGGCGATGTGATTGTGAAGCTGGAACAGCAACGCCTGCGACAGCGCGTAATCGTAATACTGGCCGGCATCGTCATTGATGTGCGTCTTGGTCAGCGCATCGGCGAACTGCTCGCCGCGCGGCGCAGGCGGCGCGATCCCCTGATATTTCGCCGCAAGCTCCCACCACTTTGAATTGAACTGGTCAGGCGGAAGATTCTTCGAGTAGAGCTCGTGCTCGAACCGGGTCATCGTGCCGGTCGAGAACGGCATGAACACGACATACTGGAGGGCTTCCTTCAGCATCGTCTGGATGGAGTCGGGCCTGGCATCCTGTCCGATTACCCCGCGGTTGGCGAGGAAGCGGCGTTGCCCCGATGCGAGCTCCATGAGCGTTCCGATTCCCTCGTGATACGCCCGGTTGGCGCCGCGCCGAAGAACCAGCGGCACAGCGGGATTCGAATACATCATGTAGTAGTAGACGTGCCCGAGCTCATGGTGCGATGTGCCGTACCAGTCGGCGTTCGGCTCGACGCTCATGAGTGACCTTACATCGCCTGCGAGGTCCATGTGCCACGCT
>JBBQZF010000327.1:0-2593 GCA_038208015.1 Gemmatimonadales bacterium
GGAGCCAGATTCACCCGCCGCGCCCGGCTCTGAACCAGGAAGACGTGGCAGCATCGAATTCAGGGGACAGATCGTCCTCGAAGGGGCGGATATATCCGCCTCCCTCGCGTCACGACCCGCGTGACGAAACGAGCAACAGTGCGTGGGGCTTTCGCGATACGACGTTCGCGGTGGATGGCAACGGCGCCATAACCGTCACGGGCAACCGCTATCCCGGACTGAGCGGGGAGACACTCCCCGATCTGCTGCCGTGGTTCAGAAAGGTTGTCGGAATAGATTTTCCCCTCGAGCCCGGAGCCGCTGCAGAGCCAAGCCCGTATGTCCCGGACCCGCGGCCCGCGCCTGATTTCATCAGGCGACTTGGCGCGATCCTGAATCCGGACCAGATCGTGACCGACTCGTCGGTTCGGCTGCGTCACGGTCACGGGCACACGGTTTCAGAGAT
Source organism: Gemmatimonadales bacterium (assembly GCA_038208015.1). Lineage (GTDB taxonomy): Bacteria > Gemmatimonadota > Gemmatimonadetes > Gemmatimonadales > Gemmatimonadaceae > UBA4720. The sequence goes on from JBBQZF010000327.1 coordinate 446, forward strand.
CAGCGCAATCCGGTCTGACGGATTTCCGCGCGTTCCCGATTACGTCCTGTATCCGGCGACGGAAGAGGAAGTGACTGGAATAGTGAAGGAAGCCGGTGACAATGGCGTCGTTCTGATGCCGTACGGCGGCGGCACCAACGTCACGGAAGCGCTGCGCTGCCTCCCCTGGGAGGAAAGGCCAATCGTTTCGGTGGACATGAGCCGCCTTGATTCGATCGACTGGATAGACCCGGTCAACCGCATGGCCAGGATACAGGCGGGTGCGACTGGCCGGATGATCCAGAAGCAGCTTGCCGATCACGGATTCACGATGGGACACGAGCCCGACAGCGTCGAGTTCTCGACCCTCGGCGGCTGGATCGCGACGAACGCCAGCGGGATGAAGAAGAACCGCTACGGTAACATCGAAGACATAATTCTCGACGTGACGGTCATCTCGGCCCTCGGGAAGCTCGAGCGGTCCCAGGTGGTACCGCGCGAGAGCATCGGTCTCGATCCGAAGCTCTGGGTCATCGGCAGCGAGGGAAGCCTTGGCATAATCACCTCGGCAGTTGTAAAGCTTTTTCCCCTCCCCGAGGAGCGACGCTACGGGTCGGTAATTTTCAGGAGTTTCGAGGACGGCCTGGCGTTCATGTACGACCTTGCCCAGCAGGATGTCTATCCCGCGAGCGCGCGTCTCGTCGACAACCTGCAGTTCCAGTTCGGGCAGGCGCTGAAACCACGCCCTCAGGGAGCGAAGAAACTCAAGAGCAAGGCACAGAAATGGCTGGTTACGGGGCCCATGGGGTTCGATCCGGGGAGCATGGTGGCTGTCACGCTCGTGTTCGAGGGGGCAAAGGGAGAAGTCGATCGACAGGAGAAAATGGTATACCGGCTCGCGAAGCGTCACAGGGGCATGAAAGGCGGAGAAGAAAACGGAAAGCGCGGCTACCTGCTGACGTTCGGCATCGCCTATATCCGTGACTTCGTTCTCCAGCACAACATTCTCGGTGAATCATTCGAGACATCCGTCCCCTGGAGCCAGGCGCAGTCGCTTGTCGACCGGGTCAAACAGCGCATCTATGACGTTCACGCTGAGCGAAAACTTCCCGGCACGCCGTTCGTCTCGTGTCGCGTCACCCAGATCTACGAGACAGGATGCTGCATCTACTTCTACATGGCGTTCTATGCCGAGGGCGTCGAGGACGCGGTGTCCGAGTACCATGAAATCGAGACTGCCGCGAGGAAGGAAGTGATAGCGGCCGGCGGATCCATATCGCACCATCATGGCGTCGGCAAGCTCAGGCTTCGATTCCTCCCCGACATAATGTCTCCCGCAATGCAGCGCTGGCGCGAGGAGATGAAGCAGGCGCTCGACCCGCGCAACGTTTTCGCGGCGCAGCTCCCGCTCGATTCGCATGAGCACGTCGAGGCACTGACATGAGCTCCACGGCGCAACGCGGCGCCCGCATACTCCTCACGGGATGCACCGGGTTCGTCGGAAAGGTCGTTCTCGAGGAGCTGATGCGGAGACGCGTCGAGCTCAACGTCGACCGGGTGTACCTGCTGATTCGTCCGCGACGCCGCAAATCACCTGACGAGCGCTTCGATCACGCTGTCGCTCCGTCCCGCTGCTTTTCCCGTCTCGAGCCGGGCTGGCGGAGCCATTGCCATCCGATCGGCGGCGACATGCTGCTCGACGGGCTTGGAATCTCCGACGAAGACGCAACGCTCCTGCGCGCCGATCTCACCCATGTGATCCACTGTGCCGCATCAGTGAGATTCGACCTCCCGATCGCTGAAGCAGCTTCGATAAATATCTCCGGCGCTCTCAGAATCCTCGAGTTCACGAAGGAATGCTCAGGAGTCGAGCGGCTCGTCGACGTCTCGACGGCGTATGTCACGCCGCACCCCGGCAACGGCACGCTGAAGGTAGACGAGAAGCTGGTCGATCTTCCGTTCGACGCGGAGAAGATCTACGAAACGATCCTGGCTGGTGTCGCCGAGGAGAAGGACCTTCTGGCGAAGACCGGTCATCCGAACACCTACACGCTCACCAAGTGCCTCGCCGAGCTGATACTGGCGAAACGGCGCGGATCGGTGCCGCTCACTCTGCTCCGCCCAAGCATCGTTTCTGCATGTCGGGAGTACCCGTTCCCGGGCTGGATC
>JBBQZF010000328.1:0-2546 GCA_038208015.1 Gemmatimonadales bacterium
CTCGCCCGGCTTCTGGACACCGAGGGTGACGCCGTAACGCTCCCACCAACGGGCCTCGTCCTCGCCGAAGGGCTGGCCGAGCGCCTGAGCCTGAAGCCCGGCGACGCGGTGCAGGTCGACCTTCTCAGCGCCCCTCGCGGCAGTTGGGACATCCCTGTGGCGGCGGTGATCCGACAGAGCCTCGGCCAGGACGCTTACATGACCCGCGAGGCATTCTTCCGGCTGACCGGTCAGGCCCCACAGGTCAATATGATCCACCTCGCCATCGACCGGAATGAACTCGCGACCCTTCAGGCGAAGGTGAAGGAAACACCTGCCATCGCGAAGTTCACGCTCTGGAGCGACGTGCGCCGCCAGTTCGACGAAAATCTCGACAAAAACCTAGTGACGATGACTCTGATCTTCGTGTCCTTGGGAATGCTCATCACCATTGGAGTCGTCTACAACGCCGCGCGTATCCAGTTGGCCGAACGGGCCTACGAGTTGGCGTCCCTTCGCGTGCTCGGCTTCCGGCGCGGCGAGGTGGGGTATGTGCTCGTGGCCGAGCAGATGATCCTGACCGTCCTCGCCGTTCCCGCCGGCTGGCTTGCCGGCTATGCGTTTTGCGCGATGATGGCGCAGGGGTTCTCCACCGAGATCGTAACGATCCCGTTGGTGGTCACGCGGCGCACCTACGCCATCGCGGCGCTCGTCGTGATCCTGACCGCGTTCGTATCCACCCTCGTGGTCCGGCGCAGGCTGGACCGGATAGACATGGTAAGTGCATTGAAGCAGAAAGAATGACCCACTCGAAGCCCCTCCGCATCCTGCTGCTCGGCGTCCTTGCCGCAGCATGCCTCGGCGCCCTTGTCTGGGCGCTCCTGCCTTCACCGGTGCTCGTGGACCTCGTGCCGGTCCGACAAGGTCCCATGCAGGCCACGGTCTCGGCCGAGGGCACCACGCGCATTCGTGAAACCTGGCGGGTCACGGCGCCGGTCACGGGCGAGGTCATGCGTGCGCCGGTTCACGTCGGTGAGGCCGTGATCGGTGGCGAGACCGTCGTTGCGGTGATCGAACCGGCGGAGCCCCCATTTCTCGATACGCGCGACCGCAGACTGGCCGAGGCGTCGGTGACCGAGGCGCAGGCGGCCGTGCGGTTGGCGGAGGCGAGCCTCTTGCGAGCCGGGACAGAACTCTCCCATCTCGAGACGGAACTTGCGCGATACGTCGAGCTCGCTCAGCGCGGAACTGCCCCGGAAACCGCACTTGCGGACGCCCGGCAGGCCGTGCTGTCGGCCCAGGCCGCCCGAGACGTCGCCTTGTCCGACCTCGACATGCGTCGCGCCACGCTTGCCCGCACAGAGGCCCAGCTCGCGGGCCCTGAAGCGCGAGAACTGGACAGCGTGCGATCCGAATGCTGCATCCGCCTGACAGCGCCACGCACGGGCACGGTGCTGGACGTCGCGGACGAGAATGCGAGGCTCGTGCAGGCGGGTGAGACCCTGCTGACGATCGGCGACCCGGTCGACCTGGAGATCCGGGTCGATCTGCTGTCGAGCGACGCGGTGGGCGTCACGCGAGGAACCCGCGCGGTCGTGGACCGCTGGGGCGGCGAAAGCCTCATCGAGGCAGAGGTGCGGCAGATCGAACCCTCGGCCTTTACCCGCATCTCGGCCCTGGGCATCGAGGAGCAGCGCGTGCCGCTCGTCCTCGATATTCTCACCCCACCCGAAGAGCGCGTCGGTCTCGGCGATCAGTACCGGGTGTACGTCACCCTCGTCACCTGGGCCGCCGAAGACGTCATCCAGGTGCCGCAGAGTACTCTCTTCCGCAACTCCGGTCGATGGGCGCTCTTCGTCGAGGATGCCGGGCGAGCAAATCTCCGCGCCGTCGATGTCGGGCGGATGACGGGCGAATGGGCTCAAATCCTCTCAGGCGTTGAAGTGGGCGAACGCGTGGTCGCTTATCCGGGATCGACGATCGAGCCCGGCGTCCGATTAAAAGCTCGCGACGAAGCAGATGGGTGACCTCAGTCTGTAGGCCACCCCACAGGCTGGACGAAAGCCACGAACTCGTGCGCGGCGAGACTCAGCGCCTTCCCTATCCAATCCCGGTCGACGCCGCCGACGAGACACGTCGCAAGGCCTCGATCCGCAGCGAAGACATAGACGTTCTGAGCAACGATTGCCGCATCGATCTGGGCATAAAGGTGCTTCGCGCTTTCCTCTCCCGCCGCGTTCAGCCTGCGCAGATCGGCAAAGACGCGGGTCGAGCGCCTTTGCCGGAGCGCGTCCGTGACCGTCAGTTCGGGCTTCGGTTCCGCCGCTGCCGGGCGAGCGTGAGCGACCATCAGCCCAACTGCGGTTCGGATCATCAAGCATCGTCGCGACAATGTGGGCGGGGTGAGATGAATGTCGTGCTGCGGCATGTCGAACCTCCCATTCATTTTTGAGTAGATGAGGCAGGCTCAATGTGGGCGCATCGACCGCTGTCATTCGACCCGCCGCAGGATGTCGCCGAGCCCTCTTTCCAGCCAGAGGTCGATTCCAGAGCGATTCAGGTGATCG
>JBBQZF010000329.1:0-2536 GCA_038208015.1 Gemmatimonadales bacterium
GCGCCCGAGGGTGGGATCGGAGCGTGAGCGGAAAGAGCGGTGGACGTGGCGGTTTTTCGCTCGGCCCAGCTTCTGACTGCCAAAGATTTGTGCTCGGGACGTTTCTCAGACGCCGGCCACGCGCGTGCCGGGTCGACCATCCAGGTAGTCGGTGACACCTTTGGCTGCTTTGTTTCCGATGCAAGCTGCTTCAGGTTCAGCCGGCGCACCCCGCGATTCGAAAACAGGGGAGCCGTATTCACGGCTACACCGCAGGCCGAAAGCTGCGCCAGCGCAGTCAGCAGACTCGTCACGCCGCCCGCACCGGGCGGGTCGATTGCGATTGCTTCGAAAGGTCGCCCGTCGAGTATCTGGCGAATGAGTCCGGTGAGGACAGCGCGTGGTCCGACCTCGACGAAGATACGCGCGCCGGCTTCGTACATCGCTTCGATCTCGGCGAGGAACTGAACGGGGCTGGTAAGATGGTCGTTCAGCAGCCTTGAAATCGCGGCGGCGCCGTCTGGATATCGAGCCGCGCTCGAGTTGGAGTAGACGGGAATTCGTGAGTCGGCGAACTGGATCGAATCGAGCGCGTCAGCGAGCCGCGACCGGGCGGAGGCGACGAGCGGTGAGTGAAACGCACAAGCGACAGCGATCCGGGTCGATGCCAGTCCGCTCCTCTCGAGCACTGCGGCCGCCGAATCAATGCCCTTCTCGGTTCCTGCGATGATCGTTTGGCCCGGCGAGTTGATGTTAGCGATCCATACGTCCGGCACCGACGCGATTATCCGGCGGACGTCCGCGTGATTTCCTCCTACTGCCGCCATCGTTCCGGCGTTGCCGGCCGAACATTCCGCGATTGCTCTGCCCCGCGCCTCCGATATCCGAGCGAGACTCACCTCGTCGATTACGCCGGCTGCGCATAGCGCCACATATTCGCCGTAGCTATGGCCAGCGACCATCGATGGCCTGACGTCCAGCCGGGCGAGAAGCTTGAACAATCCAATCTCGCCCGCGCCGAGTGCTGGCTGAGCGACCCGCGTATCGGTCAAGGCGAGGCGCTGAACCTGCCTCGCCTCATCGGTAAAGGCAGGTGGGGGGAAGGCATAACTGCTCAGTGCCTGGGGGAAACATCCCTCCAGCACGAGATCCGCTTGCTCGAACGCCTCGCGCAACGGCGCGAATCGCATCGTGATGTCGCGGAGCATGTCGGGGTACTGCGATCCCTGACCGGGGAAGACGACTGCGACGCTTTTCGCCACGGCGATCTGGTCTGTCGTGCGTGTCTCTCCGCCGTAAAACACTCCTGACCTGGCGTCGATGGCGCTGCCCGAAGCGATCGCAGCCGCGGCATGCGTGATTTTCGCAGTGAGATCGTCGATCGACGTCGCGACGATGCCAAGCTGCAGACAACCGCCGTTGCTGCGTTTCGTTGCGGACTGCTCGCACACGGTAAAAGCCACGTCACGGAGACTGACTCGAGCACCGGAGGAGAGTTCTTCAGCGAGCGAGGAAAGCTGGCGGGTGAGATCGCCTGCTTCCGGCTCTGCCCAGAGAAACAACTCGGCGGGCCATTCATCGCCACCAGGCGCCGCCGGCGCGACCGCATCGTATTCCTCCAGAACAGCGTGAAAGTTCGTTCCACCGAAGCCGAATGCGCTGACGCCAGCTCGCCGCGCGACCTGCGAAGCTGAGCGTACCCACGGGCGAGCCTCCGAATTGACGTACAACGGGCCGCTGCCGAAGCCGGCAGCGGGATTCGGTTGAATGACCCCGGCAGTCGGAGGCAAGACCTTGTGATAAAGCGCAAGCGCAGCCTTGACGACCCCGGCGGCTCCAGCGGCAGCTTTCGTATGACCGACCACCGATTTTGCCGAACCGATTGCGATGCTGGACGGGCGCGCTCCCGCGTCAGTGAGGAAGGATGTCAGCGCCTGCGCCTCGGTGCGGTCACCAACGACGGTTCCCGTCCCGTGCGCCTCGAGAAGTCCGAGAGTAGCGGCGGAGAATCCTGCGCCTTCGTATGCGCGCTGCAGAGCGAGTGTCTGCCCTTCCGGGCGTGGTGCCGTCAACCCTTTGGCCTTTCCGTCGCTCGAAGCTCCTGTACCTCGAATCACTGCATAGACTCGGTCTCCGTCGCGCTCGGCATCCTCCAGCCGCTTGAGCACGAGCATCACGACGCCCTCGCTGATGGCAATGCCGTCGGCGCTTGAATCGAAAGTGCGGCACGCGCCCGTTGGAGACAGCGCGTGAGTCTTGCTGAATGCGACGAACGAGAACGATGTGTTGGTGTTGTCGGCCCCGCCGGCGATCACCATGTCGGTCGCGCGCGATTCCAGCTCGCGGACAGCGATGTGAAGCGCCGCCAGGGAGGAGCCACATGCGGCATCGACGACCGAATTCATGCCTCCGAAGTCAAAGCGATTCGCGACTCGGCCCGCGGTTACATTGGGAAGAATCCCGGCGAATGAATCCTCCGTCCAATCCGGATAGAAGCCCGCCGAGGCATCCAGCAGGTGATCGCTCGTTCCGCCGCCGAACAGATTGGACAGTGCGG
>JBBQZF010000330.1:0-2528 GCA_038208015.1 Gemmatimonadales bacterium
ATATGAAAGCTGATAATCAGGACATCATCACCCCGCACATCACGGACTCACACTACCTCGAGTATCCGTGCTTCCAGCCGGGATTTGCATGTCACCTGGAGCTCCCCCACTGGGCGCCAATCCACATCGGACCGATCGCGCTCGACCTTTCGCCGACAAAGCACGTCGTCATGCTGCTGATTGCAGCCTCGCTCTGCCTCATCACCCTGCTCCTCGCCGCCCGCGCCCACAAGCGCCAGCACCTGAGCTCGGGAAAGCCGCAAGGATTCGCGAACGGAATCGAAGCACTGGTCCTCTACATCCGGCAGGAAGTAGTGCTGCCCAACGTCGGACACCACGGCGAGAGATACGCGCCGTTCCTGCTCACGCTGTTCTTCTTCATCCTGTTCGCGAACCTCCTCGGGCTCATTCCCTACGGCTCCACAGCTACGGGAAACATCGCCGTCACGGGAATGCTCGCGATCATCACGCTCGTAGTGGTGGAAGTCGCCGGCATGCGCGCACTTGGCGCCGCGGGTTACATGAAAACCATCGTGTACTGGCCGAGTGACCAGCCCTTCATCATGAAGGCTCTGCTGACTCCGCTCATGACGCCGATCGAGTTGATCGGCAAGTTCACCAAGCCGTTCGCGCTCGCGATACGACTCTTCGCGAACATGACAGCCGGACACATCGTCGTTCTCGCGCTCATCGGACTGATCTTCACGTTCGGCAGCTACGCACTTGCACCGCTGCCGCTGCTGATGGCGCTGGCGATCATGGTCCTCGAAGTGTTCATCGCCTTCCTCCAGGCCTACGTGTTCGTGCTCCTCTCGAGCGTGTTCATCGGGCTGATACGCGAAGGCGCGCATTGACTGTACCCGGCCGGGTGGCCGGGGAAGCCTGTTGGGATGCGAATCCCGGCGACAGGCAGCGACCGATGGCGCGATTTCCATCGACTACGACGCTAGACCACGGAGCATCAAAATGGATTTCTTTCCCCTTCTTCAGGCAGTCACGTACACCCGTGAATTCGCCGCCGCGTTTGCCCTCATGGGCGCCGGCATCGGCGCGGGCATCGCTGTAATCGGAGCCGGTATCGGCATCGGCCGCCTCGCCGGCCAGGCGATGGACGGAATGGCACGCCAGCCCGAAATGGCGGGCCGCATTCAGACTGGCGCGATCATCTTCGCCGCACTCATCGAGGGTGCAGCTCTTTTCGCGATCGTCGTGTCGTTCCTCATTCAGGGCAAGTTCACCTTCTAATCTGTCGCCGGTGATGCGCGCCTCGAGCGGGCATCACCGGATCCCTTCTGATGACAACAATGACTTCACTGCTTCCATTCCTCATGCTGATCCAGGAACACGGCGTCGCTGCCGCGGCTGAAGGCGCCGCGCCCCAGGGCGGGCTGCTCACGCCGTCCGGCGGGCTCATGTTCTGGACGCTGATCATATTCCTGCTCCTCTTCTTCATCCTCTCCCGCTACGCCTTCAAGCCGATCACCGCAGCCGTCGAAGCACGCGAGAAAGCACTCGAGGACGCAATCGCCGGCGCCAAAGCCGATCGCGAAGCCGCCGCACAACTCCTCGCCGAGCACCGCGCGCAGATCGAGGGCGCCCGGGCTGAGGCCCAGAAGCTGATTGTCGAAGGCCGGCAGATCGGAGAAAAGGTTCGCACCGACATGATCGAGGAAACACGGGCGCAGCAGCAGGACATGCTCGAGCGGGCACGCCGCGAGATCGAAGGAGAGAAGCAGCGCGCAATCGCCGAGCTCCGCCGCGAAGCAGTCGACCTCGCCATCGCCGGAGCAGGTAAAGTCATCGAGAAAAACCTCGACGACGCGTCAAACCGCCGCATCGTCGAAAGCTTCCTGTCGTCAATCCCGGCCCAGCAGACAGGCCGCTGATGCGCGACTCCACGATCGCCCGCAACTACGCCGAAGCGCTACTCGAGCTGGCAAGACGGGCTGAAGATCCGGCGGGATGGGGAAAGCTGATCCGCGACGTAGCATCAGGAATCGAGCAGGACATCACCCTCCGCCACTTCCTTGAATCGCCAAAGATCAGCGAAGCGCAGAAGAACGATATCTTCTCCCAGGCACTCGGCGACCGCGTCCCGCGCCACTTCCTTCGCTTTCTCCAGACCCTTGTCCGGAAGCGCCGGCAGAACCTGATCCCCGAGATAGCGATCGAGTACGACAACCTTCTCGACGTCCACGAGGGCCGAGTTCACGCCAACGTCACGGTCGCAGCGGAAGTCAGCGGCGAGGAAGAGTCGAGCATTGCGAAGGAGCTTTCGCGGGTCATGGGCAAGACTGTCGTACCGCACATGCAGGTGAACCCCGCCATCCTCGGCGGCGTGGTTGTAAAGATCGGCGATACGGTGATGGACGGTTCGGTCAGGCGCCGCCTTGCGCGCCTCAAGTCCCAGATGCTGGCGAGATAGACAGCGAACGACCGGTGACTTGTGGAGCGGAGTCTGGTTCCCGCCCGCCACGGTGAGACCTGCTGCCGCTAGCCTCCGTCCTTCTTCCTGTCGTTAATGAGGA
>JBBQZF010000331.1:0-2525 GCA_038208015.1 Gemmatimonadales bacterium
CATCGTCGCGACCGGATCGTCCCTGACCCTTGGAACGCCAAAGAAGCTGACGGGTGACCGCGGCGTCAGCAGCCAGCCGTCGTTCACGCCGGATGGAGCGTCGATCCTGTTCGTTTCGTACCGCGACAGCGCAAATGCGCCCGGCGACATCTACCGGATCGAGCTTGCGACCGGGGCCGAAACGCAAATCACCGCGACGCCGGAGCAGGAGAACAGCCCGACTGTCACGCCCGACGGCAACCTGATGGTCATACGCTGGATTCCCGCCACTTTGTTCACGGAATGGGGACCGTGGATCTATGACATGTCGGGGAACCCGCTTTCCGGCGTGCTCCCGGGACCGGATACCGTCGGATACTACGTTCGAGTCGACTCGACGACCTTCGCGATGGTGCGTCCGAAGACTCGAAACTCAGTCGCAATATTCGACACCCGGAACAGGACGATGACCGATCGCGACTGGACAGTCGCGAACCTCCCGCCGCAGCTGATCCCGGGAGAACGAGCCATCAGCTACACGCGAACAGATTCGCTTGGCATGAATGAGATCAGGCGCCTCGACATCGGGACAGGTGATATATCGACATTGACGCCAACTCTCCCGGGCCGCGTAGCGCACGCATGGGCGCCAGGCGGAGTCGTGCTCATGGGCAAGGGCAACAGGGTGTACGCCCGGCACCCGGGCCAGGATACGTCGTGGCGCCAGATCACGGAGCTTTCCGACATAGAGCTCCAGAGCGTCACCACCTATGTGGTATCGCCTACTGGAGACAAGGTGATTCTCATTTCCCCTGTGAAGCCGCAGCTGCATCTCGTGATTCAGGATTCTCTGCAGGCCGGACAGAGTCTGGCTGCGGCACTCGCGGGCTTCTCGGGCCAGTCAACCGAAGCACTCGGAGCGCGCTACTGGATTGCACGCGCGCAGCTGCTCGGACTCATCCAGTCAGAGCGCCGGCGGACTCCCGGAGCAACGGCGGAGCTCGAGGAGCTTGTCGTCCGCCTCACGGGGCCACTTCCAGCCCCCGGGCGCGACAGCTAGATATCAGGGATACACTGATTAATCTTCCGCACCGCCCGAAGGAGGCAAACAACGTGAAGAAGACGATAGCGACGGCCGCGCTGCTGGCACTGAGCGCAACAGCCGTAGCAGCACAGGGTTCAGACCCCGACAAGCTTCAGTCTGACGGTGGAGTCAAGGTGCCAGGCTGGACCGGCCGCATCGATCCCCGGCCGGCGTCACAGGGCCGGAAGCTCACCGATGCAAAGTTCGTCCCGATGGGCGGCGGCATCCACGTGACCGCTGGTCCAGCGGCGATCTACTGGAGCAGTGCGAACGCTGTGGACGGCGGCAACTACACAGTTGCTGCGACCTTCAGCCAGACGAAAGCCTCGACGCACCCGGAAGCGTACGGACTGTTCCTCGGAGGTCAGAATCTCGAGGCGCCGAACCAGAGCTATCTCTATTTCGTCGTGAGACAGGACGGGAAATTTCTTGTCAATCACCGCGCCGATGATTCAACCGTGCACAAGATCATCGACTGGACAGCGAACGAAGCAGTCAAGCCGATGAACGAGGCTGGCAAGGCAACCAACGCCCTCTCCATAGTCGTCTTCGGCGACAAGCTGAGCTTCCTCGCAAACGGAACCGAGGTAGCGTCACTTCCCCGCGCCGTTGTCGACGGGGGAGGCGAGAATTCAGGAACGAAGGGAATCGCCGGCATAAGGGTGAACCACAACCTCGACGTTCATATCGACGGCTTCGCGGTAACGAAGCAGTAGCTACTCGACGGAGGCGTACACCCTCTGAAGAGCCTGCGGTATCTGCCGGTTGACGTGTGCTCCAAACAGGCACGCCGGCAGATAACCGGGCTCCGATCCTTCACACAGCCGGCTCCGTTTGTCGGGATCGGGCGTGAGCACGAGGATCTGCTCACCCACCGCGGCGTGACATATCTGCTTGTTGCCGTCCCGGGGCACTGCCCTGCAGAAAGCAAGGCCGTCATCCGCGCGCGCATTGAGGTCGATCAGATTTTTCACGACGCCGAGAAAACACCACGGCTGATACCGCTGGCTTCCGAGCGAGCACATGCGGATCGCCTCGGCATGGACCTGCCGCGCGTAGGAGCTGATGTCACGCCCGAGGCTGGCGTAACATGTAGTTCGCATGGCCTTCGGCGCCTTCTCACACGAACGCGCCGCATCTTCCATGTCGCCGCCGTTGTTGTGAAGCATCACCGACGTCTGCATCCCATAACACGCTGACTGGTACTTCTCTCCGAATATCGAACACGGATAAAGCTGGTCGGCGGGGTCGACGGCCTTGAACGGAGTTGCCGCGGCGGTGGCGGGGCCCATGTCATGGCCGGCATGCTCGTCGGCGGGGTCGCTGCCCTTTGAATCATCGTGGGCAAGCGAACTCGCCGGGTGATGAGGGGTGGTGACGTTGACGATGTTCTCCATGAACGCGCCGCCGTAGCAGGCGTGCCTGTTTGGAGCACACGTCAACCGGCAGATACCGCAGGCTC
>JBBQZF010000332.1:0-2522 GCA_038208015.1 Gemmatimonadales bacterium
CTGCGCGCGCTGACGCACGTGGTTGGCGAGGTCGCGCTGCGTCTGCTGCAGCGTGTAGTCCTTGTCGAGCGCCGCCATGCCCACGCGAAGGTTGCGCTCCAGGAAGACGTACGCGTAATCGGCGGCGATGACGTCGCGGTACTTACTTTCCGCACCTCGAGTGAGGCAAATAGAACGAATTTCCGACTGGATTCGGCTCAGGCTCAGGGTTTGCTGCGTGGTGCTTCGGCGTCGATGAGCTTTTCGGTTTCATCCTCCCAGGCTTGCATGAGCTTTCTCGCCTGCCGATAGTTGGCGATCGCCTGCTCGAGCAGTGTGGCCTGCTCGGCGGTGACTGATCGGTGTACCAGCTTGCCCCCGCGCATGTGCCCCCATTCGTAGTACGGCCCGTGACGGGCGCTCGGATCCGTCGCGCAACGGCATCCAGCCTTGCCGCAGACCTTGGTGCGTTTCAAGAGCGTGCCGGAGCACAGATGGTCGATTCCGCTCAGAGCCTGCCGAATGCCCTCGATGCGCTTGCGCGCCTGCTTGATGATGGTCTCTGGTCGGTGCGACATACTGCTTTACTTTTCTGCGTCTGGCGTTAATACTAACGCCAGAATGATCGATTCACAAGGCCGGCCTCCCGCCAGCGCTCGCTTCAAGCTTCACAGCGAGCGCATGGGACCTCTGCCTCTGGTCAATCACTTCATCGAGCGCGTCGGCCTGGAAGACCTGCTGGCGCGCCACATCCCCTCCGACGCCCGCTGCGCCGTCCCTCATGCCCAGGCCCTGGGCGTTCTGCTCCGCTCGCTCATCGTCGAGCGCGAGCCGATCTACCGCCAGCAGGAGACCGTCCATGGATTTGCCACTGGCATGTTCGGCATCGCCGCCAAGGCGATGGAGCACCTCAGCGATGACCGGCTCGGACGCGCCCTGGATCACCTCTTCGACGCCGACCGCACCGCGCTGTTGACAGAGATCGTCCTGGCCGTCGGCGAGAAGTTCAAGCTTCGTTTCGACGAGTTGCATAACGACAGCACGTCCATCAGCTTCGCCGGATCGTATCGAGCCGCCACCGGCCGAACCATCCGCGGTCGCACTGCGCCAGCCGTCGTCTACGGGCATTCCAAGGCCCATAGGCCGGATTTGAAGCAACTGCTGTTCATCTTGACCATGACCGCCGACGGACACGTCCCCGTCGCGTTTCGCTGCACCGACGGCAACACCAACGACTCACGCACCCACATCGAGACCTGGAACACGCTGCGCACCATCGCCGGCCGTGCCGACTTCTTGTACTGCGCGGATAGCAAACTTTGCTCGCGCGAGAACATGGATCACATCGACCGCGCAGGAGGGCGCTTCGTCACCGTCATGCCGCGCAACCGGCGCGAGGACGCAGAGTTCCGCAAGTGGATTCAAACCAACTCCCCCGAGTGGGTCCAGGTGTGGGAGCGACCCAATCCCCGGCGAAAGGATGGTCCGCCCGATTGCTGGTACGTCTACCGTGCACCGTTACTGTCCGCGGAGGTCTGCGTCGTGGTGTGGGTCTGGAGCTCACTGCTGACGCTGCGCCAGGAGGCGCGTAGACGCGCCAACATCGCTGCCGCCGTCCATGACCTGAACGGGCTGCGCGAGCGCCTGACCGGCGCCAAGACACGGCTTCGCGGCGCCGCCGAGATCGACCTGACCGTGACCAACCTGCTGGAAAGGCACCACGTCGCCCGCTACGTCAAGGTCAAGCGTGTGACGCGCGAGGAACACATCTTCAAGCAAGCCAAGCGCGGGCGGCCAGGGCCTGACACCGCCTACAAGAAGATCACCAAGCGCAGGTACGACATCGAATGGCTCACCGACGAGGATGCCATCGCCTACGACCACAGGAGCGATGGGATGTATCCCCTGATGACCAATGATCGGACACTGTCGCCTGCCGAAGTCCTGCAGGCCCACAAGGGCCAACCCATGATCGAGAAGCGCTTCGAGCAAGTCAAGACGGTGCACGAGATCGCGCCTGTCTTCCTGAAGGACGAGGGAAGGATCGAAGCCCTCTTCACCCTGTACTTCCTTGCTCTGCTCATCCAGGCACTCATCGAGCGAGAGCTTCGTCAGGCCATGACCAGGCAATCGATCGACGAGCTACCTCTGTACCCGGAGCAACGTCAATGCGCTCATCCAACCACCGAGCAGGTACTGCGCCTGTTCAGCCTCACTCAACGGCACCGACTCGTTGACCAGGCCGGGTTGACCATCCAGACCTTCGATGCCCAGCTCACAAGCCTGCAGATCCAGATCCTCGCACTGCTCGGCGTGCCGAGCGAGTCGTTCCACGCCCCCGTGTAGCGAGCCGCAAATTCAATCCATTTGCTCGCGCCAACCTGCGGAAAGTAAGACGAGGGCCAGCGTATGAACCTGATGTACTCCTGCCGGCGGGTGGCGGAACTCTTGTCGCAGCGGCTCGACGAACCGCTGAGTCTGATCGACGAGATGAGGCTGAAACTGCACCTGTCGATGTGCGACAACTGCAGCCATGTGGCCGA
>JBBQZF010000333.1:0-2488 GCA_038208015.1 Gemmatimonadales bacterium
ATCCATTAAGCTCGACAACCGCGGTATAAACGCCGCTCACGACACTTCAGGTTTGGCCCTGCACGTATGAAATTCATCGACGAAGCTGTAATAGAGGTCCACGCCGGGAATGGCGGAGACGGCGTCGCAAGCTTCCGCCGCGAGAAATTCGTGCCACGAGGTGGGCCGGACGGGGGCGACGGGGGCCGCGGCGGCAGTATCTACGCGGTCGCAGACCGCAATATCAACACACTGATCGATTACCGCTATGCGCGCATCCACCGCGCCAAGAATGGCGGCAAAGGTCAGGGCTCCGACTGCTACGGACGCGGCGCAGCGGACATCACCCTCAGATTTCCGGTGGGCACCATCATTACCGACTTCGAAACTGGCGAGCTCGTCGCCGATCTGGCGCACCACGAGGCCCGCGTCCTCATCGCCAAAGGCGGCAGAGGCGGCATCGGCAATCTGCACTTCAAGTCGAGCACCAACCGCGCGCCAACCCAGTTCACTCACGGCGAAGAGGGCGTGAACCGGAAGCTCAAGCTGGAACTGAAGGTACTCGCCGACGTGGGCCTGCTTGGGATGCCCAATGCAGGAAAGTCGACTTTCATCCGATCGGTCTCCGCGGCACGCCCGAAGGTCGCCGATTACCCTTTCACCACCCTGCATCCGAACCTGGGCGTCGTCAGTGCGGACCGCCACCGAAGCTTCGTCATAGCCGACATTCCCGGCCTGATCGAGGGCGCTGCGGAAGGTGCCGGGCTGGGCCACCAGTTCCTGCGCCACCTGGCCCGCACACGACTGCTGCTGCATCTGGTGGACATTGCTCCGATGGATGATGGAGCAGACCCCGTGAAAGAGGTGCGGGCCATTGTCTCTGAGCTGAAGAAGTACGACATTGAGCTTCACCGGAAGCCGCGCTGGCTGGTGTTGAACAAATCGGACCTTCTACCCGAGGACAAACGCGAGAAGATCCTCCGTGCGTTCGTGCGTAAGCTCGGCTGGAAAGGAAAGACCTTTACCATCTCGGCGCTCACTGGCGAGGGCTGCCCCGCTCTCGTGTACGCAGTGATGGATCACCTCGATGAGCAGCAGCGGCTGGCACAGGAAGTCCCGGCCGCGCCGCCTGCCCCCCCATCGGACACCGCGCAGGCAATCAGCCAGAGCATCGACGGCGAACCAAACCGCGCGTAATGCGTGACACCATATTCACAGACGCATAGCAGCCCGCCAATGGCCATGCCGTCCATCGTGAAAACAGCCCGGCGACTGGTCGTCAAAGTCGGCAGTAGCCTGGTCACCAACGAAGGCCAAGGACTCGACCGCGATGCGCTGGCGCGCTGGGCATTGCAAATCGCCACCCTGCGCAAAGAGGGGCGCCAAATCGTGCTGGTGTCCAGTGGCGCGATCGCCGAAGGAATGCAGCGCCTGGGTTGGAAGCGGCGCCCTCACGCACTCCACGAGCTACAGGCCGCGGCGGCGGTCGGGCAGATGGGGCTCATCCAGGTGTACGAGTCCTGCTTCAGCGAGCATGGACTGCTTACGTCTCAGATTCTGCTCACGCACGAGGATCTCGCTGACCGCAAGCGATACCTGAATGCGCGCTCGACGCTGCGCACCCTGCTTGGGCTCGGGGTCATTCCGATCATCAATGAAAACGATACGGTCGCTGTGGACGAAATCCGGTTCGGCGACAACGACACGCTGGGTGCGCTGGTGACGAATCTCATCGAGGCCGATGTCCTGATCATCCTCACGGACCAGGCGGGCCTATACGAGTGCGACCCGCGCATGCATCCGGATGCATGCCTGATTTCCGCAGCGCGTGCAGGCGATCCCGCCCTCGAAGCCATGGCGGGCGGCGCCGGGAGCGCGATCGGCCGCGGAGGCATGCTCACGAAGGTGCTCGCCGCCACTCGCGCCGCTCGCAGCGGAGCCCACACCGTGATCGCGTCCGGGCGCGAGCCCCAGGTATTGCTCAGACTCGCGGCAGGCGAGCCCATCGGCACGCAGCTCACCGCCGACCGCGCCACCCTTGCCGCACGCAAGCAGTGGCTGGCGGACCACCTGCAGGTACGCGGCAGCCTCACTCTGGATGCAGGCGCGGTGAAAGCGCTGAAGCTCGACGGAAAGAGCCTGCTGCCCATCGGCGTATTCGATACCAGCGGCGACTTCGAGCGGGGTGAAGTGGTGAGCTGCTTCGATGAGCGGAAGCGGGAAATTGCGCGCGGCCTCATCAACTACAGCGCCTCGGAAACCCGCCGCATCCTTCGCACACCAACGGCAGACATAGAAAGCAAGCTGGGCTATGTCGACGAGGCCGAACTCATCCACCGCGACAATCTGGTGTTGCTTGATTAGCACCCCGCCGCCGTGCGCCGGAGCATCGCCAGGCCACGGCGCCTACCGGGTCAACCGTCCGTCGCCGAGGATGGCTTAAGTCCGTGGCCGCGCTTTAGCGCGTTCACCGCCCGGGCGACCGGAGTCGGGCTTCTACCGAGGGCGC
>JBBQZF010000334.1:0-2486 GCA_038208015.1 Gemmatimonadales bacterium
CGGAGGAGGGATGGATCCGCAGCTCGCAGACGCCCGCGGCCTCACCCCGCTTATGAAGGCCGCCGCCGCCGGGCATCGTGACTGCGTTCGCTTTCTCGAAGCGCGGGCCTCCGACCTCCTCGCTCGCGATGCCGAGGGCAAGGACTCGCTCGCCCACGCGGTTGAGAACCGGCATGCGCAAATCGTCGAGTTCCTCCTTTCACGGGCGGGCTCGCGGGGCGTCGCGAGCCCGGTGACGCGGGAATCACTCCTGACGGCGACCGGGAACGCGGACGAGACGATCGTCGCTTTCCTCCTGGAAACGGGAACCGCACAAGGACTTGACGAAGCTCTCTCGACCGCGATCACCAACGACCAACGCACGATCGCGAAGCGCCTGCTCGAAAGGGGCGCGAATCCGGAAGTGATGCTCGACAAGATTCCCGCCGTAATCCAGCTCAGCGAGAAGGACGACCGCGCTCTGCTCGGCATGCTGTTGGAGTTCGGAGCGTCTCCGAACGTCGCCGGAGAAGCCGGGGAGACGGCATTGCTTCGGGCGATCCAGCGCGCCGACCACGCGCTCGCCTCCTTCCTCCTTGAGGCAGGCGCCGACCCGAATCAGGCGGATGAAAACTCCCGCTCGCCCCTTCTCGCGGCCACGGAGTCCGGCGAGGTCTCGCTGGTCGACCTGCTCCTCGAAAAAGGAGCAGACCCCGGAGTGCGCTTTCCCGATGGCACTTCCCTCCTTGGCCGGACTCTGGAAGATGGGAATTGGGAAATAGCGGGGGCCCTGATCAAGGCGGGCGCCGATCCCGATGCCCCTTGCGAGGGCGAACTCTCGCCGATGGAAGTGGCCTTCCGCGACAAAAACGTGGAACTCGCTCGCTTTCTTCTCCAGGGAGGCACCGTGGCCCATCCTTCACTCCTTTTTCACTCAGCCGAATCCGGTTCTCGGGAGCTGTTCGACCTTTTCCTCGACCACGGAGCACCGGTGAATGCCCGCGACGCCTCCGGCGACACCCTTCTTGCCAAGGCCTGTCGCGAGGGGGATCTCGACATGGCGGCCCGGCTAATCTTCCGGGGAGCAAGCAGCCGCATGCTCGGAGCCGAAGGCCAGGAACCGCTCAATCTCGCCATTGCCACCCGGCATCCCGAGATCGTGGAACTCCTCGTGAGCGCCGGTGTCGACCCCAACCGCCCACTTCGCGAGCCCATCAGCCAGGCCTTCCTTGATCTCGCCGGCAACAAATCCCTCGCCTTCTATGCGAAACGTGACTCCCGCTTCGCACCGCTCATGGTAGCCGCCGCCATTGGAGAGTCCGACTGTATCCGTGCGCTTCTCAAAAACGGGGCGAACCGCTACCCGACCACCAAGGGCTATCAACGCTATCCGATCAGTTTCGCCGCCGAAGCCAGCAATATCGAGGCCCAACAGCTCCTCGTCGGCTACGATCCCCGGGAAGCGGAGCAGAACGTCTCGATCATCGTCGACCTCGCCGAGCAGAAAGCCACTCTCTTCAAGGACGGCTCCGTCTCCTTGACCAGTCGCGTCTCCACCGGAACGGCCCGTAATCCCACGCCGACCGGAGACTTCGTCATCACCCACAAGCATCGCACCTGGACCTCGACCCTCTACCACTCCGAGATGCCCTATTTCATGCGCCTGAGCTGCGCCGCCTTCGGGCTCCACGTCGGCTACGTTCCGAACTACCCCGCCTCCCACGGCTGCATCCGCATGCCCCAGGAAGGAGCCGTCGCCTTCTGGAACGCCGCCCCCGTCGGCACCCCGGTGAGCATCGTCGATTCCTCGAAGTCCGCCACGGCTTCGAACCCCTGACCTTTTCCTCTTGTCGCCCGCACCTTTCCCGTGGACATTCCCGGGAACCCACGCCCATGCTGCGCGCCGTCTATCCAGGAAGTTTCGACCCGATCACCAATGGCCACCTCGACGTCATTGAGCGGGCTTCCCATATCTTCGAGGAAGTCCTCGTCGCCGTCGCCCACAACGACCAGAAAAAGCCTCTCTTTTCCGCAGCGGAGCGCATCGCCCTCATCGAGGAAGTCACCCGGCACAATCCCCGCATCCGCGTCACAAGCTTCGATGGTCTTCTCGTGGACTTCGCGACCAGCGTCTCGGCCGTTGCCTTGGTCCGGGGCCTCCGCGCGGTCTCCGACTTCGAGTTCGAATTCCAGATGGCGCTGATGAACCGGAAGCTCCAGCCACGGATTGAAACGATTTTCCTCACCCCCCGGGAAGAATTCTCCTACATTAGTTCCCGTGTCGTAAAGGAGATCGCGCGCCTTGGAGGGGACGTGACCGGCTTCGTCCCCGAAAACGCCGCCTTCGCCCTCGCGCAAGCCTACCACCCAGCTCCGCCCTCCCCTTCATGAAACACCTCCGCATCGACACCCGCGAGATCCCGGACACCGGCATCCGGCTCACCGGACAGGTTCCCCAGGAAGTCTTCGACCTTGGCGACGAGCACCTGCGTCCCGCCTCCGCCCTC
>JBBQZF010000335.1:0-2484 GCA_038208015.1 Gemmatimonadales bacterium
GCAGTCCGGCGCCGACGCAGCGAAAGAAAGTTGGCTATACAAAATATTGCGGCAAGTCCGAGGAAGGTAGACTCGGTGTTTCTGGATCGATGCCTGTAAGCAGTAGGCACCTCCCCCGGCACTGGGGCTTGACCCAAATCAATAACCGCGACGGGTGAGCAGGATACATTGAAATCGCGGGTTCCCCAGTGACGGGCGACTTCGAGGAGGGCGTGCGGCATGTTTCTTGAGCGCCGTTTTGAGCAGGCCATCGGCCGGATATTCGGAAACGGAGCGGTTCCATTGCGGCTGAAGCTGTGGAACGGGCGACGCATCGACCTCTCCCCGGCGCCTACCGTTACCGTGATCGTTCCGAACATGTCGGCGCTCCGCTATTTCATCTCGCCCGATCTCAACAAGCTCGGGGAAGCATTCGTCGAAGGCCACATTCGTGTTGAGGGCTCTATCCACGAGATTTTTCGGGTCGCGGAGAGCCTTGCCCGCAACGTCGCGGCCAATACGCGGGCGGGATTTCACCGTGCGGCGCGGCACACCCGCGATCGCGACCGCAAGGCGATTGAATTTCACTACGATGTCTCGAACGACTTCTATTCCCTGTTCCTCGACCGGAACATGGTCTATTCATGCGCCTACTATCGCAGCGAGAACGACCCTCTCGAACTCGCCCAGGTTCAGAAGCTGGACCATATTCTGACCAAGCTGCTGTTGAAACCAGGTGAACGATTTCTCGATATCGGCTGCGGTTGGGGATCTTTGATCGTCCGCGCGGCGAAACAGTTTGGCGCCATTGCAACCGGCATCACGCTATCGAGGAACCAGTTCGATTACGCCCGGGAGCGGATCCGGACCGAGGGGCTTGAGGGCCGTTGCACGGTGGAGCTTTGCGATTATCGTGATCTGAGCGACATAGGCGGGTTCGACAAAATTGCGAGCGTAGGCATGTTCGAGCACGTAGGCTTGAAAAACCTGCGTGCGTATTTTGGCAAGATCCGTTCGCTCTTGAGCGATAGAGGCTTGATGTTGAACCACGGCATCACGACCAGCGATGTCGACAGTCGCTGGGTGGGCCTGGGGGCAGGCGATTTCATCGACCGCTATGTCTTCCCTGACGGCGAATTGCCGCACTTGAGCCTAGTGATAAAGGAAATGGCGGCGGCCGGATTGGAAGTGGCCGATGTCGAATCGTTGCGACGCCATTACGCCCGCACGTGTCACGAGTGGGCGAACCGCCTGGACTGCAACCTGGAGCGCGCGGCCGCGCTGGCCGGAGAAAAGCGGCTTCGGATCTGGCAGATATATCTCGCGGGCTGCGCTTATGGATTTGCCAATGGCTGGATGAATATTTATCAGGTCCTTGGCAGCAAAGCTGAAAATAAGGCGGGCGATCCGCTTCCGCTCACGCGCGAATACATGTACGCCTCGTAAGGCGGGTCGCGCCTCGTTGAGGCAGGCGGCGGCGAGGTCCCTATACGCGCCACGCTCGAGTCAGGCCCGCAGGAGGATCATCTCCAGCTACTGCATGATCCTTCTCCACCGGCTTGCAGCAGTCATGGCGACTCGGGGCATCGGATGGATCGTGAGCCGCCGGAACGCCACTTAGGAGGAGTGCATCATGTCCGAGCTCCTGAATCACAAGGAAGAGGCCCAGCCGTCTCGCCAGGGCGCTGCATATCCGATCTTTCGCCATGTTCTGGCTTGTGTGGATGCGTCTTTGTTTTCGCACGCCGTGCTGTCGCATGCCGCAGCGATAGCCTCGGCGACTGACGCACGCCTGACCGTGATGCGCGTTCTCGAGGCAGCATCAGGTCAGGCGCCAACGGACCCGGTCGAATGGACGCTACGCCACCGCGACGTCGAGGCGGAGCTCCGGGAGCGTGCGTCGCGTTTCGGCGGCTTACACGCCGGCGCGGTGGTAATCGATGGACCGGCCGCGGAGCGCATCTGCGCCTGGGTGCGCGACAATGGGGTGGATCTGACCGTCCTTGGCGCAGGCGGCGACAGCAACTGGCCCTTCGCCGGGCTGGGCGGCAAGGCGCGTCGCGTCGCGGAGGCCGCCACGGGTTCGGTGTTGCTCGTCCCGTCGACGGAGGTCGGTGACGCCCCCGTACGGTATCGCAGGGTGATGACGCCGCTCGACGGCTCGTCCCGGTCGGAATGCGCACTGCCGGTCGCCCTGGCGATCGCGGCCGCTCACGACGCCGAGATCGTGCTCATTCATGCGGCCCCGAACATCGATCTGAGCGAGACCGGTCCACTCGAAGCGGAGGCCATCGCGTTGCGCGACCGGCTGCGCCATCGCAACGAGCGCGTTGCCGACGAGTACCTGAGGCAGGTGCGGTCCCGGTTACCGCGCGCTCCGGCCTCCACACGAACGCGGGTGTTGCCGAGCGGAGATTCTCGCCATGCGCTCGCCCGCGCTGCCGTGGAAGACCGGGCGGACATCATGGTCCTTTCCTCCACCGGTCTCAGCGGGCATCCCGACCT
>JBBQZF010000336.1:0-2467 GCA_038208015.1 Gemmatimonadales bacterium
CCCGTCCCCCAGATGCTTTCGCCTTCGGACCGCTTCCAGTCGAGCAGGGTGCGCGCCGCCAGTCGGCTTTCCATCACCGCACCGCGACCCGTCATGATCTCGTTGAAGCTGAGGATGTCCGCTTCCCATCGCCACCTGCCCCGGTTGTTGCGATGCAGGACCTCGATGCCCGAGTAGGTGGGTCCCGCGCCGAGCAGGTCGGCGACGTTCTGCATCTCCGGGTCGACCTGCATGTCATCGCCGTACTCGACGTTCAGCGTAGCGACCTTCAGCTCGACAGTGTCGGGGTTGAGCCTCGCAGCCCATTGGCCGCTCAAGGAGATTCCGGGACCCACGTCTCGGACTTTGAGCGAGATGCGACGGGCTCGGCCGTTGTCAGGAATGATGTGCGCCAGGGTGATGCGATTCCACTCCCCCCTGCTCGCCCCGAGCGCGCCCCGAGGGACGTGGCGCGTCGCGACCACCCGGCCGTCTTCGACGAGATCCACCGTGAAGGCGAGGTCGTTTCCCTGGCCGCGCGCCGGCATCGAACCCGAACCGCAGAACGTCGAGTCGCCCGTTTCGCTCGCGGGATGGTCGCGGCCGTCCACCGCGGGCACCTCGCCGACGGCAAAGCTGCCAGCGCCAGCGAAGACCGAGAAGTAATACACGCCTGGTGCGAAGGCCCCGCCTGTCGTGTCCACGAAATCGGGACGGGCCTGCGAGCCAGCGATGGGCCCGAACGAGAACGTTCGCAGCGACTCCGTGCCAATGGTCTTCACGACGTCGACCACGACCTCCGGTTGGTCCGAGCTCTGGATGTCCTTGCCGAGGATCGCGAACGTCGACGCGTCCGCGGTAGGTGAGCACGTCGCATCGCACGACCAAGGGCTGGTGAACGTGAAGTTGGGGTCGCGGTCTCCCGTCGCGGCGCCGTCGCTGAAGGCAAAGGTTCGTCGGGTTGGGTTGAAGAGCCACATGCGTGTCTGCGAGGCGCTCGAGGCCCCATCGTCGACGGTTCGGATGCCGAAGTCCTGCCGCGGGGAAACAGGCCCGAGCTTGATCAAAGCGCCTCCGACCACACGATTGGTGGAGGCCATGACGACAGACGGTGCGAGCGGATTGAAGAAGGCATGCGCGTCCCAGTCCGGCGCCGTGGCCCCGTCTGTCGAATCCCACTCGATGTTCACGCGCGAGGTTCCGCGGCCGTGGCTGTACGCGACGACCTTGTAGAGAAGTGACGCCCCCGGCGGTTGGGGAAGCGCCACGTACGCGCTGTAGGGCGAGCTTCCCGCGAGCGGCGAGTTGTTGTTGAACGTGACCCCGACAACGTTCCCCGATGAGTCCAAAGTGGCGACGAGGAGGCCGGGGTCGCATGCGTCTCTGGGGCTGTTCGCGACCGTGCATCGGGCGCGGATGTACACAGTCGCCGGAGCCACCGAGGTCCTCACCGAGAACTGTCCCTGGAAGACCCAACTCACCGGCACTTTGTTGATGCGCCCGGCGACCATCGACAGCTCGTATGTGGATGACCCGTCCCCCGCACGGTCGAGGTTCTCCAGCGGCGACTCAGCGAGCGCATCGTCGCTGGTCGTCCCGTCGGTGGTGCCGCCACAAGCAACCAATGCGATCGCCGCCGTGGTGGCCAGAAACAGTCCGAAAGGGTTCAGCGCGGGTGGACGAGATGGGGCCATGCAACGGTTCATCGTGACCTCGGGAGGCGGACAGTCGCTCGTGGATCACACAGCAAGTGATGTGCCCGTCTCTCTTGGGGGGCGAACCTGCTCGGCCCTCGAGCAACAGTTGCCATCTCGGGGCTGAAAGGAGGCGAGGTTTACCTGATTCCGTTGAAGACGATTCAGGGCGCAACCGATTTGACTACCCGGCCGCGCCCTCCCTGCAGCCTGGGCCGCGACGACGAGGGTCACGAGCTCGCCGAGGCCTACTTCCAGGTCTGAAGCGCGCTAAGGAACGCCTGCTGGAATCAGAAAGGCTTGAGCCCCATGTGGAAGGCCGTTGCTCTTACGTTGCTCGCTATCTTCTTCCCGACCACCGTGCGCGCGCAGACCGATGCGTGGAGCGGCTACGCGGGCATGCAGCTCGCCGGCAACGGCTACTACGGCGGCCGCGACGCCGATGCGTTCGCCCTCGCCGGCGCGCGCGCACAGCTGCGCACGGCAGGCACCAGCTGGCTGCTCGAGCGACTGTTCGTCGACGCAGACCTGGCGGGCTTCGTGCCCGTCTCCCGGGACGGTGCCTTCGCGGGCGCGGGCCTCTCGGCCAAGGCGGGCCTCGCCTTCGAGCAGGTGGCGGTTGCTCTCGGAGTCCACGCCCGGCTCGACGCGACGCCGGCCCCCTTGTCGCTGCTCCCCGCGCTGCGCGTGAGCTGGCGACCCGGTGACGTCGCGGTCCTCCTCGGCGTGATGGATCAAGCCGCCGGGCCTCTCGCTCGCCTCGGCGTTCGCTACCGCGGGGTCACGCTGTCCTA
>JBBQZF010000337.1:0-2430 GCA_038208015.1 Gemmatimonadales bacterium
CCCGATCGAGCGAAAGTCGAACGCCCCGGCTGTGACGGTTCCCCAGCCGAAGCGGGTACCGATGAAACCGCCGATGAAAGCTCCGACCACACCGAGTATGATCGTAATGATGCAGCCTGAGGGGTCCCGCCCTGGCACCAGAAACTTGGCCAGCGTCCCTGCCACGAGACCCAGAAGGATCCAGTAGAGCCAGAGCGGCATTCTATCCCCTCGTCACCCTGCGAGGCCGTGGAACGCTATGGTACTCGCGATCGGCCCTTTGTAGCCATCCGGTACACCCAGAGAAGAACGAGTGCGCCGACAATGGCGAGAAGCAGGCTCTGAACCGAGAATCCGGTCAGTGGAGCGCCCATGAGCGTGCTGCCGAGGAATCCGCCGATAAGTGCCCCAACGATTCCTATGATCATCGTGACGATGATGCCGCCCGGGTCGTTGCCGGGCATGATGGCTTTGGCAATTGCGCCAGCGAGCAAGCCAAGGACGATCCATGCGAGAAAATTCATTTCTCCTCCGTAGGGTGAAATGCGTCCAGAAACCTGGATGGCATACCGGGGGAAGTGCAACCTGCGTACCAGTCCCGGAAGCCGGTGGCGTCACGCTAAATCGATCGTTAGCATACCGCTCGATGTCGAGCCCCGCAACCATTCACGACGAAGATGCGCTGGCGAGAACATATGATGCGCGTCTCATGCGGAGGCTGCTTCAATATGTAAGGCCATACCGCCCCCTCGTTTTCGGCGCCATGGCGCTCCTCATGATAGAAGGAGCGCTTCAGCTCGCCGGTCCGTTACTCACCCAGTACGTGATCGACGAGGCCCTGCCGCGGCAGGATAGCGGGGCGATCGTCACTGCTTCGATAATCTTCGTGGCAGTATTGATCGCCCAGTTCGCCTGCAGCTTCGGCGAGGCGATGCTTACCAACTTGCTCGGCCAGAGCGTCATGCGGGACCTGCGAATGCAGATCTTCTCGCACCTTCAGCGTCTCTCCGTGTCGTTCTTCGACCGCAACCCGGCAGGCCGCCTCATCACCCGCGTGACGAGCGATGTCGAGACTCTCAATGAGCTGTTCACGTCGGGGGTGGTCTCGGGTGTCGGCGACATGTTCACCCTGGCGGCGATCGGGATCGCTATGTTCGTTCTCGATTGGCGACTGACTCTCGCCGCGCTGATCGTGATCCCTCTCGTGGCGGTCGTGTCGCACTGGTTCCGCACGACTGTCCGTGAAGCATACCGTGACATCCGGACCCGGCTTGCCCGGATCAATTCGTTTCTCCAGGAGCGAATTACCGGAATGCGCATCGTCCAGCTGTTCGGAAGGGAAGAGGGAGAGTCCGCGCGGTTCCGCGAGCTGAACAAGGAGCACCTCGACGCCCACATCAGGTCGATCACCGCCTACGCCGTATACTTCCCGGCTATCGAGCTCCTGACGTCGATCGCCGTCGCGCTGCTGATAGTCGTGAGCGCATCGCTGATCCAGGAGAATTCGCTGACGGTTGGCACGGTCGCGGCATTCCTTCAACTCGGGCGCCGCTTCTATCAGCCGCTGCAGGACCTTGCCGAGAAGTTCAACATCCTCCAGAGTGCGATGGCGAGCTCGGAGCGGATCTTTGCGCTGCTCGATATCGAGGGAGCGCCCGGCACCGGGGGAGCTCCGCCACGAGCGAGAATCCGCAAAGCGGTGGAAGTGAAATTCGATGATGTCTGGTTCGCGTACGATACCGGCCACGTTGCGAGCGGGCCGGCCGACACTCCTGCCGAACCCGAGTGGGTTTTGAAGGGCGTATCGTTCACGGCGCCAGCCGGCCGGAGCCTCGCCCTTGTCGGTCACACGGGGGCGGGCAAGACGACGATCGTGAATCTCCTCATGCGATTCTACGATCCGCAGCGGGGCCGGATACTCGTCAACGGAGTTGACATCAGGGAACTCCCGCTGGACGAGCTTCGCGGCCTGATTGCGTATGTCCAGCAGGACATCTTCCTGTTTGCCGGCGATGTCACCACGAATATCCGTCTCTCCAACGCTCTGACCGACGAGGAGGTTGCGCAGGCGGCGGCCCGCGTTGGCGCCGACCGGATAATCCGCCGCCTTCCCGACGGTTATGCGCACCGGCTGGGAGAGCGCGGCGCGTCCCTGAGCGTCGGTGAGCGGCAGCTGCTTTCGTTTGCCCGGGCCGTCGCCGCCGATGCGTCAGTCCTGATCCTCGACGAGGCGACGAGTGCGGTAGACAGCCAGATAGAGGCGGAGATCCATCGCGCGCTGGTCATTCTGATGGAGGGAAGGACCACCATCGCCATAGCGCACCGCCTCAGCACCATTGTGGGATCTGACGAGATACTCGTTCTTCACCATGGAGAGCTCGTCGAGCGGGGAGGCCACGACCTGCTTCTGGCGAAGGGCGGGCTCTATGAGCGGCTATGGCGGCTCCAGAG
>JBBQZF010000338.1:0-2428 GCA_038208015.1 Gemmatimonadales bacterium
TCCACCGCAACCGATCGACCTACGTGCTCGGCGACTTCTTCACGATCAAGCGGGGGATCGAGACCGGCGACAATGATTTCTTTCTGCTCGATCCGCGCGCGATCCTCTCGCTTGATCTGCCGATGGCGTTCATGCGTCCGATCCTTCCCGGTCCATCGCATCTGATCGAACAGGAGATCGTCGCCGATCCGGAGGGCTACCCGATACTCGAGCAGAGGCTTTTCCTGCTCGACTGCACGCTGCCTGAGTGGGAGATCCGCCGCGACTATCCGACGCTCTGGAGATATCTCGAGGAGGGGAAGGAGCGAGGAGTGCACGAGCGCTACATCAGCCGACACCGTTCACCGTGGTATCTGCAGGAGCGCCGTCCGCCGGCGCCGTTTCTCTGCGCCTACACCGGACGTGGTGATCGCAACGGCACGGTGGTCGAGGGAGCGCCGTTCCGCTTCATCCTCAACAACTCGCGGGCGATCGCGCCGAACGTCTATCTGATGATGTACCCGCGTCAGGCGCTCGCCGAGCGGATCGGACAGATGTACTACGAGAAGATCATGCTCTGGAGCGCGCTCAACGAGATCGACGTCCGCGCCGTCCTCCAACGCGGCCTCATCTACGGCGATGCCGGTGGCAAACTCGAGCCGATGGAGTTGGCGAGCGTCTCGGCAGACATGATCACGCGGCTCTTCACCGATCTTCGTCCCGACTCCGCCGCGCAGCTCCCGCTCTTCGACGATCCGGCACTCGATAACGAATGAAGCCGCCACGCGCCATCCTCCTTACGCGATCGGTCGCCGAGAACAGGCGGATCGCGCCGCTGTTCGATGCGAAGGGAATGACAGTCCTGTCGCTTCCGATGATCGCACTGCACGATCTGCCGGTCGACTCCTCCATCATTCCCCCCTCCGACCACTCCTTCCTCGTCCTCCTGACAAGCCGCGAAGCGACGACACGCTGGCTCGCGCTGCGTCGCGACGATGCGCGCTGCCGGAAGATCGACGTCAGCGGATATCTCATCGTCGGCGAGGGAAGCGGGGAGATGATCGGGAGGGTTGAGGGGGAGGCGCCTGTTCTACTGACGGCGGATTCCATTGAGAAGCTGTGCGGTGCGGTGCGCCGACAGCGGAAGACGCTATTACCCGCAGGCGGTGAGAAGCCACTTCTCTATCCGTGCAGTTCCGCTCGTCGCGACGAGGGGGTCGACGCGATCAGCGGTCTCGGTGTCGAGGTGATCGAGCTTCCGCTCTACGAACCGTTCATTCCGCCAGAGAGCGCCTCCGACTTTCCGCACGCGATCGCTCGCCTCGCTCCGGGCGACGCGATCCTCTTCTTCTCGCCGTCGGCGGTCGCGCACTTCTTCGAATTACTTCAGGCCTTGGAGAGCACCGAGATAGATCGAAATCCGAAGCTCGACGGACTGCGCATGATCGCCATCGGACCGACGACCGCGGCGGCGCTGCGGGCGCACGGCGTGGCGGATGCTGAAACGCCGGCGCGACCCGATGTGCGGGAGATCGCGGCGATGCTGGCGGAGTGATGCGGCATGCCACCGGCGCGCACGGCGATTTGTGCCGATCGCGAGACCGACCCCGATGTCCCCACCGTATATTGCCGGCGAGCACTACTTCTTCGTTGCCCCCTCTCCCCCGCGCTCGATGTCGACGGTTCCCCCTTCCAACTCTGGCGTTTCGTCACGCACCGCATCGCGCGGTGTGCAACTCATACACCACAACACAACGCCTTATGAACAGAGTGAAACCGTGGGTTCTCCTGTGTGCCCTATTGTTGCTGGCGGGTTGCGCCCCGGCCGACCCGGACGAGAGCTCATCCGACGTCAAGCCTCGGTCCGACTCAGGCATTCCCTTAAACTTCACGCTCGACGACAACTGGGCGGAAGTGGTCGGTGACAAGATTGTCGTCACGGTGCCTTTGATGGATTCAGCAATCGTGATCCCTTCGTTTTACGGTGCGACGGAAAAAGACCTCAAATATGGCGGATCGACATCGCTATCAGTTCAGACATCGTGCGATCCCGACACCTTCGGTCCGAAGGTACTTTATGAAGGAGAGTGGAGCATCCAGCCACGCTTCTATGAAGACCCCTGTTCGATGTCGCCCATTATTCTTCCTCCCTATCCTTATTCGCTTGTCTACTCCGGGGAGCGGACCAGGATCTTCCGCTTCAACTCCCCTGCTGAAGCGGTGCCAGGAGTGCCGGGGGATGTCACGTACATCACGATCGTGATGGAAGGACTTGATATTGGAGACACGACCGATACTTAGAGGTTGTCGGGTGTGTCCGTCCTCGGATTTTGCGCTGTCGCATCCTCCCATAAGCGAACGGTCGCCAGGCATTGCTCGGTCGCGTAACTCCCTGGTTTGGAGGAGGCTTGACGAACGGCCTGGTCGATTAGACTGATCAGCCACGGAT
>JBBQZF010000339.1:0-2417 GCA_038208015.1 Gemmatimonadales bacterium
CGGCGGATCGGCGACCGGCCCGAGCGCGTGGCCGCTCGCCCCGGAGACAAGGGCGTTGAGCGCGGGTTTGCGGTCGAGCAGCGATTTCTCGACCGCGTCCTTCTCGTCGTCGGAAAGAGCGCGCTTGTAAACGAGGACGGCCGCGATGTCGCCCTTGAAGAATCCCTGTGCGAAGGGCGGCTGGTTGGGATCGTTCGAGCAAAGGCGCGCGCCGAGCATCATCTCGTCGAGGCCGAGGTTCGATTCCAGACGCGTGCGGTCGCCCAGCAGAACGCCGTCGAGGAAAACCTCGTTGCCATGCTCGCCGATGCGCGAGCGCACGGTGAAGACATGGAACGGGCCGAAAGGCAGATCGGCGGCGAGGTTGCGGCCGGGCTCGAGGAAGTCCCGCGCGCCGCTCGCGCCCGCGCTCTCGACATTCACGACGCTGAGCCGATCCGTCGCCCCCGGGCCGAAGTCGAGATTCAAGCCGCTCGTGTAGTCGTTCCGCCCCGCTTCGGCGGTCGCGAACAGGGCCGAGAAATTCCCCGGATTCCCCGCAGGCGCGGCCAGCACGAAGACGGTCAATTCCGGCGAAAGTTCGCGGACGCGGGCGAGGGAAAGAGAGTCGTCCTTGCCGTCGAAACGCACATAGGCTTCGCCGCCGAGCGCATGGAAAACGGGACGCGCCTGCGCTGCGAATTGCCGGGCGGGCGGAGCGTTTTCCCTGCCGTCGAGCCAGCGGTCGAGCGGCGTTCCGGTGACCAGCGGCGGGAGCGAGGCGGCCTGGCGAATCCGCGCTTGATCGGTGGCGTCGAGCGAGACGGCGAGACCGTCGGTCACGGGAGGCTCGGAGGCTTCCGCCGCGTGGGCGAGCATCAGTGCCGCGAGAAACGCGAGAAAGGCAAGGGGAGTTTTCATCGGAATCGTGGAACCGAGGTAGCGTTGTCCCCGCGCGCCCGTCGGTCAAGTAGAGGGAACGCGCGGCGGCGCCCGCTCGTCCAAGGTCTGCCGGTAGCGCTTGGTCCCGATGGCTGGCATGATGGCCGCGAAGAGGGTGATGGGCCAGAATTCCGGAGGGATGTCGCGGACACCGTGACTCGTCCCAGCACCTCGGGACTCTCCGCGTGCAGGTGCAGCTGCGCTCGCACGACTCGCTCGCCGTGCAGTGTCGCCGGGTCGAAGTCGATCAGGAAAAATTCCTGGATGTCCTTGAGCCTGAGCTTCGGTGAGCTACCGCTGTTGCCTTCGCGTTCCTCGGCGGTCGCAGCGGAGATCCAGGCGTCGCGGCTTACTTCGACGCGCTGGCCAGCGGACTCCTGTCCGTGTCCGCTTGTGGGACCGAGCCAGACAACTGATGCCAACACCAGCCCTGCCACTGGGCCGAGAAAACGAAAACGAAGAGTAGTTTGCATGCGCCAAGCTCTGACCGATCCGCAACCCGCGGTCAAGAATTCCCGGAGGCGCAGGCGGGATGCAAGAGCTTCCGTTTTTTCGGGTCAGCTGTCCTCGCTTTCCCTGCGCCGTTGCATATCGCCCTCGTAGGAGGCGGCGAGAACCGTCTTCTGTTCGTCGCTGAGCGCTTTTCCAGCCAACTGAAACACTTCGTGTTCTTCTTCCTCGAGATGATGCAGCACCAGAGCGCTGAGTTGTTTTGCGTAGCCAAGCCAGTGAGAAGAACTTCTATCGGTTTCTTCGAGAGTTTCGATCAATTCGTCGATTTCGTGATGTTCGGCGACGCTGTGTCGGCTTTTTTCCTGGGTCAGGTCGTGCTCGAAAAGGGGATTGTAAAAAAACCGCTCCTCGGCACCCGCGTGGTACTGCAGTTCGTCTTTTACCTTGGCGAACAGCTCCGCCCGTTCCTCACTGTCGCCTTGAGTCTTGATAAGTAGATCGAGCAGGGAGCGTTGTTTGTCGTGATCTTCGCGCAGGGCTTCGAATATGGTTTTCATAGTATTGGGACTCTCTTGAAATGAGTGGAGAAATACAGCGCGAATCTACGATGGGCGCAACCTCAACCCGCCCGGAGCTGCGGGCTGATCGGGCAGGGCGTTTTAAGATTTTCGTGCACTCGGATCCGCTCGCTGACTTCGGGCGTAATGTTTCGCATGAAAAATTCTTCCGCACTGGTCACGGTCGCAGCGATCTTCGGTTCCATCGTCGGCTTGTCGCCGATCGCCCGGGCTGACAAGTCGGCAGCTTCCTGGAGGGGGCAATCGCTGACCGAATTCGAACCTAAAGAGAACGAGAAGCTCGGCTGGCAGGTCGTCAATGACGGTGTCATGGGCGGATTGTCGGAGGGTAATATTGAATTCACTGACGAAGGCACCATGAAATTCACCGGCGATCTCTCGCTGAAAAACAACGGTGGCTTCAGCACCGTCCGCAGCGACCGGGTGGACCTCGATCTCAGCGATGATCTGGGTTTGCTGCTCTTC
>JBBQZF010000340.1:0-2359 GCA_038208015.1 Gemmatimonadales bacterium
CGTCGTCTCGAAGATGGAGAATATGCTGGAGCGCCTCGCCGGGACCGGCGTAGCGATGAACTTCCGCCTCGACCCGCGGGCGTGGACCGTGAAGGCCGATCCGATCGAGATCGAGAGGGTGATAGTGAATCTCGTGCTCAATGCTCGCGACGCGATGCCCGACGGCGGGACTCTTACGGTAGAGACAGGGAACGTCGAGCTCGATTCGGTTTACGTGAAGCAGAATCCGGAGTCGGCGCCCGGGCCGCACGTGCTTTTGAGCGTGTCGGACACCGGCGTGGGGATGACGCGCGATGTGAGGGAGAAGCTGTTCGAGCCGTTCTTCACCACGAAAAAGCGCGCGGACGGCGCCGGGATGGGACTACCCACCATCTACGGGATAGTGCGGCAGTCCGGCGGGCACATATCCGTGAGCTCGGAGCCCGGCCAGGGTACAAAGTTCGAGGTATATCTCCCGCGCGACGACAGCGCTGGCGCGGAGCCGAGGCAACCGGTGGTGAAGCGTGAGCCGCGGTCGAGCGCGGTGATACTTCTCGTTGAGGACGACGACATTGTGCGGTCGGTGGCGCGGCGTATCCTCGTCAAGGCCGGCTTCGAGGTGCACGAGGCGGTGAACGGCAGGGACGCGATCGAGAAGTGGACGGCGCGCGACCACGACATCGACATGGTGCTCACTGATATCGAGATGCCGGAGATGAACGGGGCGGAGCTTGCGGAACGGCTCAGGGCGAAATGCCCTGACATGCGGTTTCTCTTCATGTCGGGGTACACGGAGGACCGGGTGGTGCGGGACAAGCTCATGCAGCCGGGGGCGCCGTTTCTCGAGAAGCCTTTTACGCCTGGGGTGCTGGTCGAGCGGGTGCGGGAAGTTCTCAGCGCGGGCGAGGCGGTATAGGGGCTGCCAGCGCCCTCAGCGCCAGGGCGTCATCCGCTTCCATATCGAGGGTTCGGCGGCTCTGAGCGGCGGCACATGGAGTGGCGGCTGGTCGAGAAGCACACGCCGAGTGTTCGTAGTGGTTAGAAGCCGATGCTGCGCTTCCCCGCCCCGCTCCTTCATTACTAAGGCACACTCCGCGACAGGGCACTTTCCGCGCGAGTGGTAGTCGCTTGAGAGGTAGTCCGCCATTCCGCGCGAGAGGATCTCCCACGCGAGGCGCTTCGGATTCGCGCCATAGTAGCCGAGGAGGGAGCCCGAGTTGACCTGGATGCGGGCGCCCGAGTCGCGCCAGCTCTCCATGATGTCGGGGTTCGCCGCCATTCCAGAGTAGCGCTCCGGGTGCGCGATGATCGGCGTGACTCCGCTCCTGACGAGCTCGCGCACGGCGAGCGTGCTGTTGGGCGGGATACTCATGTATGGAAACTCCACGAGCGCGTACGAGGTTCCGGCAAGCCGGAGGCGCTCGTCGTCGAGGCGTGGGTGCGGGATGTCCAGAGCCACCTCTACTCCGCGCTCGACTCTCATGCCCGGGAATTCCGCTACCGCCAGCGCGTTGAGCTTATCCCAGGCGTCGTCGAGTGCTGCAAGGTGGAGCTCGAGCTCGCGGGGCCGCGCGGCTGATGAGGCCTGGAAGTGCGGAGTTGTGATGATCTCGATGACGCCCTGGCTCCGGAGAGTCTCGAGGCCTTTGCGGGATTCGTCGATGTCAGCCGCGCCGTCATCGACGCCGGGCATGAGGTGGTTATGGAAGTCGAGCATGCACAGGGAATGTAATGCAGGCCAGTGACGCAGACGGG
This sequence comes from Gemmatimonadales bacterium, assembly GCA_038208015.1. Classification (GTDB taxonomy): domain Bacteria; phylum Gemmatimonadota; class Gemmatimonadetes; order Gemmatimonadales; family Gemmatimonadaceae; genus UBA4720. The sequence goes on from JBBQZF010000340.1 coordinate 1,735, forward strand.
GTCGAAATGGATGGTGTGCAGACCGTGAGATCATGACGGAATCGTCATGACTAAACCGTAAGGTTGGCTTCACCGTCGGGTAATGCGGTGGGGGCGTGATTGAGGGCGTGAAAGTGAGCAGTGCCCAACACCCTCAACACGGAAGGAAGAATGTCGTTCGTATTTCACGGAGCCTCGCGGCTCGCAATGGTGCTCGGTGTGGGCACCTTGCTCGTGGGATGTCAGGATGCGGTTGCGCCGATTGCCAGCGAGGATGTTTCAACTACGTCGCCCAGTGTGATGCTGTCACGCGGGATCGGGCAGGAGAAGCAGCTGATCAAGGATCAGTACATCGTGGTATACCGGGCCGGAGTTTCGGACGTCGATTCACGCTCGGCCAAGCTGATGGCGGGAAGAAGCGGCAAGATCAAGCATACCTTCAAATCAGGCATCAAGGGCTTCGTGGCCGGCATGACCGCGGCGGAAGCGTCTGCAACGTCCACCGATCCCAGCGTTGCGTACGTCGAGCAGGATCAGATCGTGACTCTTGGCGTTGGAAAGCCTACCCAGGACACCTCGACAAGCAGGCCGAAGGGGGGAGGCAATACCGGCGGCGGGAGTAAAGGAGGTGGAAAGAACGTTGTAT
>JBBQZF010000341.1:0-2340 GCA_038208015.1 Gemmatimonadales bacterium
GCCGCCGTGCTGTGCGCCGACGGGCGAATCTTCGTGACGACGGATGCCGCGAGCACCTGGTCTGCTCCCACGACAATTGTCGGCGCCATCGCACTGGCCAGCATGGCGGACGGCTACGTCGCCGCGGCCGTCGGCAGCGACACCTGCGGCGGGGTGCAGATTCTTGCGTTGTCGGGCGAGCGTGCGGTCGATCCCACCGGATGCCTCGCGATCGAGGCACCGGCCCAATCGCTGCCGGGCACCGTCGCGCTCGCCGACGGCGCCGGCACCCTCTGGCTCTGGGTCGGCGAGGCCCTCGCACAGAGTTCCGATCTCGGCGCGACGTGGCTGTAACCGTGAACTGCTCGTATTCTGCGCTAGCCTCCCAGAGGGGTCACGGTCGACCTAGTGGGCGACCGGGGGAACGATGAGGAGCGAGACAGCGGCAACTACCGCGGCGGCCGTACCGACGCGCGACTGGCGCGACATCTACGCGAGACGCCTCATCCTCACAGACCTACTGGTGCTCGTCTGGGTCGTATTCGGCGTGCAGATCGCCTGGCTCGGGTTCGACACCGGGGACGTCTCGTCCCGAGGCGATGCTGACCAACTGGCCCTGAGCTACACGACGCTTTCTGTGATTCTCATCGCCCTGTGGATTGCCCTTCTCGGGCTCTCCGGCACACGGGGCCACCGGGTGCTCGGCACCGGGCCCGAGGAATACAAACTCATCGCGACAGCAACGCTTCGACTATTTGGTCTCGTGGCGATTGTCGCGTATCTGTTCCAGATAGACGTGGCCCGCGGCTACATCCTTATCGCCTTTCCCTTCGGCATCGCCGTGCTTACTTTCTCCCGCTGGATCTGGCGCCAATGGCTCCGGTCCGAGCGCCGGAATGGCCGGTACGCCTCGAAAGTGCTGCTCGTTGGCTCCGAGCTCACGGCAACCCATCTAGCTCGCGAGCTAGCCCGGCACCCCGAATCCGGCTACAACGTGGTCGGGGCCTGCCTACCGTCCGGATCGATCGGTGGATACCTGCCCGGCACCAAGGTTCCCGTGTGCGGAAACATGACGATGGTGCTCGCCGCTTTGGAGACAACTGGTGCCGACACGGTCACGATCACCAGCGCCGAGGAGCTCACCCCTAAGGGCATCCGCGAGCTTAGCTGGAGCCTCGAGGCTGGCAGCCACCACCTCATCGTCGCGCCGAGCCTCACCGACATCGGCGGCCCGCGAATCCACACTCGCCCAGTCGCCGGGCTCCCGCTCATCCATGTTGAGACGCCGCGTTACGGAGGGCTCAAACACTTCGCAAAGCGCACATTTGACATCCTGGGAGCGGCGTTCCTCCTGCTTGTCGTCTCCCCAGTGCTGATTGGCGTCGCCGTGCTGGTGAAAACATCAAGCGCGGGTTCTGTGCTCTACCGACAAGAGCGGGTTGGGCTTAACGGCCACCACTTCGACATGCTCAAATTTCGGTCGATGAAAGTTGATGCCGACGCCGAGCTACAGGCGCTTCTTAACTTGCAGGGGACGACTGACCAGCCGCTCTTCAAGGTCCGCGACGACCCTCGGGTGACGCGGGTCGGCTCCGTACTTCGCAAGTATTCGCTCGATGAGTTGCCTCAGCTGTTCAATGTGCTTGGTGGCAATATGAGTTTGGTCGGCCCCCGCCCGCAAAGAGACGGAGAGGTGGCGCTATATGACGCTGCCGCCCACCGGCGACTCCTCCTGAAGCCAGGCATGAGTGGGCTCTGGCAGGTTAGCGGACGGTCCACCTTGTCATGGGAGGACAGCATTCGCCTCGACCTCTACTACGTCGAGAACTGGTCGATGGTCGGGGACCTCGTCATTCTGTGGCGCACTTTCCGCGCCGTGATCGCGCCAGGCCGCGAAGCACATTGACTCAACAGAGCGCTTCGAGGTGGGACTACGGGCCAGCGTGAGGCAGAAGTCTGTGCGGCGAGCGACACCAGTGCCCGCGGCGGCCGAGGCCATGGCATTGCCTCCATGACATGGTCGAAGGCCAATATTGGAGATTGGCTCAGGGGTCTGCTGCACGGTTAGGTGACAGTTTCTAGTCACGCAGCCAGTGCGGCTGTGGTGTTCATGATGGCCTCGAACTCGACGGGCGTCAAACGACCCAGAGAGTCCTGGCGGCGGATCCGGTGGTAGGTCCGCTCGATCCAGGTCACGATCGCGATGCGTAGCTTCTCGCGGGTGGTCCAGGAGCGCCGGTCGAGGACGTTCTTCTGCAGCAGGCTGAAGAAGCTCTCCATGGCGGCGTTGTCCCCGCACGATGCCACCCGCCCCATCGATCCGACCAGGCGATGGCGGGTCAGGGTGCGGAGAAACTTCCG
>JBBQZF010000342.1:0-2339 GCA_038208015.1 Gemmatimonadales bacterium
TCGGCTTCGCCGGAGTAAATCGATTCTTCGGCGCTGACGACGTCGACGTGAATGGTGTTTGCCATGGTTTATGGCCGGATGAAGTACGCGGTGCGGCCACTTGGTTCGCCCGCGTCCTTTACCGGCGCTCGCCTCACTGTAGTGATTTAGCCTTCTCGAAAGCTTCCTCGATCGCCCCGACCATGTAGAACGCCTGTTCCGGAAGGTGATCGCATTCACCCGTGGCGATCATCTTGAAGCCTTTGATCGTGTCTTTCAGCGAGACGTACTTACCCGGCGAACCGGTGAACACCTCGGCCACGAAGAAGGGCTGCGACAGAAAGCGCTGGATCTTGCGGGCGCGCGACACCGCGAGCTTGTCCTCAGGGGACAGCTCGTCCATCCCGAGAATGGCGATGATGTCCCGCAGCTCCTTGTAGCGCTGCAGCGTCGACTGCACCAGCCGCGCGGTAGCGTAATGCTCTTCGCCCACCACATGCGGATCGAGCTGGCGCGAAGTGGAGTCGAGCGGATCGACCTCGGGGTAAATCCCCAGCGATGCGATGTCGCGCGAGAGCACCACCGTCGAATCGAGGTGGCCGAATGTGGTTGCCGGCGACGGATCGGTCAGGTCGTCAGCGGGAACGTAGACCGCCTGGATCGAGGTGATCGAGCCCGTCTTGGTGGACGTGATGCGCTCCTGCAGGCGGCCCATTTCCTCCGCCAGCGTCGGCTGATAGCCCACGGCAGAAGGCATGCGCCCGAGCAGCGCCGAGACCTCGGTTCCCGCCAGGGTGTAGCGGTAAATGTTGTCGACGAAGAAGAGCACGTCGCGTCCCTCGTCGCGGAAGAACTCGGCCATGGTGAGGCCGGTCAACGCCACACGCAGACGGTTGCCCGGCGGCTCGTTCATCTGGCCGTACACCAGCGCCACCTTGTCCAGAACGTTGGAGTCTTTCATCTCGTGATAGAAGTCGTTGCCTTCACGAGTGCGCTCGCCCACGCCCGCGAACACCGAATAACCGGAATGCTCGATGGCGATGTTGCGAATAAGCTCCATCATGTTCACGGTCTTGCCCACGCCGGCGCCCCCGAACAGCCCCACCTTGCCGCCTTTGGCGAACGGGCAAATCAGATCGATAACCTTGATGCCGGTCTCGAGCAGCTCCTGCGAAGGCGAGAGCTCGTCGAACTCGGGCGCCTTGCGGTGGATCGACATCGTGCTTTCGGCGCCGATGGGACCGGCTTCGTCGATCGGCCTGCCCAGCACGTCCATGATGCGACCGAGGGTCTTGGGCCCGACCGGCACCGAGATGGGGGCCCCGGTGTTCACGACTTTCATGCCGCGTCGCAGGCCATCGGAGGAGCCGAGCGCGATCGTGCGTACGACGCCGTCACCGAGCTGCTGCTGCACTTCGAGGGTCAGCTCCGAATCCGGCGAGTCGAGCTTGAGCGCGTCGAAGATATGCGGCATGCCGCTGCGCGTGAACTCCACGTCGATCACCGGCCCGATGCACTGGACGATGGTACCTGCTGCTTGAGCTTCTGCCATTAGTGTGTTCCTGACTGTTCAATTCGTTCAGCACCGCTGCAAGCGCAGGGTGCAAAGATTCTCAAACGGCCGCGGCGCCGCCGACGATCTCCGAGAGCTCTTTGGTGATCGACGCCTGCCGTGACTTGTTGTAGACCAGCGTGAGCTCGTCGATGACGCTGCCCGCGTTGTCGGATGCCGACTTCATCGCCACCATGCGCGCCGATTGCTCAGACGACATATTCTCCGCAACGGCCTGATAGATGAGCGCCTCGACGTAGCGCGTCAGCACCTGGTTGAGCACCAGCGCCGCGTCCGGCTCGTAAATGTAGTCCCAGGTGCCGGCGGGCGTCGCATCGCCGGCCGTCGGCGAGATCGCGATGTGCTCCGCCGACAGGGGCAGGAGCTGCTCCATCACGGGCTCCTGCTTCATCGTATTGATGAAGCGGGTGTAGAAAATCAGCACGCGGTCGAATCGATCTTCCATGTAGCCGTCGAGCATGACCTTTACGGCGCCAATCAGCTTGTCCATGTGCGGCCGGTCGCCGAGGCCGGTGATCTGCGACACGACGTTTACCCCCAGGCGCTGCAGAAATCCCAGGCCCTTATTGCCGATCGCGCAAGCCTCGATGCCTTCGCCTGCCGCTTCCCAGTCTCGCACCTTGCCTAGGGCCAGCCTCAGCACGTTGGTATTGAGGCCGCCGCACAGGCCTTTGTCCGCGGTGATGACGATGATCCCTACGCGCTTGACCGAGTCGCGATCGACGAGAAACGGATGACGATATTCGGGATTGGCGTGGCTGATGTGAGCGGCGACATTGCGGATCTT
>JBBQZF010000343.1:0-2311 GCA_038208015.1 Gemmatimonadales bacterium
TCGGGCGGTTCGGTCGTACGGGCTCAAGGTGGTCCTGTCCGGCCTGGGAGGAGACGAGCTCTTCGGCGGTTATCCGTCCTTTCAGCGCGCCCGCGTCATCTCGCCGCTTTGGCAGCTTCCACCATCGATCCGGCAGGCGGCCGCGATGACGGCGCGTCCCATCGGAGACCTCCGTGCGGAGAGGATGGGCGCGGTGCTGCATGAGGAGCGCGCCGCGTTCGCTGCATATCGCGCATCGCGCACCCTATTCGGCGAGCGCCAGCTGGAGGCCCTTACCGGATCGCGCTACCACGGGGGGACCGGAATGCACCGCGCGCCGGATGAAGCAGACCTGTCGGGGCTGACCCTGATGCAGCAGGTGTCGCTCCACGAGCTCACCGGGTACATGCGCAATACTCTGCTGCGCGACAGCGATGTCTTCAGCATGGCGCATGGGCTCGAGCTCCGCGTGCCTATGGTCGACATTGGCGTCGCGCGGGTTGCAAGCGCCGCAGCCGGTGCCATGCCGATAAGGCGTGGGATGCCCAAGCCGATCCTCGTCGAGGCAGTTCGTGACCTGCTCTCGCCGGAAACGCTGAACCGCCCAAAGCGCGGTTTCACGCTGCCCTTCGAGACCTGGATGCGCAACGAAATGTTCGCTGAAGTCGATTCGGTTCTGAACGGATCGCTCCCTGGAACTGTCGGGTTGCGGAGCTCGACGGTGTCGGAAGTGTGGAAAGAGTTTCAGCATCGCCGGCCGGGAGTGAACTGGAGCCGTCCGTGGGCGCTCTACACGCTGATTCGGTGGGCGGCGCAGAACGGTCTTGCGGGAAGTCTTGAGGATGTCGTCCCTTCCCTGCGCGGCGATGCACTCTCGGCCGTGGGATGACGTAAATGAGTGCCCTCACAGCGGTTGAGACCTCGTTGCTCCGCTGGACGTTACCACCCCCGGGCACTAACTTCAGAAACTATTGTATTCAGCTCGGCCGGCTCTCACGGACCGGCAGTATCCATTGACAAAAATGAAATTCACAAGACGCCTGTTGACCGCGTTCGCATTTCTCGTTGCCGGCTCGAATCTCGGCGCGCAGACTCCTGACGTGCCGGCCTCACAGTCGCTTCTCCCTGGCGACCAGATCCGCATCACGGTTTACCGCAACGAGGAAATGAGCTGTGACTGCACCATCGCTGGGAACGGGACGATCGTCCACCCGCTTTACCGGGAAGTGCATGTCATAGGTGTGCCGCTTGCGACGGTCGAGGAGCGACTGCGCACTTACCTCACGCGGTACGTGCAGACTCCCCAGTTCGTCATTCTTCCGCTGTTGAGGATAGTCGTGGGGGGAGAGGTTCGGTCACCGAACATCTACAGCGTTCCACCCGAAACGACTATCGCGCAAGCCGTCGCTATCGCGGGTGGTGCCACCGAGCGAGGCGAGCTCAGCGACGTGAAGGTCATCCGCGACAGGCAGGAGATAAAAATGGATCTGAGCCGCCCTGATTCCGATGCCGGGGTTCTTCAAATAAGGTCGGGCGACCAGGTGCTCGTAGGCCGCAGGGGACGGTCCGCGCTTGAATGGATCGCACCAGTGACAAGCAGCATTGCAGCGATCGCGGCGATCGCAAACATCCTCACCAGGTAGGCAGTTGTCTGAGCTCGTCCCCTTCCAGCGACGTGTGCCCGGCCCTCCGAGGGAACCGAATCCCGGCTGGATGCCGGCAGCTGAGGGATATCCTGACCCCACGGGCGAATCTGCCGGCATCAAGGAGTATATCGGGGTCATCCGCCGCCAGAAGTGGATAGTACTGACAATCCTCGCGGCATGCGTCGGACTTGCGGCCTTCCGGGTGCTGCGCGCTCCACCGCAGTATCTGGCGACGGCTGTCGTGCGGCTCGCAGATGCGCGACGCGCGATGACAGGTAACGACGAGGCAAGCGCCTACGAGCAGGTGCTCGGCCGGGATACTGACGTCCTTCTCTCGCAGATCCAGGTCCTGATGAGCCGCCAGATTGCGAGCAACGCGGTGGATCGCGAGGGGCTGCGGCTCGTGCCGCTCACCAACTACCCGCCGGAGATCACCGGCGTGAACGTAGCCGACAATCCGGTCCGCGATACGCTGCGGATTGCGTACGGGCAGGCGGAAGTATCGCTCCGTGCCGGCGATCAGTCAGCCACTGCCGCCTACAACCAGCCCGTTTCGGCAGGCGGAGTTACCCTGACTGTCTCGGCGCGGCCGGAGGTCGATTCCTCGGTCTTCGTCGTCGTCTCGCGCAAGGAAGCTGTCGACAATCTGCTCCTCAATTTCAAGGCATCAGGCCGGCCCAAAACGG
>JBBQZF010000344.1:0-2284 GCA_038208015.1 Gemmatimonadales bacterium
AACTCGAAGGGCTTCTTCAGCTTGCCACCGCGCGTTCCCTTTGAAAATTCCTCCGTCGCAAAGACCGCGCGCAGGGTTTCGCGGATGTCGCCATCGCTTGCTTGAAAGGACTTCGCGATCGCCGCGAGCGATTCCTCCGACGGCTCATCGGCAAGGAAGCGCACACAAAGCTTCCTCGCGAGATGGCGAGCCGTCGAAGGATGGCCGCACACAATTTGCAAAACATCATCGAGATCCTTTTCCCCGCCGCCCGCCGCGATTTCGTGGCCGAGGACGCGCTTGGCTCCGTCGTCGTGCGACCCGGCATCGAATTCGATTTTGCCTTTGAAAAAGCGTTTCTTCCCGCGCACCGTCCACCCGCTCAGGCAGCGCGCCACTTCCATGACATCGTGCTGGGCATAGCCCCCGCCCACGCCGAGGGTATGGAGTTCGAGAAGTTCGCGGGCGTAATTTTCGTTGGGCTTTTCGCCCTCGCCGCGCTTCCGGTTTTCGCGTCCGTCGAGATACCAGAGCATGGCCGGACTGAGGGCCGAGGCCCGGAGGAGGGCCGAAAACTTCCCCAGGGCGTGCTCCCGGATGACTTCCCGGTCGTCGGCCGCTTTCAACCATCGGCAGTCTTCTTTCGAGGAATCGATATTGAAATGATCGCTCCAGAAATGGACCATCATTTCGAACAACTGCCGTTCGCTCCGTGCCGCCCGGACAAGGGTGGCTCGGGTCAGTTGTTCCAACAAGAATTCCTCTTTATATTCATACATCTCGCCCAGCGGCGCGGCCAGAGATTCGAAGCGCCGCGCCGCCCGCTGCGCCCGACGATCCGTGATTTCTTCCGGATGCAATTGCTCTTCGAGATAGACCGCGACCGCCGCTTCCGGGGAATCGGCCAGACTTTTCACGCGGGCGTATTCGCCGGGCGTGGGGCCGAAGCTGGTCCGGTTCAGGACATGCGAAACGAGGTCGATCCCCTCGCCCGACGGAGGGATGCACGGTCCCGTTTCGGGACCCATTCCGAGAAGGTCCTCGACCCGGTCGCAGCCCGAAGTCGAGAAAAGCAGCAGGCCCGCCGCGCTCCGCAGGAAGTGACGGCGGGATGTCCGGTCTGACTCTTCGCAGTTCATGATTTCCGTCCGTCACGCCAGCTTAAAAAGAGGGCACCGATTCCCGAGATCAAGGCCGCCGGAAAGACCAGGAACCAACCCAGAAAAGGGAAGATGAACATCAGTCCGAGAACCGTCCCGCCCCGCTTGACGCGGAGCCACGGCTGGGATTCGTCGTCCGGTTTCCCCAAGCCCTTCCCGATCCGCAAACACAATCCGGTCGATCCCCAGAGGCCTGCCAGAAAGGCCAGCAGGACCATGGCGATGCCGATGATTTTCGCCGGAGCGGGGCCGCCATTGGCAAGGGCGAGGCCGAGCGCGACGGCCGGGACGCCGAGAAGAATTCCCAGCAGAAAGGCCCGCCACGGAGTGGTCCCATACCGTTCGCAGCTTCCCTCGACGAGGCCCGGCGCCAGCCCGACGGCCGCGACCCAGTAAGCCACCGAGATCACAAAAAATCCCAGAATCAAAAAAGTCCACATCAGGACATCCGCCATGATCATCTCGTCGTTCTCCTTTCCATCGTTCGCATCTTACCACGCCTACGCTGGGTCCCATTGTTAGGTAACAGGAAATTCCCCGCCCCCATCGGCCCCCATCGGGGCGCCCCGGCGTAGCGCAGCTCTGAGTTTCAAACACAAGAGAGTTCCGCCAACATCTCTTCCAACCCCAAAGGGGGGAACTATCGTAGCGAAGGGCAGAGGGAGGGACGACCGCCGCCCTGGGTTCCGTTGGTCGGAACAAGAGAGCGAGCCTTTGATGTCGAATCGGATATCGTTCGCCCGAAGCGCGCCTTTCCGGCATTGCCGCTGAAGAAGCGGGCTTCGGGCTGACGTTTGGGATGCGACACGTTTGGTTCGCCCCTGATTCTTCGCTCAAGGTCGAGGAGCAGCTTGCCCGGGTACAGACCGAACTCGATCAGATGGAATCCCGTATCAAGCACATGCGTTCGCAGGTCGCTTTTTGAAATCTCAGTCTTTCAATCGGGCGCGAGCGCATCCCGGGACCGGTGGGAGTTGTGACCACTGGCACGGGATGGCTTTTCAAGAAATTGATGAATTTGAACTAGGAATTCCTCCGGACGTCAAAGCCGCCCTTCTTAAAACGAGTAGCCCGTCCCCACTCCGAGGGAATATCCCGAAGGATCGATCTCCAAGGAACTCGCCCCATTGGAGACTTGGATCGAT
>JBBQZF010000345.1:0-2256 GCA_038208015.1 Gemmatimonadales bacterium
TGCCGTAGCGAGGAAGGCGTTGGAGGAATTCGTGCTCCGTGCGGTCCGCCGTCCGGCTTCGCCTGCGGAAATCGAGCGCCTGCTGGGTTTCGTCGGGATGCCGGATAAGGACGAGCCCTACACTTTCGAGAAAGGAGTGACGCTGGCCTTCACCGCCGTGATGGCATCGCCGAATTTCCTGTTCCGGGGCGAGGTGCAGGAGCAGCCCGACAATCCTGCCGGCAACTACCTGATCGACGAGTTCGCCCTCGCGACGAGGCTTTCGTATTTCCTCTGGAGCAGCATGCCGGACGACCGCCTGCTGGACCTGGCGGGGAAAGGCGAACTCCGGGCAAATCTCAAGGCGGAGACCGAACGCATGCTGGCGGATGGGAAAGCGCGGGCGTTGACGGAGAACTTCGCGGGGCAATGGCTCCAACTCCGGAATGTCGAACTGGTCTCGCCCGATCGGAAGCGATTTCCGGATTTCAACAGGAGCCTCGCCCGCGATATGCGCCGCGAGACGGAGATGGTTTTCGAGCGGATCCTGGAGGAAGACCGGAGCGTGCTCGAATTCCTCAACGCCGACTACACCTATCTCAACGAGAGGCTCGGTCGCTATTATGGTATCGACGGGGTGCGGGGAGGCGACTTCACACTCGTCTCGCTGCAAGGCACGCCGCGGGGGGGCATCCTCACCCATGGCAGCATCCTGACCCTGACCTCGAACCCAACCCGGACCTCGCCGGTCAAACGGGGGAAATGGGTGCTGGAGAACATTCTGGGCACCCCGCCTCCCGAGCCTCCGGCGAATGTTCCGCCGCTGGAGGAGAGTCGTCGCGGCGATGAACGCGGGGAGACCTTGCGCCAGAGCTTGGAAAAGCACCGCGAGGATCCCAACTGTGCCGCCTGCCACGCCCTCATGGACCCGATCGGCTTTGCCTTCGAGAATTTCGACGCAACAGGGCGTTGGCGAGACAAAGATGGCGATGCGGAGATCGATCCCACGGGCGAACTGGTGAGCGGACAGAAGTTCGGGAACGCGGCGGATCTCCGGAAAATCCTCGCGGAGGAGAAACACGGGGACTTCGTCCGCTGCATGTCGGATCGCATGCTGACCTACGCGCTCGGACGGGGGCTCGAGTTCTACGACAAGTGCGCGGTGAAGGAAATCGTCCGGCGGGTGGAGGACGGCGGCTATCGGTTCAGCGCAATGGCGGAGGCGGTCGTCGATTCCATTCCCTTCCAGTCCCGGCGGGGCGACGGGGAACGGGCCTACGAATGAGGCGCGTGCCGTGAGAAAGGGCGTGAGATTCCCCCCGGGATGAGCGTATATTCGGGGGGATGAAAGGGGATTCCCGCCATCCCGTATTCATTCCCGAAAATGACAAACAAAGGATACCTCAGCCGCCGCACTTTTCTCCGTGGAATCGGGAGCGTCATCGCGCTTCCTGCCTTGGAGTGCATGACCCCGATCCATGGGGCGACCGCGAAGGAGGCCGTCAAGGCTCCTCTTCGCATGGCCTTCGTCTATTCGCCGAACGGCAAGAACATGGAGCGATGGCTGCCGAAGGGCGTGGGTAGCGATTACGAGCTTTCCCCGACCCTCGCGCCTCTGAAGGATTTGAAGCCGCACTTCCAGGTGCTGAGCGGGCTCGACCATGACAAGGCGGCCGCGAATGGGGACGGTGGGGGCGACCATGCCCGCGCGAACTCGACGTTCCTCACCGGGGTGCAGATCAAGAAGACGGCTGGCGCGGATATCCGAGTCGGTGTTTCGGTCGATCAACTTGCCGCGGCCAAGGTCGGGCAGGAAACGTACCTTCCCTCGCTGGAGTTGAGCTGCGACGAGGCCCGCCAGAGCGGGGGCTGCGACTCGGGCTATGCCTGCGCCTACCAGTACAATCTCTCGTGGAAGACGGAGAACCTCCCGATGGCTCCCGAGGCCGATCCGCGTCTCGTTTTCGAACGCCTCTTTGGTGCCCGCGATCTTGCCGGCTCGAAGGAAAGCCGCGATCGGCGCGCCGGGATGAAAAAAAGCGTTCTCGATTATGTCCTCGATGACGCCAAGGGACTCCAGCAACGCCTTGGTGCCAATGATCGCCGCAAACTCGACGAAAACCTGACGGCGGTGCGCGAGACCGAGATTCGAATCGAGCGCTCCGAGGAACAGGCAGCACGAATGGCCGGGCAGACGGCCCCGAGCGGAATTCCCTCGGATTACAAATCCCACATCCGCACCCTCTACGACCTGATGGCGCTCGCCTTCGAGACCGA
>JBBQZF010000346.1:0-2237 GCA_038208015.1 Gemmatimonadales bacterium
CGGAATTATCTTCGCATCGCCCCGGCCCGGCACTCCGTCCTGGTAGTCCCACAGGCCGATGAGCGGACCAGCGCCATGACCGTGTTTGCCGATTGGATGAGTGTAGACTGTTCCGTCGATTCCTTCCGCCAGCATCCTTGCCCGCGACGACAGCAGAACCTCGTTCCCGGTTCTGCCGGGTTTTATCTCCTCCATCACTATGTCCTGGAGGCGGTTGCCCCTGCGAAGCGCCGCCACGAGTCCCGCCGGCGGCGCGGTCTCACCCTCGTGAAGTACATAACCCATGTGCTGCGTGTCGGTGTTGAGACCCAGCGCAACAATCCCGAAATCGCAATGCAGCACATCCCCGCGCTGAATCATCGGGTTCGGGCCCAGGTCAGCTTCAGTCACACCGCGCCTCTGCACGCTCACCGACGGCTGAAACCAGCTGCCGAGGCCGAGGTCGTTGACGCGTTGCCGCATCCACCAGACGACATCCTGAGTCGTCGTCACACCGGGAGTAATGACGGCGTTCGAGAAGGCGCTGTCGATTATCGACCAGGCAACCTCCTGCATCTCCTTGTAGAACGTCGCTTCCTCCGGCAGCCGCGTAGCTATCAGGTCGAGCGCCAGCCCGTCATGGCTCACGAACCGGCGCGTCAATTCGTCGCCGAGGGATTCCCGCATGCCGGCCATTTCGCCCGCGCTCAGACCATCGCTGAATGCGAAAACGCGCGACACGTTGACCGCGATCGAGCGCGGATCGCGCTCCTCGATAACCTGCTTCAACGCGAGCCACTGTTCATCACCCCAGAGCTCGGCTGTTCTTTCCCCGCGTGCGCCAGCCGGACCAGCGGCCGCCTGTGTCGATCGAATCGCAGTGTACACTCCCCCCTGCGAGCTGCCGCCCAGCGCAAGCTTCTCGAGCGAGTCTCCGCGCATCGAGAAGACATAGATCGTCCTGCGGCGCGCCGCAAAGGTGGTGGGCGAGACGAGTGACGTGAATACGGGATCCTCATTGTATTCCCGCATCGGAATCACCCACATGTCGACGTCGTACTTGCGCATCAGTGCCGGCACGACCGTGGCGATCCGCGAGGCGAGCCATTGCTGCTGAGTTTCGGCCTGCTCGCGGAGAGTGCCGAACGGGCGAGGGTCTCCGGTCGTCTGGGTAGTTGCGGTCGCCGGGAGGGCGGAGAACAATGTCAGAAGAAAGATGCGGCGCGCGAGCGTCATGATCGGTTTTGAAGGTCGGGGTTACCGGCAACAATACACGCCCCGCCGCCGCGGTGTCAGCCCTCCGGGCAGTGCACCGTCAGCGCATCAGGGTGTGGATCCGCTGATGTGGCGTGGCTCCGATGTGCGCCTGGCAGTCAACGCGCCCTGGAGCGCACCTCCTCTCACGTTTCCGGTGAGCGTGTTGCCCTTGAATTCTCATCTGATAGCACCTTGTCTCCAGCAGATACTCGCGCGGGAAGCGTGAGGCGGATGATCATGAACCCTCCTTGCCGGGCGGCGATCTGATCGAGAAGATAGGCGAATGGACAATCAAGCTCGCATCACCGGCGTTCTCTCCCCGGTCGTAACCCCGTTCAGGCGCGATCTCTCTCCCGATCCGGAGCGACTGGCGGACCGCTGCCGGTGGCTGCTCTCGAATAATGTCGGATTGGCGGTGTTCGGGACTAACTCCGAGGCAAACTCGCTTTCGGTCGACGAGAAGGTCGAACTCCTCGACGAGCTTGTGGCCCGCGGGGTCGACCCCGCGCGCATGATGCCGGGTACCGGCTGTTGCTCCCTGCCCGATACGGTGCGCCTCACCGCGCATGCAGTGAAGCACGGATGCGCCGGCGTCCTTATGCTGCCGCCCTTTTACTACAAGGGCGTCAGCGACGATGGCCTGTTCAGGAATTTCGCTGAGGTGATCGAGCGTGTGGGGGATTCTCGGTTGCGGATCTACCTCTACAACATCCCTCCGGTTTCGCAGGTCGCGATAACGATCCCCCTGATCGAGCGGCTGCTCGAGTCGTATCCCGGAATTATCGCGGGGGCCAAGGATTCATCCGGCGACTGGGACAACACGAAGTCCTACATAGACAACTTCGCGCGCCATGGCTTCGACGTTTTTCCGGGCAGCGAGTCGTTCCTGCTTCAGGGACTTCGGAACGGTGGCGCCGGCTGTATCAGCGCGACCGCCAACGTGAATCCTGCGGAAATCGCGAAACTGTTCTCGATGTGGCAATCCGATGACGCGGATGCTC
>JBBQZF010000347.1:0-2233 GCA_038208015.1 Gemmatimonadales bacterium
TCTACAACCCGCGGATCGGCCGTGAGCATTCCGTCGACGTCAGTCCAGATCTCTATCGCCTCCGCCTGGAGCGCCGCCCCTATCAGAGAAGCGCTGTAGTCAGATCCGCCGCGACCCAGGGTCGTCGTGACGCCGCTCGTACTTGCTCCCACGAACCCGCCCATCACGGGGACTTTCCCGGATTGCAGAATCGGGAGCACGATCTCGCGGGCCCGCTCGGCGATCAGTTCGGTCTGCGGCTCGGCAGCCATGAAGCATTCGTCGGTCACCATCACGGTACGCGCGTCTACATGCTCCGCTTCAATGCCAGACTCCCTGAATACCGCGGACACGAGTGTCGACGAAAGCTGCTCGCCATACGCGGCCACCGCATCCATTGACCTTGGCGTAGCGTGGCCCAGCGTCGAAAGTGCCTCGGCGAGGTGCGCAAGCTCATCGAACATCGCGCTCAGCTCCGCCGCCGTCTCATCAACTTCGCCAGTCCCGCCGAGGAGCGCATGACATTCGCGAAGATGCCGTTCCCTCAGGGTCTCGACTCCGCGCATCGCGCCGATGAGATGTCCTTTCGCCGCCTGCTCGGCAATTGCTATCAGCGAGTTCGTAGCGCCGCCGAGGGCCGAAACGATGACGACCGGCTGGCGCGCCAGCCGTCCCTTGACGATCGCGGCGGTACGGCGAATCGCCTCGTCGTCACCGACCGACGTCCCGCCGAACTTTACGACTATCACTCGACGACGAGCCGGCCGGTTCTTGCGAGGAGCTCGGCGTTGAGAATGGAGCCGCCAGCAGCTCCACGAATCGTATTGTGCCCGAGCGCAACCATCCTGATGTCGAGAATTGTATCGTCGCGGACTCGCCCCACGATCACGCTCATGCCTGCGCCGGCGTTTACATCGCGGCGGGGCTGCGGCCGGTTCAGCTCGTCGGTGACGATGAGCGGCCGCTCCGGTCTGCTAGGCAGGTCGAGCGTAATCTTGTCGCCCTGCCAGGCTTTCAGCGTCTCGATCGCGGCGCGCGCCGATACGCGCTCGCGGAAAGACGCAGTGATGCACACCGTGTGACCGTGCTCCACCGGAACGCGGTTCGTGTGGGAGCTCACCTCCATCCCGGCGAGTGTCACTGACCCGTTCTCGAATGATCCGAGCAGTTTCTGCATCTCGCGCTCGAGCTTCGGCTCCTCGTCGGCAATGTACGGAATGACGTTGCCGATGATGTCGAGAGACGCAACCCCGGGATAACCCGCCCCCGACACCGCCTGCATTGTGGTGAGGAACAGCTTCTCGATTCCGTATCGCTCCTGCAGAGGGGCGAGCGCGACCGCGGCAACGGTTGCCGCGCAGTTCGCATTCGTGACTATCGCGCCGGTCCACCCGCGCTCACTTCGCTGCCGGTCGAGAAGACCGAGGTGGCTGGCGTTCACCTCCGGGATGACGAGAGGTACATCCGGTTCCATGCGGAAGTTCTTCGCATTGCTGAGCACGAACTTTCCTGCTTCGGCAAACGCGCGCTCTACATCACCCGCGACCGATGAATCGAGCGCCGATAAGGCGATCGGTGACGTGATCCCCGCTGGATCCGTGCTCTTTACGATCATCCCGGCGACGCTCTCGGGCATTACGCCCTCGATCCATCGCGCCGCCTCGGCGTACGTCTTCCCTTCGCTCCTTTCGGACGCGGCAAGTTCGGCAATCTCGAACCATGGGTGATTCGCGAGAAGGCGGACGAATGTCTGACCCACTGCGCCAGTCGCGCCGAGGATCGCGACCGGGTATCTGAGTCCGTTCGGCGGAGTCCAGGTCATCAGGCCAGCAGCTGCCGCGCGATGCGCTCGTAAGCGTCGACGCTTGCCCGCAGCTCCTCGATGTTGATGTGCTCGTCCGGCGTGTGGGCTACGTGGATCGACCCCGGCCCGAAGAGAAGCGGGGTTCCCCACCGCGACAGCAAAGGAATGTCTGATGTGTATGCCATCGGGGCTGTCTCGAATCCTTCCACGACGTGAAATCGCTGGGCGGGAATGTGCGAACCGAACTCAATTTGGGCGCGGCCCTTTGCCCACCCGGTAATTATCTCCTTCACCGGCTCGACGTCGCCAACGAGCCGTATCATCATCTCCGCCTCTGCATTGGCGGGAATTATGTTGGCCGCGGTCCCGCCGCGGATGAGTCCAACGTTGATAGTCGTCTCACCGAGCACCGGGTCGGACGGGAGAGGAAGTTCCCGCAGGGAAGGCAGC
>JBBQZF010000348.1:0-2146 GCA_038208015.1 Gemmatimonadales bacterium
CGTCGGCCTGCCTATCGTGACGCAGGACGACACCTATCTTCCCACGGACGCGACCTCGTTCTATCTCAAGGGTGTTCCCATCCTCAATGCTTTCACCGGGGCACACGAGGATTACCACACACCCCGCGACACCCCCGACAAGATCCGCCTCGAAGGCGCGCGCCGCATCAGCACGCTGATGGGGCTCATCCTCCGCGATGTTGCGGAAAGCGAGTCTGATCCGGACTTCAAGGAAGTGAAGCGACCGGAGGACAAGGGCGCGCGCGCCGGGCTCCGGGCCTACCTTGGGACGATACCGGACTATTCGCAGGGCGGGGTCGAGGGGGTGAAGCTTTCCGGAGTGACCAAAGGCGCGCCCGCGGACAAGGCGGGGATCAAGGGCGGCGACATCCTTGTGAAGCTCGCGGGGAAGGAATTGAAGAATATCTACGACTACACCTACGTCCTCGAAGCCCTCAAGATCGGCGAAGCGGTCGAGGTCGAAGTCATGCGGGGCGACGAGCGAAAGCAATTCGAGATCACGCCCGGTTCCCGCGATTAGGGCCTTTTCGTTAGAATCGACAAGACATGAAGAAAAGCGAAGACCTGCAACCCTATGTGATGTTCGGCCAGAATCCCTTTTTCGGGGATCTGGTGGATTTGATTTATTTCCTCGGCGGCTATCTTAAGAAGGTGGTCGTCAATGTTCCCGATCCGCACCGTCCGGGGGTGAAGAGCTTCGCGGAGAGGGTCGCCGAATACGAGGTGTGGCGAAGCGCGCACGACTACGGGCAGGCGCTGGAGATTCAGAATCTCGATGACTACCAAAAGGACGAAAACGAAATCGCTTTGATGGGATTCCGCGGTGTCAGCAGCCGCCCGCTACGGAATTTTCTCAAGAAGGAGCACGGGGTGCGCTTTCCGACCCTGATTCATCCGCAGGCTTATATCTCGCCCTTCGCGGAACTGGCGGAAGGGAGCGTCATCTTCGCTTTCGCGCAGGCGACAAGCTTCATCCGGATGGGCGAGTTCGGCGTTCTCAATCGCGCGGCCTCGATCGGGCACGATACTATCATCGGCGATGACGTGGATATCTCGCCCAACGCGACGATCGGATCGGGAATCAAGATCGGTGACGCGGTGCGGATCGGCCTCCATTCGACGATCATCGAATACCTGACGATCGGCGATGGCAGCTACGTGGCGGCGGGGTCGGCCGTCATCCGGGATGTACCGCCCTACACCCTCGTGGCCGGGGTTCCGGCGGTGGAGAAGAAGAAGCTGCGTTGAGGATGCCAGTGCAGGACGAGAACATACCGGGAAGGCCGGTTTTCCGGATCGACGTTTACGACGAGGCGGCGCGTTCGGAATGGAATCGCTTCGTGGGCGAGGAATCGGTCAACGGGCATTTCATGCACACCCGGGAGTTCCTCGATTACCATGGCGAGCGCTTCACGGATCACTCGCTTGTCTTCCGTCGGGAACAGAATATCGCGGCGGTGTTGCCGGCGCATCGGAACGGTGCCGACCTCGCCTCCCACCGGGGGCTGACCTTCGGCGGTCTGCTGGTCGGCGACACCTTTGACTCCGCCGATTGTGCGGGCGCGCTGTCGGCTCTAGGGCGGCATATGCGGGAGAACGGACTCGCGCGTCTCGACTATCGCCCGTCCCCGGTCTGGTACCATCGTCGGGTTTTCGAGGCGGACTGTGGATGGCTCGGAACGGCGGGGGAGTATCTTCCGGCGGCCGTGTGCGCTATGGGGCATGGTGTGGAGTTCAACGCCACGCGGCGGAACCTACTGCAAAAGGGACTCCGCGCGGGTCTGGAAGTCGTGAGCGGCGCCGAGATCCTGCCGGATGTGATGGGGCTCGTGATGGACGTGCTGGCCGCGCGGCACGAGGCGATGCCGGTCCACTCCATCGAGGAATTGGGAGCGCTCCAGCAGCAATTTCCCGAGGGCATCCGCGCCTATGCGGTGAGGTCGCCGGATGCGGCGGGGCTGCTGGCCGGAGTGGTGCTTTTCGTCTCGCCGCACGCGGTGAAGCTCCAGTATCTCGGGTATTCGCCGGATACGGGAGAATCCGGAGCGATGGAGGTGCTGTTCGATCATCTGCTGCGGGCCTCGGAATTCCACGGGCGGAGTTTTGATTTCGGAACGTCGGCCAG
>JBBQZF010000349.1:0-2127 GCA_038208015.1 Gemmatimonadales bacterium
CGGCGGCCAGTCGATGCACCAGCAGCTCGTTGTCCTGCGGCGGGGGGTCGACGTTGTCGTGGCGACTCCCGGCAGGGCGCTCGACCACATCCGCCGCGGAACACTCGACCTGTCGAAGCTGCGTACGGTGATTCTCGATGAGGCCGACGAGATGCTCGACATGGGATTCGCTGAGGATCTCGAGGCGATCCTCGAGTCGACGCCGAAGGACAGGCAGACAGCGCTCTTCTCGGCAACACTCGCTCCGCGGATAAAGTCGATCGCGAAACGGCATCTCAGGGATCCCGTCACCATCAAGATCGAGGGCGACAAGACGAAGCTTGGCAGCATTCCACGTGTCAGGCAGGTCGTCTACATGGTCCAGCGAGCGCAGAAGGCGGTAGCGCTCGGGAGAATTCTCGACGTAGAGGACCCGGCTTCGGCGATCGTATTCTGCAGGACGCGAACGGAGGTAGACGAGCTCACCGAGAAGCTCGGGTCCCGCGGATACAGGGCGCAGGCAATTCACGGAGGGCTGTCGCAGGAGCAGCGGGACCGCGTGATGAAACGCTTCCGCGAAGGCGGGCTCGACCTTCTCGTCGCGACTGACGTCGCGGCGCGCGGGCTCGATATCAGTCATCTCTCGCACGTTGTGAACTTCGATGTTCCGGCGTCACCTGATGCGTACGTGCATCGAATCGGCCGAACGGGTCGCGCGGGCAGGGAAGGTGTGGCGATAACGCTTGCCGAGCCGCGTGAGGCGAGGATGCTGCGGAACATCGAGCAGCATACGAAGCAGAAGATAAAGGTCGAAACGATTCCGACAGTGCGCGACCTCCGTGCGCGCCGGCTCGACGCCACACGCGAGGCGGTTCGCGCTTCTGTGGAGAGCGGATCGCTCGAGTCGTACCGGATGCTCGTCGACAGTCTGGCGGGTGACCTGGATCTCGCTGATGTCGCTGCTGGCGCAATAAAACTCGTTCACGAAGCATCAGGTGCCGGGAAGGGGGAGGAAGAGGACCTGACCACCCTGCCCCCGCCCCGGACGGATGCGCCGCCCCACTCGAAGGGTGCAAGGTTCAAGCGGCCGATGGCCGGCAAGTCATACGGCGGGAAGGGAAAGACGCCCGGCGGAGGCAAGACCGGCAAGTTCAAGCACGCCAAGCCCTCGAAAGGGAAATGGAAGCGGTCTTGACAGCCGGAACGGCTGGCTGTATTATACATACATGAAGCACAATGACGTTTCTGCCGCGGGTTCAAGGCACTTCACGCTGTCGCTTATTCACGCAGCTCAGGGGATCACGGAGCAGCTCGAGGGTGCCCTCGGGGAATCTGGCCTCTCGATGGCGAAGTTCAGCGCGCTGACGGCGCTGGCAGATGCTGGCGAGCCGCTGACCCTTGGTGACCTTGCCGATCGGCTCAGCTGCGTGCGGTCGAACATCACGCAGCTGGTGGATCGCCTGGAGAGCGACGGCCTGGTCCGGCGTGTTGCCGATCCGTCCGACCGGCGGAGCATCAGGGCGGAGCTCACGGCGCTTGGGGCGGAGAAGCAGGCGACTGGCCAGGAAGCCCTGGCGCGAGCCCAGCACGAGATCGCAAGCCGCATCTCGGCAGCCGACCTCATCGGGCTCGAGTCAGCCCTTGGAGCTCTGGGGTGAGTTTTTTTGCCCAAATAGTTCAGATATGCAAAGTGCATTAGCCAATATGCAGTCAAACACACAATCAGGGGAACAGGCAAATGTCGACAACCATCGAACCAACCACCGCAAATGAAGTTCAGACGTGGGCGCTCGACGCCTCGCACACGAATGTCGAGTTCGCCGTGAAGCACCTGATGATTTCGACCGTAAAGGGGAGCTTCGCGGATGTTACGGGAACGCTCAGGGGGGAGATGGCAGACCCATCGACGTTCGAGCTCGATGTGTCAATCGACGTGGCAAGCATCGATACCCGCCAGGAGCAGCGTGATGCGCACCTTCGCTCGCCGGACTTTTTTGACGCGATGAAGTGGCCCGAGATCCGGTTCGCCGGAAAACGGGTCGAGAGCCAGGCCGGTGACAGGTTCCGCCTCATCGGCGACGTGACGATTCGCGACGTGACGCGCGAGCTGACGCTCGAGGTCGTTAGCGAGGGTGCCGTGCGCGATCC
>JBBQZF010000350.1:0-2123 GCA_038208015.1 Gemmatimonadales bacterium
CAATGCTGCGACGGGTTCGGCGAGAAGAGACACGGCGATGGGAAGCTGCAGGATTGCAACCAGGAATACGGCGGTGTAGGCGAGCCGGAACCAGGCGGCCATTCTCGAGAGGCTTTGGTTTACCGGCGCAAACACGGTGTACAGGGCGCTCGCCGCGATGACGTCGAGCACGATGACCAGAATCAGGCTGGCGATTCCGAGCCGGAACATCAGTTCAGAGCCGAGAATGGCCGCGGCCGTCGCCTCCGCGTTTCCGGGGGTGATGGATGGCTGGATTGCGCCGAAGACGCCGAAGCCGGACAGGACGGCCATCAACGCCAGAGCGAGGCCGGCGACCAGACTGGCCGAGCGCTGTGACTTGGCGGTGTCCGCGGAGCGAAGTGGCGTGTGACTCGAGCTGTTCAATAGGGCGTTCATTGTGTCCTCTTCCTTATGCTGTAAGCTTATGTAGTAAGGACAGTATCCCTACAATGTAAGGTTGTCAACATGAAAAAGTCGAAGCTGTTGAGAGCGACCACGCGGGATGGTGTTACGAGGTCGCGTTTGAATCGCGAGAAGGTACTGACGGCTGCCATTGAGCTCGCCGACAGGGATGGTCTCGACTCGCTCACGATGCGTCGGCTCGGCGAGAAACTGGGCGTCGAGGCGATGTCGATCTACGCGCATGTAGCGAATAAGGAGGATCTCCTCACAGGCATGATCGACGCTGTCTTCGCCGATATCGAGCTGCCGTCGCTCAGCGACGACTGGAAGACCGCGATCCGTAAGCGCTCGGTTTCGTTCCGCGATGCATTATCGCGTCACCCCTGGGCGACGTCCGTGAAAGATTCGGGAACAGCCCCCGGCCCTGGCACTCTGCGGCACCTGGACACTGCGCTCGGCACCCTTCGCAACGGCGGATTGTCGCTCGCTCTCACCGCACACGCAATTTCGGCGATCGACAGCTACGTGTACGGCTTTGCCATGCGGGAAAAGAGCCTGCCATTCAAAACGGAGGAAGAGGCGGCGATCGTGGCGCAAATCCTGCTCACCGACTTGCCGGCCGCCGAGTACCCCTATCTCGCGGAACTGACCGCGAATCAGGTGCTGCAGCCCGGATACCGCTATGCGAACGAGTTTGAGTTCGGCCTCGACTTGGTGCTTGACGCAATTGCACGCGAGCGGGACTAGACGATATGAGGGTGTTCAGCCCTTAAGGCTGGGGCCTCCGTTCAAGTAGTCGTGGGATCACGGATTGTAATATCGTTGGAGTGGATGTGCACGCGCGATCGATTGCGGGTTGCGCCATCGATGTTCAGCCCGGCGAGGTCGTTCGCCGAAGATTCGGGTATGACATGGCCGAGGTTGTCGGCTGGATCCGGTCCATGCCGGGGGACGTCGGCGGCAACCTACGAGGCGGGCCCAACCGGCTTCGGCCTATTCCGGCTGCTGACCGAGGCAGAGATCGCCTGCGTTGTCGAAGCTGCAACTCCCCGCGGGTGATCGGGTGAAGACCGATTCACGGGACGCGTTTGATCTGGCCCGGTTGCTGAAGCCGGACGAGATCACCGCGATCACGGTGCCGTCCGTCGAGGAGGAGACCGCACGGGATTTGGTG
Source organism: Gemmatimonadales bacterium (assembly GCA_038208015.1). Classification (GTDB taxonomy): domain Bacteria; phylum Gemmatimonadota; class Gemmatimonadetes; order Gemmatimonadales; family Gemmatimonadaceae; genus UBA4720. Next base: position 1,598 of record JBBQZF010000350.1, read on the forward strand.
CGTTCCCGCGAGGACATTCCGCAGGATCTGATGTCCGCAAGGCACCGGTTGTCGAAGCTGCTGCTGCGGCACGGGTTCATCTATGCGGACGGTGACGCCTGGACGCAGAAGTACGATGTGTGGCTGCGGTCGCACCGCGGCGGCGACCTCGCTTTCACGACGGCATTCGACGCGCACTACGAAGCAGTGGTCGAGACCGTCGCCCGGCGGGACCGGCTCGATCAGGCGATCAGTCAGACTGTCTCGCCCCGGGTTTAACGGAGGTTCTTGACTCCCCGAAAGAGGATGAGGACCAATGCCATCACAACGTAGATATCCGGATGAACTTCGACGGCGTGCGGTTCAGCTTGTGCTCGATGCGCGTGATGAGTTGGGGGCAGGCGTCGGGTCTGCACGAGGGTCGGGCAGCAGCTCGGTGTCCCGCCGGACACGCTTCGCGGGTGGGTTCAGCGAGCCGAGATCAACGAAGGGGCACGGCCCGGGACGACGACCGAGGAGCATGCCCGCCTGGTGGCGTTGGAGCGGG
>JBBQZF010000351.1:0-2116 GCA_038208015.1 Gemmatimonadales bacterium
CTGCCGAGATCGTCCCGCCGACGACGATCGTTTCCCTGTCGTCGATCGCTATTGCGCGGTCTGACATTCGTCGACGCGTGTAGTGGCGCGGCCTGTTGAGTCGAAGTGCGCAGTCATCACGCGGGAAAGACCATATCGTGCGGCTCGGTCGCAGAGCGCCGCAGGGAGCGTGTCCGCAGGCACCTGCGGACGCTTTCGCGGCTCAAACAGCCCCAGCCCGTAATAGCGGCTGAGGGTGCAACCGTGCGGCGGCATTCCATCCACCATCGCCATCCCCGCCAGCGTCGGCGCGACGTGGCCTGAGAAGCTGCATGCGCCATCCCTGGCAAGAAGCGCCCAGTAGCGCGTCTCGCTCTGCGGGATGAACAGTGCGGTTCTCCTGCGCTCCGTACGCGGGAGCTGTGCAAGCCGTTGAAGCTCGGTGAGGATAAGATGATTGCGCGTGCCTTCGATACCGCCGGCCGCGGCCACCCCTTCTCTCGTTGCGGCGTTCGCGGCAAGCATGCGCTTCGTCCAGTGAACGAAGTTCGCTCCCATCGAAACGGCGAGTGGTAAAGCGAGGAGCGTAATCAGGACAGTGCTCATCCTGACCTTCCCTGTCGAGAAAGAGCCGGTTCGCGCGCCAGGCCCGCGGAGAGATGGAAGCCGAAGGAGCGTTCCCGCTCCGGCAATCAGCAGGCCCACCGAGAGCCAGCGCTGAATATCCGAGAAGTAGAATGCCGAGCCGCCGTCGATGTGCGTGACGAGCCCGGGGCCGACTCCGGCGACTGCGATGAGGGTGACGACCTCCGCGTCGAGAATCCGCCCTTCCCGCACTGCCTCGCGCACGTCGCCGAAGCTTCTGACTGACTCGGCGCGAAATCGCAGCGTGACGTAGAGCACCGACCAGAACAGGTGGAGGAGTAAGAAAAACGGCCACCACGCGGGGGGAACGAATCCTTTGAGAAAGTCGAGCGGGACGATCCCCTCCCGATGCTCGGGCAGCGAGACGTTCGACCACGTGATGAGAAATGCCGCTGTCAACGCAATCCCGATAACGATGAAACCCGGCTGGCGGTAAAGCCGCTTCCTCACACCGGCATAGACGACCGCGAGGAACCCGAGGATCATCAGTGAGATCTTCAGGTACCCGAGCACAAGAATTCCCAGCGGAAGCACGAGCGCCGGGAAGATCCATCCGTGCGCTCCCCCTTTCCACCACAGAACCGTGATCGCAAGGAGAAGCAGCGCGACAGGAAGCCCGGCGGCGTACGATTCCGAGATCATCAGGTTCGATGTCCACACGCCCATCGCGTCCATCCCCGTGATCGGGAACACGCCGATGACCGCGATGAGGAGAATCGCCGGGAGCAAGAGATTGTCGCGAAGGTCACTGCCCTCCGCCCGATTCAGCGCGCCGCGCAGCTCAGTCGCGAAACACAACATTCCGCCGAAAAAAAACGGAACGATCGTCACCACGTAGCCGAAGCTGTAGAACTCGAGCGTGCTGGTACCGAGGAGCTGCGACAGCTGCGCGAACATCCATGGCGTGCCCCAGTGGTAGGCCATGTGCGGAATCCCGTCGAGCCCCGGTGTCGGCACTCCGTACGTGATAAGCATGTTCGCCAGGCCCGCGAGCCCGACCGGATCGTGGTGCACTATGCCATTCAGGGAAAACATCTCCATGAACAGCGGGCTCTTGTAGATCCGCCCCCAGACCACGCCGCCGGCAAAGGTCGAGAACGCAAGCGCGGCGGCGACAACGGTTGCCGACCGCCACAGGGATCCGGTGCGCAGCCAGTGACCCATCGACACCGCGAAAGCCAGAATGCCGGCGACGACAAACACGATCAGCGCAGGCGACCCTGTGAACCTGCCGGCAAGGAGCGTGAAAAGCACCGCGCCAAGCCAGTAGGTCGAATATGAAGTCGCCCACGACGTCACGACGCCAATCCTGCGTGAGATCATCCGCGCCACATACGGAGCGTTGATCATGAACAGCGAAAGCGCAGTCACCTCGACAACCGGTCTCACGGGATTCGCCAGTCCGGTGCGGGAGGCCCAGTATATCGCCGCCAGGCCGATGGCGAGAGAAGAGGCCGCGGCTGCGACCGTTCCGAACGAACGGTCGTCGTAA
>JBBQZF010000352.1:0-2110 GCA_038208015.1 Gemmatimonadales bacterium
GGAACGACGCGCGGGACTTCTGCGAGTGGTTGACGGAGCATGAGCGCGCGTTGGACCGGATCGGGCCGGACGACCATTACCGACTGCCGACGGATGCCGAATGGAGTCGGGCGGCGGGCCTGGATCAGGAAACGGGAGAGACGCCATCGGCGCGCGGCGCGGCGATGTGGGACGACAAGCGTTATCCCTGGGGCAGGGAATGGCCGCCTCCGAAGGGAAGTGGAAATTTCGCGGATGCCTCGGCGGCGGTGGAACTCGGACCCGAGAACGTCATCGCGGGCTACGACGACGAGATTCCCTTCACCGCGTCGGTCGGTTCGTTCAAGGCGAACGCGTTCGGACTCCACGATATGGCCGGGAATGTGACCGAGTTCGTCGAGGATCTGTTCGGGGGAGATTCTGCGGTGGCGAAGTGGGCGGTGACACGGGGCGGGGACTACGCCACCGGATCCGAGGAGAATCTCAGGGCGGCGGCACGGCGTCCGGTCGTGTCGGACCGGCGGCTCCCGCTTTACGGCTTCCGGGTTGTGTTGGTGCGGGGCGACGATTAGTTGCCGATTGGCGGGAAGCGATGCATTCTCCCCGCATTATGGTTAAAGTCGATGTCATCTATGAAGGCGACCTGCACACGCGGGCGATCCACGGTCCCTCCGGGGCCGAACTGGTCACCGACGCGCCGGTCGACAACGAGGGAAAAGGCGAGCTTTTTTCCCCAACCGATCTCGTGGGCACCGCCATGGGCGCGTGTATGCTGACAATCATGGGCATTTATGCCCGCCGGAAAGGTCTGGTGATCGAGGGTGCGAAGGCGAGCGTTGAGAAGACGATGTCGGCGGACTTGCCGCGCCGGATCGTGCGGCTGGCCATCGAAATCGAGGTGCCCTTGCCCGAGGATCATCCTGATCGGCGGGCGCTTGAGCTGGCCGCCTTGAGCTGTCCGGTGCACCAGAGCCTGCACGCCGAGATGGAGAAACCGGTGGTTTTCCGCTGGGCCGGATCCTGATCGCACGTGATGGATTCCCGACCCGGGACGCATTTCCGGTGTATGCCACGGTTTTCCCAGATCGATCCCGCGGGCTTGGCTCTGAGGAGTTTTGATCCGGTGGGCCGCTGGCGCACCCGCTGCGATCCGAAGAAAACGTCGGCGAGCGTCGATCCTTCGGGAATCACGCCGGAGGGCACGGCCTTCGCCGGCATCGATGAGTGGAAGGCGATCTACGTTCGGCGTCCCGGGTAGATTGCGAGTGGTCTCGCACGACAGCTGCTTACCGATGCCGATTTCCGTCTTGCCATCGGGGTGTTGTCGCGGGATTCTGGGACTGCTTCGAATTCCGATCCCCCTTCTTGTATGAAACGCCTCCTTGCTCCCCTCCGCATGTTCCTTCTTTCGGCCTTCGTGGTCACTTCGTTTTCGGGTTGCGCAATTCTCGGGGCAGCGATTCAACTGGCCGGCAAGGCGATCAACGCCTTCTCGAACAACGCGGTCAACTCAAGTCCTGTCTTTCTGAACATGTCCGTCCCGATCACCGCGGATGAGAAAGTCAGTGATGGGGAGCCCCTTCCTGAAGCAACGGAGTCGACACCGTGATTGATTGTCCCGCATGTGGGGCAATCGGGAGAGAATTCCGTGATTGACGTTGGGCGAGAAACTGCTTCAATCTGCGGCCATGGCCAAAGAAGCATTTCCAGATATTCCGCAGATCAAGTTCGAGGGTAAGAACTCGAAGAACCCACTCTCGTTCAAGCACTACGACGCTGAAGAAATTGTCGGCGGCAAGTCGATGAGGGAGCATCTGCGCTTCTCGGTCGCCTACTGGCACGCGATGCGCAATCCCTTGTCCGATCCCTTTGGTGCGGGAACGGCCTTGCGTCCCTGGGATGATGGCACTGATTCCATCGAGAACGCGCAGAACCGGGTGCGCGTCTGTTTCGAGTTCATGGAGAAGCTCGGGATCGATTACTATTGCTTCCACGACCGGGACGTGGCTCCGGAAGGGAAAAGCCTCGCCGAGAGCAACGCCAACCTCGACGCCGTCGCCGATGTTCTTGAGGAAGAGCAGAAGCGCACGGGCAAGAAGCTTCTTTGGGGAACGGCCTGTCTGTTCGCCCA
>JBBQZF010000353.1:0-2006 GCA_038208015.1 Gemmatimonadales bacterium
ACGAAGGCATCGGGGGACGAGCTGGCTCCGCCGAAATTGGCGGCGAGACCGCCGCCTTTTCCGGCCTGAAGCAGGATCGCCGCCGTAAGGACAATGGCGTCGAGGACGAGAATTACGAGCAGGATGTTATAGAGCATTTCAGCTTGTTAGAGTCGGCAGGTATAACCTTTTAATATACCGGGTTTGACCATATGTCTACAATCCCACTTCGTCAGCGGCGTGTTGAGTTTCCAGTGGTCAGTTTTCAGTTTCCCGTTTCCGTTGGGACCTTGAAATTGCGCTGCCTTATCAGGCCGCAGATACCATCTGTGCACCCCTGGTCATGTCGATCGGACGACCTCTCCCCGTCAAACGGAAACTGAAGACTGAAAACTGATCACTGGAAACTCAAAACGCGGCTTTTAACCGCCTCTGCCCCCAGCGAGAATTCCTTCATCCTTTTGCTATAGCGAGCCAGGATCCTGCATCAAGACTCGCTCCGCCGACGAGGAGCCCATCGACCTCGGCTGAACTGAGAAGCGTCGAAGCATTCCCCGGATTGACGCTTCCCCCGTAGAGAATCGGCGTCGCCCGGGCGCGGTCACCGCAAAGCTCCTTCAGCTCCTGCCTGATGATCCCATGCATCGTCGTCGCATCTTCAGGGGTCGCGGTGCGGCCGGTGCCGATCGCCCACACGGGCTCGTACGCTACCATCACGTCACGGCTCGCGAGCTGTTTCATCTGCGAGAAGCCGGCGCGCAGCTGCCTCACCACGATCTCCGACGCCTGGCCGGCTTCGCGCTCCTCGAGTTTTTCCCCGACGCACAGCAACGGCGTCATGCCCGCGCGTTCAGTCGCGGCGCACTTCATCGCCGTTTCGTCGTCCGACTCGCCGAACACGTGCCTTCGCTCGGAATGCCCGACGAGAATCACCCGCGCGCCGGCGTCGCGCGCCATGCCGACGGAGATCTCCCCGGTGTATGCTCCCTGGTCCTGCCAGTACACATTCTGCACGCCGAGCAGAATGTCACGGCGGTCCTCGATCGCTTCGGCGACTGCGGCGAATGACAATGCCGGCGGAAAAAACAGGATCGTCCGGTCGTTCTGGCGCGGGTACTGGTCGAGAAACGCCTGCATGAACTCGCGGGCCATCGTCGGTCCGTTGTTCATCTTCCAGTTTGCCGCGAGCACGGGCCGGTTCATGTGCGGTCGTCCAGTGCTTCGACACCTGGCAGTGGTTTACCCTCGAGGAACTCGAGAGACGCACCGCCACCCGTCGACACATGGCTCATCCGTTCGGCGAGTCCCGCCTGTGCGACCGCGGCGGCGGAATCACCTCCCCCGACGATCGTGGTCGCCCCGCGAGCTGTCGCATCCGCCATCGCCGCAGCGATTGCCGACGTTCCCTTGTCGAAGGGCGGCGTCTCGAACACACCCATCGGCCCGTTCCATAGAATCGTCTGAGCGGAAGCGATCGCGCGCGCGAACGATTCAGCAGTGCGTGGCCCGATGTCGAGCATTGCTTCACCAGCGGGAATAGCGTCCCGATGAACCGCGTGCGCTGCATCAGGCCGCTCCCTTCCGGGAGCCACCATCGCATCGTGCGGGAGCGTTATCCGCGTTCCCCATTTCTCGAGTAGCTCCGCCGCCAGCTCAACCTTGTCCTCTTCAACAAGCGACTCACCTGTCTCCAGTCCCATTGCGCGATAGAACGTGCAGGCCATCGCGCCTCCCACGAGGAGTCCGTCAACCTTTGGAAGCAGCGCCTCGATCACATCGATCTTGCCCGAGATTTTCGATCCGCCGAGTATCGCGATGAAGGGCTTCCCGGCACCGTCGAGTGCCTTGGCGAGGTAGTCGAGCTCGCGTTCCATGAGGAGCCCGGCGACTGCGGGCTTGAGGAACTCGCAGATTCCCGCCGTCGACGCGTGTGCGCGGTGCGCAGTCCCGAAGGCATCGTTGACGAACAAATCGCCAAGCTCGGCAAGCGAGCGCGACAGGCGTGGATCGTTCGTCTCTTCGCCGCC
>JBBQZF010000354.1:0-1991 GCA_038208015.1 Gemmatimonadales bacterium
TGAAAAAGCCCACACCGTGATGCAGAAGTGGGGTTACACCGGATCTGCCTGTCTTCCGATGGCACTCGACGATGCGGCTCGCGCCGGCCGCCTCGAGTCAGGTGATCTCGTCATGCTCACGGCATCAGGGGCTGGCCTCGCGATGGCGAGCATGGCGCTCAGATGGAATCAGCCGGAGCAACAGTCGTGAGCCGGACAATTCCAGTGCATTTCCTCGAGCGCGCAGCGCTCCACCCTCACCGCGTTGCATTGCGCTTGAGCGCCGCAGCAAATGGCGCGAGTGTCATCACGTGGGGCGCGTGGAACGATCTCGCTATTCAGTTCGCCGCCGCCATCATCAACTGCCCGGCGAAAGAGATCCGCTCAGTCGCGATCCTGGCCGGGAACGATTTCCACTGGCCGGTCGCCGACATCGGAACCCTGCTCTGCGGAAAGACGAGCGTCGGCATCTATCCCACCAGCGCACCGGTGCAGATAGAGAGAATGCTGGTGGATTCTGCAGCCGCTGTCCTGGTTGTCGACAGCCGGGAACAGCTCGACGTTGTAATGGCGATGCGCGACAAGCTCCCCGCGCTCGAAGTGATCATTACAACGACCAGTCTCACGCACCCCGAGACGATAAGCTGGGACGAGTGGCTGGCTATCGGAGCCGCGGCGCTCGCAGGTGTCGCCGGGCTACGGGAGGAAATCGAGGCAATCGCTCGAGCGGCGCGTCGCGAAGACCCGGCAATAATCATCTATACGTCGGGCTCGACTGGAGAGCCGAAGGGAGCCGTCCTCTCTCACGGCTGCATCGAGGCATCTGCCCAGTCGATCAGGGAAGCGCTGGGACTTCTCGATACAGACACTACGCTCTCGTTCCTCGCGTTCAGCCATGCGGCCGAGCGAATCGCGGGGATGTATACGCGGATCGTCTGCGGGATGGAGGCGATGCTCGTCGAGGACGCGTCGTATCTCTGGCAGGCGGCGGCTTCGTACAGGCCGACGCTTTTCGGCGGCCTGCCCCGCTACTACGAGAAACTCCTTGGTCTTTCCCGGGCCGAAGATGCATCGGCGAATGAGATACTCGGTGGAAGGGTCAGGCTTGCGACGTCGGGCGGAGCGGCGCTTTCGACGGAGGTTGCCGAAGAGCTCGCGAAGCGAGGAATCACAGTACTGGGCGCCTATGGGCTGACAGAGCACCTCTGCGTGTCGTTCAACAGGCCCGGCGACCCGACATTCGACACATCCGGTATGGCGATGCCGGGGACTGAAATCAGGATCGCCGCAGATGGCGAGATACTCGTGCGAAGGTGCGAGCTGACATTCAGCGGCTACAACAATATGCCCGAAGACACCCGCGCAGTGTTCACCGATGACGGCGGGTGGCTTCGCACGGGTGACCTTGGCACGCTCGACTCGAGCGGAAGGCTGCGCGTCACTGGAAGGAAGAAAGAGCTTCTTGCGCTCTCGAATGGAAAGATGGTCGCCCCGCTACCTATAGAAGCGAAGCTCGCCGCGCATCCGCTCATAGCGCACGCGGTCCTGCATGCTGAAGGACGGCAGTTCGTGTCGGCGCTCATCGCGCTCAGGACCGACTCACTCGAAGCATGGGCGAAAGCTGAAGGAATCACCGGATCTCACGACGAGCTCGCAGCACATCCCAGGGTCGCGGTCGAGATACAGAGAGCTGTGGACCAGGTGAACACCACGTTGTCGCGCGCCGAGAGCATAAGGCGCTTCGTCACGATCGGCAGGGAGCTTTCGGTCGCTGCAAGCGAACTGACCCCGACCCACAAAGTCAGGCGCAACGCCGTGCTGGAGAAATACTCTGCGCAGCTCGACGCCCTTTACGCCATATGATGACGAAACGTCTCGCGATATCCGGTCTCGTCATCGCGACTATTGCGATAGTCGCTGCGTATGCGCTCGTGTTCATTCAGGGCGCGGCGACGAACGCTGGCGCGATGCTGATGGTGTTCGGAATCGCCACAATGGCGGTATCGCTGATG
>JBBQZF010000355.1:0-1956 GCA_038208015.1 Gemmatimonadales bacterium
AGCTGGGGATGGATACGAAGGAGGTCATCGCGCGCTTCGAGCAGGAGCGGCAGGCGCTGGCGATGATGGATCATCCGAACATCGCCAAGGTGCTCGATGCGGGCACGCCCGACGTGGGCCGCCCGTACTTCGTGCTGGGCCGTTGCGGCTCCTTCTCGCGGATCGTCCGGCGCATCGCGTCAATGCCCAGGGACATCAGCTCCTTCGCATCAAACGGCGTGCTGCCGGCCAGCAGTTCATAGAGCAAAACCCCGAGGCTGTAGATGTCGCTGCGCGTGTCAATATCCAGCCCGCTCATCTCCGCCTGCTCCGGGCTCATGTAGGCCGGGGTGCCGATGAACTGGTGCAACTGCGTGTAAACCGTGTTGTCGGTCAGTCGCCCCTCCGTGGCTTTGGCGATGCCGAAATCAATCACCTTCGGTATCGGCACGCCGTCGTGCAGCGTCACGAGGATGTTCGACGGCTTGATGTCGCGGTGAATGATGCCTTTCTGATGCGCGTGCTGCACCGCCTGGCAGACGGTGATGAACAACTCAATGCGCTCCCGCGTCGAGAGCTTCTGCTCGTCGCAGTATTCCGTGATCTTCACCCCGCGCACCAGTTCCATGACAAAGAACGGTCGCCCCAGCAGGGTCGTGCCCGCGTCGAGCACCCGGGCGATGTTCGGGTGATCCATCATCGCCAGCGCCTGCCGCTCCTGTTCAAAGCGCGCAATGACCTCCTTGGTGTCCATCCCCGGCTTGATGATCTTCAGCGCCACGCGCCGCCGCACCGGCTTCTCCTGGTCCGCCACCCACACGGTGCCGAATCCGCCTTCGCCCACTTGCTCGCGCAGCTTGTAAGGCCCGATCCGGTCGCCTTCCTTTTCGGTGCCGCTGGAAGCGCCGGAAGCCGATCCGGGGACTCCGACGAGGGTCTCGCCCTCGCTGGCGCCGACGAGGGCTTCGGCCCGGGCGGCATCGACCAGCAGGCGCTGGACCTCGAGACGAAGCTCGGCGTCCCCGCCGCAGGCCTCATCGAGGAAGGCGTCGCGCCCGGACTCCGGCAATTCGAGGGCGCGGACGAAGAAGTCGTGGGCGGAAGAAGTCATTTCAGGGGACACCCTTGCAGAAGCGTGGGAAAAACGGACACGGAATTTAATCTTTTTCGGCCGTGTCGGGGAGGTCCCCGGCGATCAGCATGGCGGTGCGTGTCGGTTTCATGGATTACGGCGTTTGGGCTTTCTTGCTGCCAGCTTCAGAGGCCGCACCGAAGGCCCACAGGGTTTTCTCGCCGCGCAAATACAAGGTGTTCATTACCACGGCCGGCGTCGCGAAGATGGATTCTCCCAGTTCGTTTCGGGCGGCCACTTTCAATTCGTTCCCGTCCTGCAACACCAATACGCTCCCGCGCTGGGCACAGACGATGATGTGGTCGCCGACCGCCACCGGGGTCGCATAATACTCGCCAGCGACACCCAGCCGTTCGGATTCGTAGTGAGCCTGGCCCGTCTTCAAATCCACACAGGAAAGGAAACCGCCCGCCTTGACGAAATAAACCCGTCCGCGATGAACCAGTGGTGAGGAAACGTAGGGCAGTCCTTTCGTTGATTCCCATTTCACGTGCGTCGCCGTGACGTCGCCTTTACCGCCGGCCGCGATGCCGAGAATCACGTTGCGACCGGGCCTGGTTCCCTGCTCCGTGTAGATGGGTGCCCATTCCTCCATCTCCACGAAGCCATCCTTGTTTTTGTCCATGAAGTTGAAGGCATCACGCGCGCGGCTCCTGGGAAATTCGTCCACCGACAGCTTGCCGTCCTTGCTCACATCGAACTGGGCGAAGAAGGCCGCAGGGTCCTTCATTGACGCTGCGGAGACACCGGAGTCTCCGTCGAATGCCGATTCAATCCGGGAGCGGCCGGCCACATGCGCCGTGGTCCATCCGCCAAACACAACCATGCCGTCCCCAGCCGACGGC
>JBBQZF010000356.1:0-1939 GCA_038208015.1 Gemmatimonadales bacterium
GTCGGTGGCGACGCGCTCGCGCGCCGAGGAGTGATCGGCGATCGGGCCGATCTCCTTGGCATGCTCCCGCAAGCGGTCGCCGCTCATCCCCTGCTGATACTCGTTGAGCAGACGATGGACGATCAGATCGGGGTAGCGCCGGATCGGCGAGGTGAAGTGCGTATACCAGGGAAATGAGAGACCGAAGTGGCCGACGTTGAATTCGGAGTAAACCGCCTTGGCCATCGAACGGAGCGCGACCTGGCTGATCACATACTCATGGCCGCCCACACGTGCGTCTTCGATCAGCTTCTGAAAGTCCTTCGGCTGGACCCCATCAATCGGGATCGAATAGCCTAAACCTTTTACGAAGTTCGCCAGCTCGATCAGCTTATCCTTCGGCGGCGTGTCGTGAATGCGGTAGAGGAAGGGGTTGAGATCGCCACCGCGGCGGCGCTTCTCCAGATGCTTGAACGTGCCGATATGCTCGGCGACAACGCGGTTGGCCAACAGCATGCAGTCTTCGATCAGTCGTGTCGACTCGGTTGCCCGCTTCGGTATCACGGCTATCGGCTTCCCTTCCTCGTCGAGCTTGAACTTCAGCTCGGTCGAGTTAAAGTCGACCGCTCCCTTCCGCTGGCGATTACGGCGCATGACGTGCGCGATCTGGTTGACGGCGAGGAGTTCGTCGGCATAATCTCCCTTCTCCTCCTGGAGGATGGCGAGCGCTTCCTCATAACTGAAGCGACGCGTCGAACGGATGACGCTCTTGAAGATCTCGTAGCCGCGGATGGCGCCGTTCGGAGAAAGCTGAACCTCGACACTGTAGGCGAGCCGGTCCTCGTTCGGACGAAGCGAGCAAAGATCGTTCGAGAGCCGTTCCGGCAACATCGGCACGACGCCGTTGACCAGATAGATCGACGTGCCGCGCAGGAACGCTTCCTGATCGAGCGCGCTCCCCTCGGTCACGTAGTGGCTGACGTCGGCGATATGAATGCCGAGGAGAACGTCGCCGTTCTCCAGCTGCTTGATCGAGATCGCGTCGTCGAAGTCGCGCGCGTCCTCCGGATCGATCGTGATGATCGTATCGCCCCGCAGATCGCGGCGGCCCTTGAGGTCGGATGCCCTCAGCTTCGACGGAAAGCTCTCGGCGTCGGCATCGACTTCCTGGGGGAATTCGATGCGGACGTCGAACTCTTCGAGGAGCGAGGCGAGCTCTGCTCCCATCTCCCCAGCTTTGCCGACGCGTCGCACGACCTTGCCGCACGGATCGGCCTCATGATCCTCCCACTCCATCAGTTCCACCACGACCTTCTCGCCGATCTTCGCGCCGTTGAGGTGCTTGCGTGAGATCGTGATCGTGCGATGAATCTTCTTGCCGTCCGGCTGCAGATAGATATCCCGTCCTTCCCGCAGCGTGCCGACGATCCGGTCGGTCGCGCGCTCGACGATCTGCGTCACCTCGCCCCAGGGGATTTCCTCGGCAAGCGCCGCCGACAGCGGACGAGCGCGGACAAGGTCGCCGTGGAAGCCGATGCCGATTCCATCACGGTCGAACCGGAGAGCCGGCTGCGTTCCTTCCTCGGGGATCAAGACCCATCGACCCGATTCCACCATCCGAAGACGGCCGACCACTTCGGTGTCGGGGACGACCCGGCCGTAGCGGCGGCGCGGTCCTATGAAGATGATCTTCTGCTCCTCAAGCTCCTCGAGGACTTCGCGGACGATGTTGTAATCGGTCGACTCGGCGGGGATGCCGAGGATCTTCGACAGCTCGTTGCTCCGGAGAAGCTGCGGCGCATTGCGGGTCAGTGAGGCGACGATCTCGTCGCGGATCGACTCCTTCAACGCGGCAAGCTGCCGCTGAATATCCTGTGAGGATGGCGCCATGATCTCGTTGATAGTGGAAGTAAAAGGAGTGGCAACATTAGAGAAGGCAAGGCAGTTCATCCCCCACCCC
>JBBQZF010000357.1:0-1935 GCA_038208015.1 Gemmatimonadales bacterium
CGTTCCGGAATCGCGGAAAAACCTGGGAAGGCGAAAGCGCCGCCTTCCTCGCCGATCGGGAGGCCTTGGGCCGGAAACTCGCCGATTCCGAGGAGACCGCGAACAAGGTCCGCGCCGAACTCCTTTCCGCGATGATCGCGCGCAAAAAGCTGGAGGTCGAGATCCAACGGCTGAAAGCCCGGCCTACCTCGCCGCCCGAGATCGCCCCCGTGCGCTTTTCGAAGAACATCGACGTCGCCGAGGGCGAGAACAGCCGCGTGCTCGGCGACGTTCGCGCCGTGCTCGCGGACTTCCCCGAAGCCCGCTTCCATCTTATCGGCCACACCTCGAGCGAATCGACTGCCTCGCTGAATCTTGCCCTCAGCATCCGCCGCGCACAGAATCTCGGCAACTATCTCGTCTCGCAGGGAATTCCCATCGACCGTGTCACCTTCGAGGGTCAGGGTGAGGCTTCCCCCATCGCGGACAACAACACCGAGGAATGCCGTGCCCTCAACCGACGTGTCGAAATCTGGGTCACCGACTGACCGCCGCTCGCCCGCAAAGCAAAACGGCACCCGCCCTTCCTTCCGGAAAACGGGTGCCGCCTCGTGGTTGGCTGTTGGTTTCAAACGCGCCGTCCCATGACGGGAACCTGAAGCCGACGGACGCTCCCCGTAGGGATCAGTCCGCCAGAATCACGGAACCCATCGGAGACGGCTGGCTGTCGTCGCCGACTCCCGGAACCGGGAAGCCAATGACGATTTCTCCAGGGCTTTCGACCTTCGGGTTACTTGGTATTTTCATCGTTTGTTGTTCTTCTGGACGTGGAAAACCGCGTCCGGAAAGTTACTGGCAGGCCTCACATTCCTCGCCGTTCAGCATCGCCTGGATGCTGCAAGCCTTGATCTCGGCCTCGGTGTAGGTTTTCGCGGGAGCGACCGCCGCCACCGGCACGCCGCCCGCCCCTTGGGTCGCGGCTGCGCCCCGCACCTCCTTCTTCACGTTCACCGTCGCCTTCTCGATGTTCGAGGCGCTGAGGGTGCGGAGGTAATATGTCGTCTTGAGTCCCGCGTGCCACGCGGCCCGATACATGTGCGAGAGCGTCTTCATTTCCGGATCGGCGAGGAAGAGATTCACCGACTGCGACTGGTCGATCCACTTCTGACGGCGGGCGGCCGCATCGATGAGCCACTCGTAGCCGATGGAGAACGCGGTGGCGTACTTCTCCTTCAGCCGAGCGGGGATATCCACGATATTCGCCAGTTCCCCGTCGTGGTACTTGAGTTGGTCGATCATTTCCGGTCCCCAGAGTCCGAGTTTCTTCAGGTCGCGGACGAGGAAGGGATTCAGAACGATGAAGTCGCCGGAGAGGTTGCTCTTCACGAAGAGGTTCTTGTAAGTAGGCTCGATGCAGGGCGTGCTGCCCATGATGTTCGAGATCGTCGCCGTCGGCGCGATGGCGAGGACGTTGCTGTTCCGCATCCCCTGCTTCTTGATCTTCCTCCGCAGGCTGTCCCAGTCCATCTTTCCGCCGCGAGGAACGTTGATCCTGACTCCGCGTTCAATCTCCAGCAGGTCAATGGTATCACCGGGCAGCAATCCGCGATGCCATTTCGATCCCTCGTAGGATGAATAGGTGCCGCGCTCGGCCGCGAGATCACTCGACGCCTCGTAGGCGTAGTAGGCGACCGCTTCCATGAACTCGTCGTTGAATGCGACGGCCTCGCTCGATCCGAAGGCCACGTCGCGGCGGTAAAGCGCGTTCTGGAGGCCCATCACTCCGAGTCCGATCGGACGGTGCCGCTGGTTCGCCGTTGCGGCCGGCTGGGTCGGGTAAAAGTTGATGTCGATGACGTTATCAAGGGCACGAACGGCGGTGCGGATGGTCTCGCGAAGCTTCGGATGATCGATCTCCCCCTTGTCGTCGAGATGGGATTCAAGGACGACGGAGCC
>JBBQZF010000358.1:0-1927 GCA_038208015.1 Gemmatimonadales bacterium
TCAATCACACAAAGAAATTGGATGACGGTCAGTTGATTGAACCGCTGGTATCACACAAAGAAATTGGATGACGGTCAGTTGATTGAACCGCTGGTATTATGGCTTTTCCTTGGGTGAGCGCAATGCGGTCTCAATGTCCGATCGCAGGTGATGACGCAGCGCTGCCTGACGATGTTCGGGAACGCGGCAAAAGGGTCTGGAGCAGGTTGGCCGCCTGACCGCTCGGGTTGCAGAGCTTGCCCCAAAGATGAAGCTTGCTGCCAGGAAAGCCGATATGGGTGCCGCGCTCAGACCAGGCCGGGCGCGGGCCCGTCATTGCGGTTGCGCGCGTCGCGCATCAGACGTGCTGGCCGCCGTTTACCTCGATCTCGACCCCGGTGACGTAGGAGCTTTGATCCGAGCAGAGGAAGTAGATCGCGTTGGCGACCTCCTGCGGCTGGCCGAGGCGGCGCATCGGCAGGGTGGCGATGATCCTGTCGGTGCCCTCGCTGAGGATGCTCGTGTCGACCTCTCCTGGGGCGACGGCGTTGACGCGCACGCCGAGGGGGCCGAAGTCGTGTGCCATCTCGCGGGTCAGGGCGGCGAGCGCGGCCTTTGAGGTGGCGTAGGCGGCACCGGCGAAGGGATGCACGCGCGAGCCCGCGATGGAGGTCACGTTGACGACGGACCCCTTGCCGAGCGAAAGCTCCCGCTGCAATCCGCGGGCCAGCACGACGGAGGCGAAGAAGTTGACGTGAAAGACCTCGCCCCAGACACGCAGGTCGGTGTCGAGCGTGCTGATACGTTCGCCCTCGGGACCCTTGGGCGAGATGCCCGCATTGTTCACCAGCGCGTGAAGCGCCTTGCCGTCGAGCAGGGCGCGGATTTCCTCCACCGCCTCCATGATCCTGTTGGGGTTGCTCAGGTCGACCTGCACGTGATCGCGCGCACCGCCGGGCCAGGGGCATTCGGGCGAGAAGGGCTGTCGCGAGCAGCTGATGACGCGCCAACCCTCGCGCGCGAATTTCTTGACGGTGGCGTGGCCGATGCCGCGGCTGGCCCCGGTGAGCAGCAGGGTCTTCTGGTCGGTGCCGACTTCGGTCATGGTGCTGTCCAATCTGGACGGATGCGGCGGGGGAGCTAGTCGGCCCGTGCGAGGGCGCGTTCGTAGTCCTGCCCCGGAATCGCATCCAGGAGACTTTGGGTATAGGCGGTATCGGGGTCTTGCAACACCCTTCCCGTCGGCCCCATCTCGACGATCCTGCCGTTCTGCATGACGATGATGCGGTCGCAGATGCGGGCCGCGACGCGCAGGTCGTGGGTGATGAAGACCATCGAGAGGTTCAGCCGCGTCTTGAGGTCGGCGAGCAGGTCGAGCACCTGCGCCTGAATCGACACGTCGAGGGCGGAGACGGCCTCGTCCGCGATGATGATGGCGGGGTCGAGAGCGAGCGCGCGGGCGATGCCGATGCGCTGGCGCTGGCCGCCGGAGAACTCGTGCGGGAAGCGGCCCATGGCCGACGGGTCGAGGCCGACCATCTCGAGCAGGCCGCGGGCCTTTTCCATCGCCTCCTTCGAAGGGGTGCCGTAGGCAATCAGCCCCTCCGTCAGGATGCGCGAGACGCGGGCCCGCGGGTTGAGCGAGGAGAAGGGATCCTGGAAAATCATCTGCATCTTGCGGCGCCGCGCGCGCAGCTCCGGGCCGGACATCTCGGCGATGTCAGCCCCGTCGATCGTCACCCGGCCCGAATCAGGATCGACCAGCCGGACGAGGCAGCGCCCCACGGTGGACTTGCCCGAGCCGCTTTCGCCCACGATGCCGATGGTCTCGCCCGCGAAGAGCTCGAAACTCACGTCCTGCACCGCCTTGACCACGCGCCGCTTGCCGAAGAGCGTGCCGGAGCCGGTGGTGAAGGTCTTGTTCAGGCCCTCGACGCTCAGGACGGGT
>JBBQZF010000359.1:0-1896 GCA_038208015.1 Gemmatimonadales bacterium
CGGAGACGCTCCGGTTTTCTTCTGATCTTCCGGCTTGTCGCCGAAGATCGACCCTGCCTTGTCGAATATTCCCATCGCTACCTCGCCTGTGTGATCGCGGCATTTTGCCTGCGAATCATCACTACGAGCGCAAGATGGGGACCATCCACCGCCGAAATGCGTCGGGCGAGAAGAGCTGTTTCCTGGACTCAGGTGCCGGGCGCATCCTGCGACTCGAGCCAGGTACCTAACTCGCGCATCGTCTCGGCCTCACTTTGCCCGAGGACTTGCGGCATCACCGGCCAGCGCTTGCCTGCGCGCATCATGTACCACATGGGTCCGGTCGCTTCTTCACCTTTACGCACATTCGCCGGCTGGCCGGCGTACGAGACAAAGTGGTAGCTCATCCCGCGGCGCTTGATGCGATGCTGCTGGATCTTGTAGCTCATGGGAATCCCGATGGTCGGCGCGGTGCGCCAGAAGGGAGGCAGGACGGGCCCCGGAATCGGGCCGTTCCCTGAAATCTAACCAGAACCAGGCACCGCCGAGCCGCGTTTAGTCCGCTGAATCGAGCCCGGAGCGCGTCAACCGAGCTGCTCTACCGCGTCGGTGACTTCGGCGGCGTGTCCCTCGACTTTGACTTCGGGAAACACGCGCACGATTCGCCCTTGCCTGTCGATTATCACGGTCGTTCGGACTACTCCCATGTACGTGACGCCGAACATCTTCTTCTCCTTCCAGATGCCGTAGGCGTCAGCGAGGCGGTGTCCCTCGTCGACGAGGAGACGGTACGGCAAAGCAAACTTCTGCCGGAACTTTCTGTGTGACTTCGCACTGTCGGGGCTGACGCCGAAAAGCTCGGTGTTCATCTCGCCGAACCGCGCCAGCGCATCGCGGAAATCACATGCTTCGCGCGTGCAGCCGGGCGTGTCGTCCTTCGGGTAGAAGAAGAGGACGACGTTCTTTCCACGCAGCGACTCAAGCGATACACGCGAGCCGTCGTCAGCCTCGAGGTCGAAGTCGGGGGCGGGATCGCCCACCTGCGGTGGCTGTGTGAGCTGGGTCATCGCCGGAAGTTGGCGACCTGCGGGCGATGCTGTCAATTCCGCCTTGAGCAGGCTGAGTTAGCTTCAATTCCGCGGCGCTCGTAGCTCAATTGGATAGAGCAGCTGACTTCGGATCAGCTGGTTGGGGGTTCGCGCCCCTCCGGGCGCATCGGGGCAGGCGGGACTGCTTGTACCGCCTGCCCCACCGGCTATACCGCGTCGGACAATGAAGTGAAATTGAAATCCTTCACCTTCACCGGCGGGACAACGACAGCTCCCCCCGCTTCCGTTCCCGCAAGCCTGACCGGCCTCCCCAACGCCTCCACGTTGTTCAGCATGAACAGCGGCGAGTCGTTGAAGCGGAAGTTCTTTACCGCCCTCGAGATTTTTCCGTTCTCGATGAGGAACGTCCCGTCTCGCGTAAGTCCGGTGTAGAGAATCGTGCGCGGATCCACCTCGCGGAGGTACCACAAACGCGTCACCAGAACCCCGCGCGGAGTCGACCTTATCATCTCATCCAGGGACGTCGTACCGCCCGACATGATGAACGACGTCGGAGCCCCCGTGGGCTGCTTGCTCATCTTCTGCGCCCAGAATCTCGAGTAGTAGAGCTCCTTGAGCACGCCATTCTCGACGAATGTCTGCCTGCCGAGTGGAAGCCCATCGCCGTCCCATGGCTGGGAAAGAATCATCGGGTCGAACGGGTCGGCGCTGAGGTTTATCCGGGAATCGATGATCTTCTCGCCGATCTTGTTGCCCCCTCCCTCCTTCGAGAACGGACTGCGGCCCTCATCTGACGCGCGCGCATTCGCATAGAAGCCCATGAGCTGCACCAGGTCACCAACTGCCTGCGGCTCGAGAATGACTGTAT
>JBBQZF010000360.1:0-1890 GCA_038208015.1 Gemmatimonadales bacterium
GAGAGCGGGCTGCGGATCTACGCACCGATCCGGTGACAGCGGGGTCGCCACACAGCTCGGAACAAGGACATCCACACGAGAACGGATGTTCGCCGGGCGAGAACAGGGAACATCCGAGCCGATGAATTGTTACACTGATTCAGGCCGGGCCGCATAACCCCGGGCTCCAATTTTTGCCGCTGCGAGCGGCCTTCCGCCGAGAGGCGTTTTGCGGCCCGGCTCCTGCAGTTAAATGGCGAGACGCCGGCGATTTGCCGCCAGAGTCTGGTAGCGGGCTGAAACCGGTCCCGACCAGCAAACCGTTTCGGCGAGGGCACCGAATGACTTACATGACCACACAAATTCGGTTCCGCACACGCTCCGCCCTCCCGGCGGAACTCGTGCTCTCCGCCAACCCTCGGAAAGCACGCCACCTCGTGGACCGGCCGCCATGTTGCTGCATTCCGGGGTAGCAAGCCGCCCAGGAAGGCCCAGGATGCGGAGGGATCGAATCCGCCCCCGGTCTGCCAGTCGTCACCACAATGCCGACGGACCTGACATGCTAGTCCTTGTGGAAAATGCAGCTGGACCGAGCAGCGACTCTGTCGCGCCGTCCTCGACTCTCGAGGATCTGCTTGGTCGTGTTGCCGCAGGTGACCAGCAGGCCTTCGCTTCGCTCTACGATCTGACCGCGCCGCGAGTCCTCGGCCTGATCCGCAAGGTCCTCATCGACCAGGCACAGTCCGAAGAGGTCGCGCAGGAGGTCTTCCTTGAGATCTGGCAAAACGCCACCCGGTTCGAACCGGGACGTGGTGCAGCCAGCTCGTGGATCATGACCATGGCCCACCGTCGGGCGATCGACAGGGTCCGGGCCTCACAGGCAGGGCGCGATCGGGACATTCGTATCGGAATCCGCGACATCGAGCCGGCTTTCGACCAGGTCTCCGAATCCGTTGAGATCACAATTGAACATGAACGGGTGAGCCGCGCAATGGCGAACCTGACCGAAATCCAACGACAGGCCGTCTCCCTCGCGTACTACGGCGGTTACAGCCAGAGTGAAGTAGCCGAAATCCTGTCCGTGCCACTCGGCACAGTGAAGACCCGCGTTCGCGACGGGATGATCAGACTACGAGACGAATTGGGGGTGGCATCATGACCGAGAACCCGAAGCAAGACCCGAACGAGCTCGCCGGAGCGTACGCGCTCGACGCGCTCAGTTCGGACGAGAAGGCGGAGTACGAACGCCTCCTGGCATCGTCACGCAGCGCCAGGCGCGACGCGGACAGGTTCGCCGATGTTGCCGCAGCGCTCGGATACGACGCCGAACCCGTTGAGCCGTCGACGGCGCTCCGTGCCAACATCCTCGCTGCACTGGACTCGACGCCGCAGCTTCCCCGCGTAAACGCCTCACGTCCTGAATCGACGGATGATCCGGCTGCTACACCTGCGCCGGTCCCCACCGCGCACGCCGGAGCAAGAGAGACCTCGCCGGCCCTCCCAACAGCCAAGGCGTCAACGGCACGTTCGTCCTCCGGTAGTGCCCAGCGCAAGGCTGCACAGCGCTGGTTCTCCCAGCCCCTGGCTTTCGCCGTCGCGGCGGTTGCCCTGGTCGCGGTCCTGCTCGGCGTCAACACCGTCACGAGCGCGTTCAACGGCGGTAACGGCCTGACGGAGGCGCTGCAGCTGGCTCAGATCAACGCACAGCCGGACGCGCAGCGCGAGACCATTAAGCTCACCAACATCAACGACCAGGAACGCGTCGTTGCGACACTGGTCTGGTCAGGCGGACTTGGACAGTCGGCGATCATCGTCGACGGGCTCAGCTCGCTGACCGAAGAGCAGATCTATGAACTCTGGTACATCGGCGAGGACGGTCCGATCTCGGCTGGGACCTTCAACACCGACGGT
>JBBQZF010000361.1:0-1875 GCA_038208015.1 Gemmatimonadales bacterium
ATCCGAGCTTTCCGGCCCGCTCGATCCGTCTCGACATGATGCGCAATTTCTCGCGCGCAACCGAGCTTGCCTCGCGCATCGCGGCGCTGGTGCCACGCCAGGACAACTTCACCGAATTCGGCATGATGGCGCTCACCAACATTCTCGAAGGACTCTTCATCGTCCATGAGCGGCCGACCCTGGTACTGCTCAAGCGCTACCTGCAAGGCTCCCCGGCAACTCTGGTGACGCGCGCCTGTGCAGCGTACGCCACCAAGCACCTTGGCAAGGAAGAGGCTACGCGCACCATCACCGAATTCACCAAGATCATTGCGCAGGACAAGTACAACGACAAAGCAGTCGCGACCGCGCACATCCAGCATTACCGCCACATCCTGCAGAAGACCCATCCGCACACCGGGCTCGAGGGCCTGATCTCGCAGTTCGAGCACGACGTCAGCCACTTCGGCAAGATGATCATGGCGCTGATGCCAGTGCTCACGATGCTGACCGCCGGCACGCTCGAGAAGCTGCTCTCGCCGGACGGTGACGATCTCACCGACCTTCGGGAGATCACTGATTTCCAGACCATCATCAAGAACGGCCAGGTGCTCTACGTCGGCCTCGACTCGCTGAGCGATCACATGGTCGGTGGCGCGGTCGGCTCCATGATCCTCTCCGACCTGACGGCCTACGCCGGCGACACCTATAACTTCCAGAAGAAGCCGATCGACGTCGAGGTGTTCGTCGACGAGGCGGCGGAGCTGGCCAACGACAAGCTGATCCAGCTGCTCAACAAGGCGCGCGGCGCGGGCGTGCGACTGACGCTCGCCCTGCAGACGCTCTCGGACCTGTCGAGCCGCATGGACTCGACCGACAAGGCCTTCATGCTGCTCGGCAACATCAACAACCTCATCGCGCTGCGCACGCTCGACGAGATGACCCAGAAGTTCCTGTCGGACTCGATGACCAAGGTCATCGTCCGCCACGTGAAGCTCGGTCAATCCACCAAGGGCGAAACCGACGAGCCCATGCACTTCTCCGGCACGACCAGTGAGTCGCTGGAGGAAAAGGAGGTGCCCCTGGTGGCGCCTTCGCTCTTCGGTTGCCTGCCCAACCTCGAGTTCATCGCCAAGGTCTCGGGCGGACGGATCCTCAAGGCACGCATCCCCATCCTCGGCTCAGCCCGTTCCAGCGCGGACGTGCATGATTCCGAGCACCCCATTCCACTTGTCAGCGTTTCCAGCGCTCGATAGTTCACAATAGGCCACGCATGACGGCGAGCGGGAACATGGCGGCGGACAACCTGCGCAGGCAGATCAACCCCACGAAGGAGGACATGCTGCGCGACGCGCTGCGTGCTGCGGCGCGCGTGGATGCTGCGGGAGATTTTTTCACCCAGTACCGCGCCGCACGGGTGATCTCCGAACGCCTGGCCTGGTACATCACGGACCTGATGCCGTATCCGGCGGTCTTCGCGCCGGCCCCTAAGCTTCTCGTCGTCTGCATCGAGAAGGCCTTTGCGTGGCTTGAAGCGACCCGCGCTGCCGATTCCCGCATGAGCGGCGGCCAGGAACTTCACGCCTACCTCGCGGGCCTCTATGCCGCGGTCCCGGCGCTCGTCGAAATCGAAACGACCGTCGCAGGGCGCGTGTGGGACCCGCTGGCCGGCAAGGCGCTGGGAGACGCCATGTCCCTGGGCGAGGGCAAGGGCACCCTTGAACCCGCCTTTGCCGTCGCGGATCCGCCGCCGCACCTGGCTGACGTCTCGGCGCTGCAGTTTCGCACCCGTATCCTCTCGTTCCACGTGACCGGCCCCGAGATCGCCGCGCTGCGCGGCAACCTGAAACTCGTTACCCAGGAAGACGAGTAGTGGCCAGCAGCTCCAAACAGGGG
>JBBQZF010000362.1:0-1862 GCA_038208015.1 Gemmatimonadales bacterium
ACCATGTTGCGCGCATCAGAGTCTTTGAGCGGGGCGACGCGGAACATCACGTCCCCAAGCGCCTCCACGTAGATGCCACCAAGGCCGAACATCACGAGCGGCCCGAACAACGGGTCGCGGACTATGCCGCAGATTGTTTCCCGTCCGCCCTTCACCATCCTCTGAACGAGAATCCCGTCCACGGCCGCATCGGGCTCGGCGCGATTTACGTTCTCGACGATCTTCGCAAACGCCGTCCGGACATCTGCATCGTTCGTGAGGCCGGTTATTACTCCGCCGGAATCGCTCTTATGAACGATCTCCTGCGAGACGATCTTCATCACGACCGGATAACCAATCGCCGCGGCGATCTTCGCGGCGTCATCAGGACCTGTCGCAATGCGGGCGGGGGCCACTCGTATTCCGTATGCCTCGCAGATGCCCAGTGCCTCGAGCTCCGTCAGCTTTGTCCGCCCCTCGAGTTGGACGTTTTTCACGATCGCCACGGCCGCATCTCTGTCTGCTTCCAGATCGGTCACGACCTCGATTGGCCTGTCGACCCACTCGCGCTGCCGGCATAACGCGTCGAGAGCGCGCGCAGCCGACTCGGGGAACACGTACGCCGGCAATCCGGCTGCATGCATCACCGCTCTTCCCTGCGGCAACCCCTCCCTTCCCATCAGCACCGGAATGACGGTTTTGTCCGGACTCTCAGCGACTGCTTCGGCGATCGCTTCAGCGACATCCTCCTGGGTGACACCGAGCGGAGGAACGAAGATCGGCACCACCGCATCAACGCCTTCGTCGGCCAGCAGTGCCTTGAGCGCCGCCTTGTATGCGGCGGGTTTCGCCGACGCGATCATGTCGAGCGGATTTCTTATCGACGCTTCGGCAGGAAAAAGCGGCGTGAGGGCCTCCACCGTCGCCGGCATCAGCTCGACCAGGTCGAGCCCGTGCGCGTCGAGCGCGTCGGCGGCGAGAATTCCGGGGCCTCCCGCATTCGTCACCACCGCGACCCTGCGCGACCTTGGAAGACGCTGTGTCCCGGCGAAAGCCATTGTTATGTCGAACAGTTCCTCGACCGACCCCGCCCGCAGCACTCCGGCCTGCGCGAGAAGTGCATCGACGGTCGTGTCGCTCGCGGCAAGAGCGCCCGTATGTGACGACGCAGCACGCGCGCCTGCGGTCGAGCGTCCCGACTTGAGTGCGATTATCGGCTTCGTACGGGTGACACGCGACGCAATCTCGAGGAATTTCCGCGGATTCCCGAAGTTCTCGACATACATGAGGATCGTGCGTATCGACGGATCCTTCTCCCACTCGAGAAGCAGATCGTTGCCGCTGACGTCGGCCTTGTTTCCGACAGAAACGAACTGCGCGATCCCGATGCCGTATTCCCGTGCATAGTCGAGAACGCTGAGTCCCATGGCACCCGACTGTGATACGAAGGCCGCCGAGCCGAACGGTGGCATCACAGGAGCAAATGTGGCGTTCATCGAGATATCGGGATCGACGTTTATCACGCCCATGCAGTTTGGGCCAACCATTCGCATCCCGTATCCCCGCACCATCTCGAGCAGCTCGCGCTCACGCTGAGCCCCCTCTCCGCCCGTCTCCTTGAACCCGGCCGAGATGACGACGAGACCTTTTATTCCAGCCTGCCCGCACTCCTCCACGACACCCGGGACGAGCACTCGAGGAACTACGATAACCGCGAGATCGACTGACCCGTCTACGTCGGCGATCTTCCTGTACGCCTTGATTGAGTGAATCGAATCGGCATTGGGGTTTATCGGATACACCGGACCGTTGAACCCGTGGCGTATGAGGTTCGCCAGTATCTGGTAGCCGATCGTGCTCGAGGATCGCGAAGCTCCCACTAC
>JBBQZF010000363.1:0-1860 GCA_038208015.1 Gemmatimonadales bacterium
CTCGGGTCCGACTATCGGCACGATCGCAACATCGACCAGATCGACGACCGCCTGCGGAAGCGCCGAGCACGCGATCATCCCGGTGCGCGCGCCCAGCGCGGAGGCACGGGCGAGGGCGGCGTGGACGTAGGGAGTTGTGCCTGAGGCGGCGATACCGATGACGAAGTCGTCGGGCCCGACTCCGCGCGCGTCGATCTCCTTCGCGCCGTTTTCAACGATGTCCTCGGCCCCTTCCTGCGCGCGCGTCAGGGCGGGCATCCCGCCGGCGATGATCCCCTGGACCATCTCGGGGTTCGCACTGAAAGTCGGCGGACTCTCGCTCGCGTCGAGAACGCCGAGCCGGCCGGAGGT
Organism: Gemmatimonadales bacterium; assembly: GCA_038208015.1. Classification (GTDB taxonomy): domain Bacteria; phylum Gemmatimonadota; class Gemmatimonadetes; order Gemmatimonadales; family Gemmatimonadaceae; genus UBA4720. The sequence continues at coordinate 352 of JBBQZF010000363.1, forward strand.
TCCCGCGCCCACATAGAAGAGCCTGCCGCCTGCCCGGAAGCTTTGCTCGGCGAGCTCTACCGCCCGGGCTATCTGCTTCCTCTGCGATGCGACGGCCTCGGGAACCAGGCGGTCTTCGGCGTTTATCACATCAACGATCTCGAGGGGCGAAGCAAGATCGATTGAGGCGGTCCGCGGATTGCGACGCTCTGTCGTCCGGGGGTCAAGCATGCGGAGCATCGTTGTTTTGCACGCGTGAACTTACCCGGCGCTTCTCGACACCCGCAAGACAAACGGAGCTTTCATTGAAATCAATATTTGCCTGCACCGTGATGCTGGCGTTTGCCACCGCAGCTGACGGCCAGGTCCGCCGGCGCGTTCCACCACCGGTCGAGCCGTCGATGTGGGTCGGCCTCAGCGCCGGGCTGTTCAACGCCAATGACGTGAGCGATGGAGCGACTTCCAGCACCTGGGACTTCGGTCAGGCCTCGACGCCGCAGTATCGCCTCGCCGTGGAGAAGGCGATAAGTGGCTCGATATCAATTGGCGCGGTCGGCTCATACGCGAACGTGCCGCTCACCTACGTCGGAAGAAGCGGTGACAACAGCTGCAGCCGTTGCGCTGCGCATCTCGACGTCGTTGCACTTGGGGCGTCGTTCCATCTTGGTGGAAGGAGCGGATTCCATCAGGTGCTCGAGGCCTCCGCGGGCGCACTTCAGTATCGCAACCTCCGCCGGGATTCTGACGACTCCCGGCTTGCTCCCCTCGACGGAAATGTCGATCCCTACTTCACGTTCGGCTACGGCTTCGGGTACGGGTTCGGCCGGAACACGCAGGTGAGTGTAGTGCAGGATTTCGGGCTGGCGCTTCACGAAAGAGAAGGGCTCTCGAGCGAACAGAGCAACACGCTCCGCCAGCGCACGATCCGCGCGAACTTCAGGTACGGGCTTGGCAACCGCGCCCGGCGGAGGTAGAACGGCCCGCGCACTCCGCGATTCCGGAGTGCGCGGTGATGATCAAACCTGAATCTGCGCCGAGGAGTCGAGCCTGATAGTCAGGCGTCCGCCTGAAGCGACACATCCTTCATAATTCGCCGTTCCCGCCGCTACGCCGGCCCCGGCTGCGGCACCCGTCGCGGCACCGATGACTGTCGACTTCGTGTCCCTGCCCAGCACCTGGCCGATGATCGCCCCGACCGCTGCGCCTCCGACGACCTTCTGCACATCCTTGCTCTGCGGCTGGTTACGAACGCGATCGACGTTCGCGTAAGTCGTGGTCGCCGAGATCGGGTAGGTGCGACCGCCGAAGGTCACCGACACGACACGGAAACCCATCCTTATCTCGTCGTTTGCGTTCTCGCTCCGGTTGAGCTCGGTTATCTCGACAGTTGCGGTCGCACCGGCGGGGATCACTGTGCCATTCGATCCAGATACCGAGTTCGCGACGGTCGCGCTGAAGCGCTGCCCGACTCTGTGTGTGTTGGTGCAGATGCGCGACTTCGAGGCAAGGCTGATCTCCGTGCCGGCTGAG
>JBBQZF010000364.1:0-1847 GCA_038208015.1 Gemmatimonadales bacterium
CCAAGCGCCATCCGAAAATCGGGCCGACCCGGGATAGCGAGGGAGGGAACCGACACCAGCGTACCGGTCGGCTCGAAAGCCGGCCGGGCGGTGGTCGGCGAGTAAATACGGACCGCTGCACCACGATCGATGAGGCGCTCGACGAGCTTGTTCAAGGCGCGATTCGCCCCGTCACGGGTGTAATTATAATTGCCGGAGAAAAGGGCGACGCGAAGCTGGCTGGCACGACGAGGCGGCTTGATCGGGATCAGTTTCGTCATGATTTGCCGTGATGCGCTTCGCCGGATGCCTGCCGGGCGTCCGGATGTCCGAAATGGAACGGGTCAATCGTGGTTGTAACCGTCCCAGCTCGTCCATATTCGACATCGATGCCGACGAACTGGTTGGCGTTGACGCCAAATTCTTCGAGGTACGCACGGACGGCTTCGGCCCGGCGGAGCGCCAATCGTCGTGCATTCACATCCTTCGCGCTGGCCGTTGCCGACCGAAAGCGGATCGCGACATATTCATGCTCCTCGAGCCAGAGGGCTTGCCGCTCGAGTTGGAAGCGCGCCTTCGGCGTAAGCTCGGCCGAGTTTCCAGCAAAGGCCACGCGATCGCTGCCCGACACGGTAAGAAAGCTCGATTTCAATTCGGCTAACGCGGCCTGATCGAGAATCTTCACCGATGTGTCGACCGCGGTCCCCGGATCAGCGGCGTTGCTCCCTTGCCCGCAACTCACCACCGTCGCGGCCAAAGCCACGGCAACCGCAAACCGCGAGCTGAAGCGAATTTTTCGAGCGAGACCGAAGGGGTGTAACATTCACTCTGAATATACGAACCGGTAACCCACCAGTTACTATGGCTTTTTTACTAGCCGCCGCAGCCCCGCCGTGCTTTCAGTTCAAGCCAACATGTCTGCAGGGATTTCGATCAGGCCGCTGTCGCACCGCATCATGCTCGGGCTGGGCGTGATCGTTCTAGTGAGCGCGAGCGTCTATTTCGCCCGCTCCACAATCGGGACCATCGCGTCCACCCTCTCGCTCGTCATCGGCGTCTTGCTGGTCGGCGCTTCGCAGGGACTTGTCCCCGGTCTCGTCGCCGCAACCGCCGCCTTCCTGTTCTTCAATTTCTTCATGGCCGATCCAATCCTGACGCTGCGGCTAGCCAGCGGCGAAGACCTTGCTCCGCTCATCGCGTTCAATGTGACCGCGCTCATTGCCGGGGTCCTCGCTGGCAAGCTTCGCGATCGGGCAGCCGCCGCGGAACGTGCAACGGCATGGTCCCGATTGCTCATCGAAGCCGGCAACGAGGTCCAGGCGCTGATCAGCCCGGTCGAAGTGGACGAGCGCTTGCGGGAGATGGCAAGCCGACGCTTCGGGCTGACAGTGGAATTCACCTTGCCGGATCCGACCGGACAATTATCGCCGACGACTTCTCCCGAGGCGCGAGCAGTTTGGGCGTCTCGCAGGGCCGAGCGCTCGGATCCGTCCATCTCCCTCATGATGGAAGGTGTGGCCGGCCCGATGGGCGTGCTGACCGCCGTCGGCGACTGGCGTCGGTTCGATGATTTCCTGCCGTCCTTCGCAACGCTTGCTGCTGTCGCGCTTGAGCGCAGCATATTGTCGGAACGGGTCGGCGAAGTTCGCGCGCTCGAGCGATCGGAGCAGATAAAGTCGGCATTGCTGTCGTCGGTCAGCCATGACTTCCGCACCCCGCTGGCGGCGATTAGCGCATCGGCGAGCAGCCTGATCGAGTTCGAGCATCAGATCGATGCCGATCAGAAGTCGTTATTCCTGAGGACCATTCTTGCCGAATGCACGCGCCTCGACAATTATGCGTCAAATCTGTTGGAACTCAGCAAACTC
>JBBQZF010000365.1:0-1837 GCA_038208015.1 Gemmatimonadales bacterium
TGTCAATCTGGAGACAGGGTTGAACGAGATGCGGGTGGCCGACGGAGAGATCGTGGCCGGGGCGGGCGTGAAGCTGTCGAAGTTCGTCGACTTCACGATCACCAACGGCTTCGGAGGCGCCGAGATGCTGGCCGGCATCCCTGGCACGCTCGGCGGAGGGATCATCATGAACGCCGGCGCATACGGTGGCGAGATCGCCGATCACCTCCACCGCGTCGAAATCATTCGCAACGGTCGGATGGTGAAGCTCGGCAAGGAGGAGGGAGGCTTCGGCTACCGGATATCCGCGCTGACGAACGATATCGTTCTCGAAGCATCGTTCCGCTTTCCCGAGGGGATAGCCGAGCCGCTGAAGAAGCGCCGCCGCGAGCTCCTGATCAAGCGGAACAGCTCGCAGCCGGTCAACTGGCCGAACGCCGGCAGCATCTTCAAGAACCCGCCAGGCGATTTCGCGGCGCGCCTCATCGAGTCATGCGGATTGAAGGGACGACGCTTCGGCGGCGCACAGGTCAGCGACCTCCATGCCAACTTCATCATCAATATCGATGGAGCAACGGCCGAGGATCTGCTGGAACTGATCGAGATCGTACAGAAGGAGGTTCACGAAATGTTCGACGTGAAGCTGGAGCTGGAGATCAAGCCGATGGGGTTTGCACCGGAGAGGCTGGAGAGGGTGAGTTGGGACTAGAAAAGAAGAGGATCTTCTTTGCGCGCTTTCCCCTTGACGTTATATGTATGAACTCTTGATTCGTCGGTCCTGGATTGCTCTCAGGGCAAAGGAATGAAGGTCTGATAAGTAGAAGGGTAACGCAGTCAATCGAAATGCCGAGCACTACTCCACATCGTCGCCAGGTAAGCCACCGCTCCCGCCCGAGCAGCCGACGGTTCGCGTCGTCCATCTCGCTCGGCATCATCGCCGTCGGCGTGTTGAGCGCGCTCGTGGCGGTGGCCAACAGGTGGAGCGATCGCGAGGGACTGGCGTCGGTGGTCGTGCGGGGGAATCACGTCCTCTCCGCCTCAGAGATATTGAAGCAGGCAGAGCTTCCTGATTCGATCACGGTCGAGAAGCTTGACCTTAGTCAAGTGGAGCGCCGCATCGCCGATCACCCGTTCATCGAGGGTGCCGTTATCTACGACGGCGGCAAAGGGGCACTCATCGTCGAGATCGACGAGCGCTCGCCGGTCGGTGTCACAGTCCTCGACGGCGAACCGGTCTACGTCGATGTCAACGGTGTCGAGCTTCCGTTCCGATTCGGCGCGACCGCGGCCGACGTGCCGGTGATCAGCGGCACGATGCGGCGCGGAGTCCGCGGCGACGCGCTCGATAGCATCGCGCTCCGCGAGGCGATCGGCGTCGTCGAATCGATTCGGATGCACGACGAAACTCTCTACCGGCGCATCGCCGAAGTGCGGCGCGGACGCGGTGGAAGCTACACGCTGCTGCTGACCGACGGCGGTCTGCCGGTCACGATCGGCACGGCCGACGAGATCGTGCCGCGTTTGGCGAAGCTCGCCATCTTTATCGAACGTGTTCTCACGGTCGAGGGAACCGACCAGATCCGGGCGATCGATCTCCGCTGGACCGACCAGGTGGTCGTCCGCTGGGTCACGAAGTCGGTCGCACAGCCGAAGACGGCATCGTAGATTTGGTGAAGCCTTGAGTTCGTTGTGAGGCTGGTGAGGGGAGAAGGGAATCAGAGTCGCATGCGGGAGCGGTTAGGGGCGGCGTGCATGGAATTTGGGAATAGATAGATAGTGGGGTACGTTCACCGACGTTCGCATTCCCTCATTCCCTTTGCGGCGGCGTCAGTTGGCTATTCACGGCAGGCACTCGAGA
>JBBQZF010000366.1:0-1823 GCA_038208015.1 Gemmatimonadales bacterium
CCGCGCCAATGGTTGACGCGCCAGACTGCCTGCGGTCACGGCGGTTTCGCGACAGAGGACCTGACCAACCGGCTCTTCTCGGCAGCGGTGCCCCGTTCGGTGTCGGCGTCCAACGACGCAGGCTTTGCGGCCGGACGCGCAGCGGCAGACCTCGCCCAGCTGAACGTGCGCCGTCCGATTGCGGGATAGCTTTTTGCCCTGGGGGATCCGGAAATCGGGCTGTCGCTCGTATGCCGCTCCAGGCCGACCGGCGATCTACTCACTTTGGGGCCGACCCGCGAACCCGGCGCCGTCAGCGTCGCAGCCGACGCCCCGCCGCAACCACCGAGTCAGGAATCCCCAACCCGTGGATGATCCGTTGCGTCCGGAACAACTGGCGCGGAAGCGAAGCCGTGTTGTACGGCAGGTCGTACTTCTCGCACAGCTCGCGCACGCGGACGCTGATCTGCGGGAGGCGGTTGCTCGGCAGATCCGGGAACAGGTGATGCTCGATCTGGTAGCACAGGTGTCCGCCCGAGATCGCAAGCAGCGGGCTGACTTCGAAGTTCGCCGTGCCGAGCATCTGCCGCAGATACCACTCGCCCTTGGTTTCGTCCTTGACCACCGCCGGGTCGAACGTCTCGGCGCCGCCGGGGATGTGTCCGCAGATGATGTTCACGTACACCCAGAGGTTCCGGACCACGTTCGCGGTGAAGTTGGCTGCGAACGTCCGCTTCCAGCGGCGTCCACTCAACGCCGGCAGGAACACGAAGTCCTTGGCCAACTGACGGGCGGCCTTGCCGACGAACTTGCGCTTCTCCCCCGGCATCACCGCCGGTTCGTCGCGCAGCTTCTCCGAGTGCAGCCCGTGCAGGGCGATACCCCATTCGAACATCGCTGCCAACACCAGGTTTCGCAGCGGGGTCACCACGTACCACCAGCGCCACGGCTGGTCGGGTGTCACCCGCAGCAGGCGGTAGCCGATGTCCTCGTCCATGCCGAGCACATTGCTGTAGACGTGATGCCGGTAGTTGTGCGAGTACCGCCACTGCGCGGAATGCCCGACCATGTCCCACTCCCAGGTGTTGGAGTGGATCTCGGGGTCGTTCATCCAGTCCCACTGGCCGTGGGAGATGTTGTGGCCGAGTTCCATGTTCTCGATGGACTTCGAGTACGCCAGCGCGCCCGTGCCCAGCAGCCAGCCCTTCTTCGTCCGGCTCCCGGCAATCACCAGGCGCGCCGCGACGTCGAGGGCCCGCTGGAAATGGATCACTCGCCGGATATAGGCCGCGTCCTTCGCACCGAGTGAGTCCTCGATGTCACGACGGAGCACGTCGAGCTCGTAGGCGATCTCGTCGACATCCGCGCTACTGAGGTGCAGGTAGCTGGGAACATCGGCGATCGCCATCAAGGTGTCCTCGGGTGGGTGGGCGTGGAGCGGCGCATTCCACCGCGAGCGTCAGACCGCAGCTTAGAGGCTGCGGCTGAACGGCGAGTAATCGAGGTTCGCCGTCCAGGCGAAATGGCGGTGCGGACGCCTCCCCGTGGCTGCGCTCGTACTCGGCAACAACCAGCATGAACGCTGGTCGATGACTCGGCGCGGCGGCCGCGGACTTGCTGAGAGCTCGTTCAGGATGCCGCCGGGTGCCCACCATGATCGGGCGCCGCATCCACCAGGTCATGCGCCATGCCGTAACGCTTGCGCTGCTGCGCCATCACCAGCGGGTAGCCGGCCAGCGCCCGCCGTGTCCGCCACTGCGAGACCCCGGGCACCGCGCCGAGCACCCGGTTCAGTCCCCCGATCACCGGGCTGATCACCGCGGGCAGATGCTTCAACACCGTGT
>JBBQZF010000367.1:0-1807 GCA_038208015.1 Gemmatimonadales bacterium
GCGTTCGACGGAGAGGTCGGAATTCTTCAGGATCACGCCCCGATGATGACGCTGCTCGGCAAGGGCTCCCGTCGCCTCGAAAGCGCGTCGGGGGAGAAGCGGTTCCACATCGAGGGAGGGTTTCTCCAGGTCGTGGAGAACAACGTGAGAATCGTCACGGAGAAGGCGTCAGCGGCCTGAACCGATGCGGTACGGAAATAGCGGAGAGGCCCCTTGCGGGGTCTCTCCGTTTTTCAGGCCCTGCCCGGATTGGCCGAGGCAGCGGGTCGCCCTTCCGGGCCGGCGGATTCCTCACATACCTTGCCCCGCAATGCGTGGCAGGCCAACGTAAGAACAATGACTGATCAGCCGCTTCCCTCGATCCTTGTGGTCGACGACAACGAGGACAACGCCCATATCATCCGGGACTACCTCGAGGCGCGAGGCTACCCGATCCATGTCGCATACAACGGCGACGAGGCGATGGAGCTCTTCGCCCGCGAAAAGCCATCGCTCGTACTCCTCGACGTGATGATGCCGGGCCGCGACGGATGGCAGGTGTGCCGCGAGATGAAGGAAAGCGAGTGGGGCCGCGACGTGCGCGTGATAATGGTGACCGCGCTGCAGGACTGGACCGACAAGCGCCAGGCGATCGAGACCGGCGCCGACGACTTTGTCGAGAAGCCCTTCGAGCTCGCCCGGCTGGCGATGGTGGTCGAGCGCAACGCGGCCCAGCTGGCGCAGAAAACCTGACATTGCCGGATTACAGGAGGCTGTTCCGCGGCTCTCGTCAAAAGATGCCGACAGTGTCGCAGTCGATCGACTCGATGCGGCAGGCGATCCAGGACCGGAAGGAGCTGCTCGTCATCTACTTCAACTTCGATCGATACACAAAGATCGAGGAGATTTACGGCTGGGAAAAGCTCGACGAGGTTCTCCAGACGACGGCGCAGGCGATCCGCGATTTCATCGGCGAGACTCCGTTTGCGGCAGCCCGCGTGATGGTGAACTACAACAACGACGACGACTTCGTGCTCTTTCACATCCCACGGGCAGATGAAACCGTCCCGGGGGCCGACGTGATCACCGAGATCACCGCCCGGCTCCACCAGTTCATCGCCAGGCGGATAGAGGACGAGCACGGTGAAGACATCGCCTCGCTCTTCGACACGTTCGTCGGCCACCAGCACATTCACTACGACCCGAAGATCAGGCTGGAGCGCCAGATCTACAGAGCTGTCAGGGATGCGGCGAGCTCGTCGAACTCGATCGAGCAGCGGGAGTTCGGACGCAAGGCGGCGGACCTGCGAGAGACCCTGCGTACCGGCGGTCTCTACATCGACTACCATCCGATCGTCGTGACGGAGACGGAGGAGATTTTCGGCTACGAGGCGCTTGCACGCGGCACGATAAAGACGATGCGCAGGCCGGAGGTGATGTTCGAGGTGGCGGGACAGACCGACATGATCTGGGAGCTCTCGCGGCTGTGCCGGAATACTGCGATATCAGGGATGAAAAAGCGGCTTGAAAAGGACCAGCTCCTTTTCATAAACGTCGACCCGCACGACTTCACAGACCCGGCGTTCACCGAGACCGACATGGATGTCCCGGACCCGTCGCGCGTCGTGCTCGAGATAACCGAGCGCACTGCGATCCGCGTCTACCCGAAGTTCCGGGGGCGGCTCAAGGATTTCCGGGAAAGAGGATACAGGTTCGCAGTCGACGATGCGGGCAGCGGTTATGCAGGCCTGGGCTCGATCGCGAACCTCGAGCCTGACTTCATCAAGCTCGACATTTCACTCATCAACTGCATCGACGTGAACTTCAT
>JBBQZF010000368.1:0-1798 GCA_038208015.1 Gemmatimonadales bacterium
ACATTGCTGGTCGCGGCGAAGTGCCGCTTCCAGAGGCGATGGATGCCGAGCGACATGAAGTCGTTCATCAGGTCGTACTTCGATGCCACCGAGGTGAAGACTTCGCCAACCAGCTTCGCCTTCTCCGTGACTGGCACGTCGCGGTAGCCAAAGTGCGTGGTGGCCTCGTCACCCGCCGTATTGCGGGAACCGGCGGCAGCAGCAGGGTCGGTCTTGAGGTCGCGATCTGGAGTCTCGTTCATGCGTCGATTATCGCGCACCCGCGCCCGGTCCCCTGCTTCTCTCGCCCTGTGCGTTTCCGGGCCAGATTGGAGTGCGGCGCCGGATCGGCAAGCCGCGGAGGCCCGTGCCACCAATGCTCAGCGCTCGAGCCCGGCCTGTTCGAGTGCAGCGAGATAGCGGGCCCAGCGCGTTTCCTGCTCGCGGCCCATTCCGAGCAGCCATTCCCAGGAATAGATGCCGGTGTTGTGGCCATCGTCGAAGGTCAGTCCTACCGCGTAGTGACCGACCGGCTCGATGGCGGTCACCATCACGTCGCGCTTGCCGGGAACCAGCACCCGCTGGCTCGGCCCATGTCCCTGCACTTCAGCGCTCGGCGATTCGATGCGCAGATATTCGAAGGGCAGACGGAAGCGCTCGCCGTTGTCGAACGCGATCTCGAGCACGCGGGAGGCGCGATGCAGCACGAGTTCGGTGGGCGTGACTGCCGCGGAAGTGCGACCGTTCACGGCGACGCCCGGTCGCACGCCGCAGCGAAGCGGAAGGCCGCGCCGATAGGTCTGGGCGGGAGCAGCGGAAGTCCGCTCAGGTCAGCTGCAGGTTCTGGGGCGGGCGCACGTCGTCCGGAGGCGTGCCCGCAATCTGCCGCAGCGCCTGGTTGTACGGGCCATCGAAGGATACGGCCGAGATTTCCTCGAGTCCGAACATCGAAAGCTCGTGCATCCACTCGGCGTCGGGCGTGATTTCCTGCAGCTGGAAGCCGTCGCTGTCGAAGCCGATGAAGCGACCGACGTAACAGACCTCGTGCAGTTCCTCGCTGTCGACATGCACGGCGAGGACGTCGGACTGGGTGGCCATCCACTGCATCAGCTCGGTGGCGCTGTCGAGCGCACCGGCGGGGATATCGACCTCGGTTCGCTCGACGCCCTTGAGCGCCATCGCTTTCTGGATGAAGACCGCGTTCTTGTCCGGCATCTCGATTTCGTTGATATCGCGGTGACGGAGCGCAAACACGCCGTCGAAGCCGAGAAAGTCGCCGACCACCCAAAGCAGCACGTACTCGTTGCCGACATCCAGCACAAAACCGGCGAAGCTGCCCTGCTCGAGCGAGTTGCGCCACACGCGCACCAGTTCGCCGGAAGCACGCGCGGCTCGCAGCTGTGCCCGCACGCTGTTGCTTTTCAGGATTACTACATTGCTCATGCGACCATTCTAGGGCATCGTCCGGAGAGGCGCCCGGAGCCGCGGCCGGAGTGCGTCCCGGGCCGGCAAAGAGCTAGTCTGCAAGGGTTGGGCAATCCTCGCGCGGGAGCGACTTGATGCTGGCAAACCTGCTGCTGGTGGCCGTCGGGGGCGCGCTCGGTTCCTGCGCGCGCTACGCGATCTCGATCCTGCTGGCGCCACACGTGGCAGTTGGCCGCTTCCCCTGGGCCACATTCACGGCCAATACGCTGGGTTGCCTCATCGCCGGCCTGCTGATGGGTCTCGCGCTGCGTCAGGGTCTGGTCGGCGCCCAGTTGCGCGTGTTCCTGTTCGCCGGATTTCTGGGCGGATTCACGACCTTCTCGGCATTCGGCGT
>JBBQZF010000369.1:0-1731 GCA_038208015.1 Gemmatimonadales bacterium
ATCGAGGAGGGGATCGAGAGTGGCGGACGGATCATCACGCTTCCCGAGGAGAAGATCGCACGGAAGCGGGAGCGGCTCGACCGACTGCGCTTAGAGATCGACCGCTGCTATCGCGGCAGCTCGCGCCATCCGATTTTCGCGCCGCTGTCGGCCGTCGTCAAGCGCTTCCATATTCCGAAGCAGTACTTCCTGACGCTGATCGACGGGATGGAGATGGACCTGGTGCGTAACCGCTACGAGACGTTCGAGGAGCTGCGCGAGTACTGCTACAGTGTGGCGTCCGTAGTCGGTCTGATCTGCATCGAGATCTTCGGTTACCGCTACGAGGAGACGAAGGAGTATGCAGTCGACCTCGGCATCGCGCTGCAGTTGACGAACATCCTGCGCGACATCCGCTCCGATGCGGAGCTGGGGCGCATCTACATCCCGCAGGAGGATCTCCGCACGTTCGGCTACAGTGAGGCGGATCTGCTTGCGGGACGCTACACGCTGCCGCTGATCGAGCTGATGCGCTTCGAGACGCGACGCGCCCGCGACCATTACGGCCGCGCCCGTGCCGCACTCCGTCCGGACGAGCGGAAGACGATGTTCGCCGCCGAGATCATGGACGCGATCTATTACCGCCTGTTGGAGAAAATCGAGCTGAACGAGTTCAATGTCTTCGACGGTCAGAAGATCCGTGTCCGCACACCGCACAAGGTCTGGATCGCGCTGAAGCTCTGGCTCGTCACGCGCGTGCTGACAAACAGGAAGTCGCGATAGCCCTTCCTAATCCTTGATATGATGAGGGATGAGAGGAAACTGTCGTCCGGCAAGGGGTTGATTCAGTACGTACCGCTCACTACCTGATCCGAATTAAAGAGAGATGATCGATATGCGCCTCAAGCTTCGCCTGCAACGCTCCTCCCTGTCGGGGACGACTTTCCTTTTTGCTCTGCTCGTTCTTGCCGGATGCTCGGGCAAGGGTCCCGACGTGACCGATCCCGATGCGGGGATGAGGACCCAGACGGCGATGATCGCAGTTGAGCGAAGCGACGGCGGAGAGATCACGCACTACTACGAGGTGAGCGGCACGGTCGATCAAGCGGAGTATGAGGCGGTGAACGGAGTCCCTCTTGGCATGCCGATCGACGCGGTGTACGAGCGCTTCGAGAAGCTGTGGCTTCACAGCAATGCCGCCGGTACGATTACCGTGCTTGACCTGGCGACGCGCCTGGAGCTTGGTCGGATCACGGGATTTCCGAGCGGCGGCGACGCTGGCGCGTTGAACGGCATGGCATTCAGCAACCTGTCGCAGGGGTGGGCCATCGCCTACGGGTCGGGGAGTCTCTTCCACGTCGATGCGCGGAACCTCGTGCTTGTACGTACCATCCCGCTTCCCGGCGAGCCGACGGCGATCGTGACAATCGACAGCAGGATTTTCGTCGGACTGGAGAAAGCCGACGGCACCGGTGCGATCGGGTTGCTGCGTAGCAACGATCCCGACCTCGCCGTGCAGATCATCGCGACGCTTCCGCGTCCGCCGATCTTCCTCGGCATCAACTCCGACAACATCCACATGCCGGTGATCATGCCTGGCGAGGTCGCCGACGACGCGGCAACGCAGGAGATCGACACCGATATCCGCCTCCAGATGATCGATCTGCAGACCTACCAGCCGGCGTACCAGGGGCGGCTCTTAGCGCCACCACTGCGCGAGTACATCGGCCGTCAGCCGAACTACGCCTCGCT
>JBBQZF010000370.1:0-1714 GCA_038208015.1 Gemmatimonadales bacterium
CGTCGACGCCGCGGGTCGGCTCGTCGCAGATGAGGAGCCGCGTGGAGCGCGCCAGCCAGCGGGCGAGGATCGTCTTCTGTTGGGTCCCGCCGCTGAGGGTTTTGACGGATTGATTGACACTGGAAACCTTCATTCCCATGCTGTCCACCATCTCGGCGGCGACCTTCTTCTCCTTCCGCCCGTCGATGATGCTCATCCTGCTGAACATCGGCAGGCTCGCCAGGGTGATGTTGCCGGCGACGCTCATTTCGGGGATGAAGCCCTGGGCCTTGCGGTCCTGCGGGAGGAGGCCGATTCCTCGACGGATGGCGTCTCGCGGGTTGTTGAATATGACGCTCTTCTCGTCGACGCGGATCGTGCCGGCCGTCTTGCGGCGGGCGCCAGCGAGCAGGCCGGCCAGTTCGGACTGTCCGCTACCGATAAGGCCGGAAATGCCGAGCACCTCCCCCGCGTACAGTTCAAGGTTCACCCCGGAGACGCGATCGTCTTCACCGAGGTCGGTCGCAGACAGCAAAACTTTGTCGCTGCGTCCGGCGCCGAGGCGGGGGCTGCGTTCGCCCCGGAGTGCGGCGTCGGCAATCGAACCCTCGAGGCTCTTCCCTACCATGGCGGTGACGACATCTGCCGGCTTGGAGTCGGCGGTAGTGAAGCTGGCGGCGTTACGGCCGTCGCGAAGAATCGTGACGGAGTCGCAGAGAGAGTAAAGCTCCTCCATCCGATGGGAGATGTAGATAAGGGTCACGCCCTGAGCCGCGAGCGAGCGCAGCACGCTGAACAGGCGCTCGACGTCGGGGAGAGGAAGTGTCGAGGTTGGTTCATCGAGCAGCAGCACTCGCGCATCCTTTCGAATCGCCTTGGCCAGCTCGACCGCCTGCTGTTCGGCAACGGAGAAGGTTGAGACCGCGCGGCGCACATCAAGGTCGAATCCGACCCGGGCGAGTGCCTTGCGCGCCTCGACCTGCATCTCGCGCCAGTCGACGATGGCGTGGCCCGCTTTGGGCAGCTCGCCGAGGAAGATGTTTTCGGCGACGGACAGCGATGGTACGAGGCTCAACTCCTGGTAGATCGTGTGGATGCCGGCACGCTGCGCGTCGCTCGGCTCTCGGAACTTCTGTAGTCGCCCGCCGAGATAGATCTCGCCAGCATCGGGGGTTTCGGCGCCGGAGAGGATTTTGACCAGCGTCGACTTGCCTGCGCCTTTCTGACCAGCGAGTGCGTGGATGGAGCCACGCTTGACGGTGAGGCTGACGTTCTTGAGGGCCTGGACTCCCAGATAGCCCTTCATGATTCCGTCGAGGCGCAGTTCCTCTTCGTCTTCCGGTGCAGAGACGTCGTGTTCGAGGCTCATTGGTTATCTCTCTCGTTGCGATGTTGATGGAGATTGGGGCCTCCTGGCATCCGTCCGATTCGCGACGGATGCCAGGAGGACAGCGTTTTCGTCCTACTCGCCCTGCGCCCGAACGTAGGTGTCGGACTCTTTGTAGTAGTCCTTGGCGTTTTCCGGGGTCACGACGGTGGTTTCGATGAAGAGCGTCTTGTCCGGGCATGCCGACTCGTCACCGTTGAAAGCAGCAAGCGCCATCTCAACAGCCGTGGTGCCCTGGTCCCATGGCTGGTTGGACGCGGTCGCCTGGAGCGGTCCAGTCGGGTTGTCCATCATCTCCTTCACGGAAACCATGCCGCCGTCGTAGCTGGCAAGAATGATGTTGTCCCC
>JBBQZF010000371.1:0-1709 GCA_038208015.1 Gemmatimonadales bacterium
CGCGGCTGGTACGGACAGGGATCGCGTAGCTCAGGCCGATCATTCCGTTCCAGAGGTTGTCGATCTGTCCATCAAGGTTTGGGTTGAGCTTATCGGTGAAGCCGAAGTTATTGGCGAGCTCGATCTCGAGCGAGAGGCGGCCGGCGATGCGTATCGACGCCCCGATGCCGGCCGGCGCGTGGAGATATTCTCCCCGCAGCGACGCATGTTCGTTGAAGGGTGAGAGAGCCGTTCCCGGCTTTGCGGCGTCGTAGCGGGTGAAGCCGATGCCGACGAAGAAGTAGGGGTCGATCGAGGTCAGACTCGTCGGCGCGATCACAAGACGAACGTCGATCGGATAGGCGATCCCTTCGACGTCGAGGAGGTCGGGAACCGAGTGAACGTCACGATAAGGGAAGTAGCCGACGCCGATTTCGGGACGGAACATCCAGCCGGGCTCGAGCCGCAGGAGCGCGCGGAAGCCGGGAGTCGGGTTGTTGCCGTTTGCCTCGGTCACAGCCACCACCACGCCCCCCATCACACCGATCCGTAGCGCGGGATCGGTGATCTGCGCCGCCGCCGGAATCACGACGATGACGAAGAGGAGAGTGAAATAGAGAAAGAGTCGACCGAGTGATGGAAGGAGAGCAGGCGCGGCGTCCGTTTTCATGACGCGCAAATTAGCATAACGGCCGGATGAATGAGGTCTATGACAGGAATGGTTCGACGCCTTTGAAGCCCATCTGCCACATGAGCGCGAGCGTTCCCCACATCGTTGCGCCGAATGAGCTCGGGATCGAGAGGTTGTCGTCGATCGTGCTGCCGCCGTGCGTGATCGCCTCGACCCACATGGCGACGAGCGAGGCGACGACACCCGCGGCGACGAACTCCCACGGCGCGTCGACAAGCACCGTGGCGGCGCCGACGACCATCATCGCCGTGACGAAGAAGGCCATCGACCCTTCGAGACTCTTGCGAAAGAAATTCCGTTTGCCGAAGCGGCGACCGTAGAGCGCCGAGGCGGTATCGCTGATGATCAGGACGGTGAAGGCGGTGATTGCGATGATCTTCGGGAAGATCGCTACGCAGAGCGTCGCCGAGACGAGCACGAACGTCGCGCCGTTGACGTTGGGGCGCTCTCGCGATTCGTGGGGACGGAGGATCGGTCCGAAGATCGAGAGGAACCACTCCTCAAATCCGCGGTAACGGCGTTGCAGCAGCTCGATCACCAGGCTGAAGAGCGTGGCAGGGATCAGCAGCTTCAGCATCGTCAATTGCGAAACGAACCAGTAGATCAGCGGCACCCCCACCGAGCTGAGATGGATCAGCTTCCGCCGCACTTCGTTGAGCAGCGAGATCTGTCCGGGGGTTTCGTGAGCGGCTGGCTTGGTCATGGGATCGCTGTTGGTCCGTATTGGCTGGGAACGGAATGAGGGGTTCGTTTGCGGAGGCGCCTGCGCTCGGGAGAGACAGGTTCTGGAATAAGGGAATAATCGGAGAACCCGCCACCCGCTCTGCCGTGAGCCTTCCGATAAGAAATGAGGGAATAGGGATTCGCCTTCCCGTATTCCCTCATTCTTCCCTCATTCACTAACACGTTCGGCGATGATGATGAGGCCGGCGCCATCGATCCCCTTACTTCCTCGCCGGGTCTTCACCTATGCACTGCCCGACCCATCACCTTCGCTCGGCGTGGTTGCGGTCGGAGGTGTCAAGTCCGCGTTCTGCTG
>JBBQZF010000372.1:0-1703 GCA_038208015.1 Gemmatimonadales bacterium
CGACAAAGGGGTGCCGCGCAATGTGAAGGGCGTGTGCGCGAATGCGGGGACGAAGCGGCTCTACATCTCGACGACGCACACCCTTTCCTGCCTCGATCTCGTGACGGAAAAGGTGCTGTGGGAAAAGCCGTTCGAGGGCGGGTGCGATCGGATGTCGATCACGCCGGATGGGAAGGACATCTATCTACCGTCGTTCGAAAAGGACTTCTGGAACGTCGTCAATGCCGCGACCGGCGACGTGGTCAAGCGCCTCGAGACACCGAACGCTGGCGCGCACAACACCGCCATCGATGCCAGCGGCGCGCGCGCGTATCTCTCCGGTCTGAATTCACCCATGCTCCGGGTCGTGGATACGAAAACGCGAACGATCATCGCGGAGGCCGGACCCTTCGGCTCCGCGATTCGTCCCTTCACGGTGAATGGCAAGGGCACGCTCTGCTTCGTAAATATTAACGGCCTGCTCGGATTCGAAATCGGAGATCTCACGACCGGCAAAAAACTTCACCGCGTAGAGGTCCAAGGCTTTAATGGCGGCCCGGTGAAGCGCCACGGCTGCCCGAGCCACGGCGTCGGCCTCACGCCGGACGAAAAGGAAGTATGGGTCGTCGATGGCCACAACCAACGCGTGCATTACTTCGATGCCACCGCGATGCCGCCGAAGCAACTCGGCAGCATTGCGCTCCGCGACCAGCCGGGCTGGGTCACCTTCAGCATCGATGGCCGTTTCGCCTACCCCTCCTCCGGCGAAGTTATCGACGTCGCCAGCCACCAGATCGTTGCCAAGCTCGAAGACGAGGAGGGACGGCAGGTCGGAAGCGAGAAGATGCTTGAGATCGACTTCACCGGCGGACAGCCGATCCGCAACGGCGACCAGTTCGGCATCGGTCGCGTGCGATGAATTAATGACTACTTTACAAACTTTACCGCATGGCGATCACACCCGATGGAAAAGCAATCCATCATCCGGCGGGCGGTCTGAATTACTGGACAGTGATCGGCGCCCTAACCCGTCAGCAGCACCCGCTGCGATGGAAGGTCTCGACCAGTAGCCCTGGACGTTTTTGTTTCCGGCAATTCAAGATTGTCAGGCTTCCGCCGCTTCCGCGATGTTTCCCGACATGTTCAATCTCATCGTCGGGCTAGGGAATCCCGGCAGGCAGTAAAAGGATACCCGGCACAATGTCGGCTTCATGGTGCTCGACCGGCTCGCCGCCGAGGAGGGCGCGGCATTTCAAACCACCGCCTGCTCATCGCGCACCGCGGGCAGGCGGATCCGCTCTACCAAGCCGCCGCGGAAGACCCGGTTTTTACTGACGCGATCAAGGCCGTGCTTGAGTGAGCCGAATAAGGATTCGTTATCAAAAGACGAACGAAGCCGCCTACCATTCCTTCTGCTAGAGCGTGGTGGGACGCGGGATCTGCCAAAGGACGACGGGGTGGGACGGCGCTACGCCGCGCCCCGTCCATCCACCTCGCCGTGAAACGCTCCCCCGTCCACCGCGAACGCCTCGTTCACGAACTCCTTGTGTGGATTGGCGCGGTTGGTGCTCTCCCGCTTCCCGAGTAGCCATGATTTTGCCAAACCTCATTTCCAAAACCCGCATGCTGGCCCGCACGCTCAGCGGGCTGGCCGCGCTTGGGATCGGGGACCGGACCACCTACAGCGAGGTGCTGCGGCTCGCCTTGCAGGCTGCGCCGGAAGC
>JBBQZF010000373.1:0-1699 GCA_038208015.1 Gemmatimonadales bacterium
GCCTGCGCGCGGACGACTCTCTGGCGTCACGTACCGATCCCACCGACCACGAATCATGTCGCGATGGTGTTTGGCCAGAATGGATCGTTACGGAGCCCGGCGGTACAACTACCGTAGGAATTGCTTCCGTCCCGGAGCCGCCAACAGGCCCACATCTGGTCTACCAGCGCGATAGGCGCGCTGGGCGATGACGGGAAGGTGGTGAGGCCTGTGGATCCGTTTACCCGGATCTGCGTATTGCTTGTGCTCGTAGCGTTCGTGCTACTCGCGGCAGGTAAGGCGTAGGTCTCTGCTCAAGTCGGCGACCTCGGGTGATCTTGGCGGTGATCCCGAGGTCGTCGCGTTTCTACTGTACCCCATCGGCGCGGCGTGACCACATCTTAAGCCGCCAGCCGGTCCGGTCCACGGACCGCGGCCACGCGGATCTACCTCAGTCGCCTCCAGATGCAAAGGAGGCATTCACGTGCCAGTTCCCTCACTGGAAGGTCCGGTCTCGCCACCGGGCCTTTCGCTTCTTCTGGGGTAGGCCCCATCGCTGATCGAGTGCGTCAGTGGGACGGCCTCGTTTCACGTGCCGCTCGCTGAACGCGATTGCACTACAATGTGGGGCACGGCGTACCGCCCTTCCACGGCGGTGCAACCGAGAGAGCTCCGGTATATCTACCGGGGCTTTCGCTTGTGCTGGGCACCGCAATTCTTCGTGCTGCATGCGCGTCGCCGAGAACTCATCTCAGCCTGGCGAGGTGACCGAGCGCCGCGCCGATCTGCGAGACAGCCTCAGCCGGGTCGACCATGTTCCCCTGCACGGACTCGCCGGCACGACGAAGCGAAGCGAGCGCGTCCGTCATCTCATTGGACCGCGTGGGCGCGATGTTCCACACCTCGACGCTCGCGGCTTCGATCTTGGCCGCGAACGAAGCCACCTCATCGTACTGCCCTGTGCTGTGCAGCAACGAGCGCATCATCCCCAACAGATTGTCGGTCGCCGTGGTGAACTGAGCGGACTGCATGACGAAAACCCCGATGGCTTGCCCCGTACCTCATCTTCGAGGCAGGCGGAGTGCATGTTGCAGCTCAGGACCTGGCCGAGCGGCCCGCGCCGCCCGGACGCGGCAGGCGACTCCTGAGCGGTTCGACGCCTGTGTCGACGGGTACGATCGCGGCATGACTCGTTCCGGACCCATCCCGTATTTCATCCACGGCATCATCGAATATTTCGCGGCAGTGGCGTTTCTGGCTGCGCCGTTCGTGCTCGACTTTCAGAGCGACGCGGCAACGTATCTCTCCGTGGCCGTCGGCGTGATCGTGCTCATGGTGGCCGCGACGACCGTCGGGCCCACGAGCCTCGTCAACCAGATCCCCATCAGCCTGCATGTCGTGCTCGACTTCGCGCTCGCCATCACCCTGATCGCACTGCCGTTCCTCTTCGGATTCTCCGACGAGCGCAACCCGACGATCTGGTTCATCGCACTCGGCGTGATCCACCTGCTCCTGACGATCGCGACGCGATTCAATCCCGGCGAAGAACGCACATCCGGTGGGGATGGCGACGGTCTGGCGCGCGGCACGACCGCCGACACCGAGGGCAACGAGCGAACGGTGCTCGACGAACCGAAGTAGCCCGCTCAGGGGCCGAGCACCGCGGACACGACCTCGGCGACTGGTGCACCCTTGGACAGGTAGCGCGCGATACCGATCT
>JBBQZF010000374.1:0-1688 GCA_038208015.1 Gemmatimonadales bacterium
CCGCTCGAGTACCGCTCGCTTACGGCGCTGGCCGAGGCACTGATCGTCGGCAAGGAGGAAGTGGTATCGCCCGATGAGATGGCGCGGAACGCCGATCGCTATCTCAACGGATTCCGCGCGCGGACGAAGTGGGTCTTCAAGGCTGCGCTGATGGGGATGGAGATCTATCCGCTCCTCTCCTTCCATCCTCCCCTCTCGATGATGGATCCGTGGAGCCGCCGGCGGTTTCTTGAGCAGCGCTTCTATCGCGGAGTCAGCGTGCTGCCGGCGTTCTGGCGGACGATGACGCAGGTGATGATCCGGATCGCCAAGCAGATCGCCTACCTCGGCTACTACAACGATCCGCGGACGTTCGAGACCGTCGGCTACATCCCGTTCGAGCAGCGGCACGACACGCCGATGAAGAAACTCCTCTCGCCGCCGGCGCAGCGCCGTCCGCTGCGGGTCACGCCGCCGACGCATCACGTCGGTGAGAAGGTGCGCGGCGACATCGTCATCGTCGGCTCCGGCGCAGCCGCGTCGATTATGGCGCATCGGATTCTCTCGGAATATCCCGATCGCTCGGTCATCATGGTGGAGCGAGGCGATCACGTCGACCCCTCGGCGATGAACGAGGATGAGCTCGACATGCTCTCGAAGCTCTACAACGAAGGGGCGCTGCAACTCAGCCGCGACTTCCGCTTCCAGGTATTGCAGGGGAGCTGCGTCGGCGGATCGACTGTCGTCAATAACGCCGTCTGCTTCGATCTGCCGGCCAACGTGCTCGACCGATGGAACGATCCGGGCGGACTCGACGCCGGACTCGACCCGCGACGCCTCGACGAATCGCACGAGCGCGTCCGCCGCCTGATCAATGTGAAGCGACAGAACCACCCGAACCTCAACCCGGGCGCGCTTCCGTTCATCCAGGGGCTCGCTTCGATGGGCCTCCACATGCCGCCGAACCAGGTCGGCACCGTCGAGGCGAACATCAACGACTGCTACGGCTGCGGCCATTGCAACATCGGCTGCCGCTACGGCAAGAAGATGTCGATGCTCGACACGGTGCTCCCCGACGCGCAGGAGTCGTTCGGTTCCGACCGACTGAAGATCTTCGACGGTTGCGAGGGATGGAAGCTCTCAGGCAAGGGAGAGCGCGTGACATCGCTTCGCTGTCGGATGAAGGATGGGCGGTTGATCGACATCGAGGGGAACACGTTCGTGGTGGCGGCCGGCGCCGTCTCGTCGAGCCTGCTCCTTCTCCGCTCCGGCATCGGAGGCGACCGGGCGGGCGAGGGCCTTGCCTTCAACATGGGTTCGCCGATGACCGGTGTCTTCGACCGAAAGATCGACGCCTATGCAGGCCTGCAGATCTCCCACTACATCTTGCGCGAGCCCTCGCAGGGCTACGTCATCGAGACCTGGTTCAACCCGCCGGTTGCGCAGGCGTTGACGATGCCGGGCTGGTTCGACGACCACTTCGCCAACATGCTCCGCTACGATCGGATGTCGAGCGCCGGCATCCTGGTGCCGACCGAGTCGAACGCGTCGGTTCGGCGGACCGGCATCTTCGGCCGCGACATCGCCTACGAGCCGACGAAGAATGATTTGAGCTCGCTGGCCGAGGGTCTGATCCTCGCCGGCCAGGTCTTCTTCGCCGGCGGTGCCACCAGCGTGATGCCGCACACGCTCGACTTCCGCGAGTGGAG
>JBBQZF010000375.1:0-1666 GCA_038208015.1 Gemmatimonadales bacterium
GGCAAGAAAGTCTTCAGCAGATCCAATGTCGTTGATGGCGACCTGCTTGGGTGCCCTATCGGTCGTTGCGATTGTCATATAAGTAAATGCTCCAGGATGGACATGCCGTGCGGCATAATAGTGGTCACGGTCGAGCGTGTATTGGGGATTGATACTGGTCTCATGTCGCCGTGACAGGCGGATTGTGACGTCACAGATTTGCGACACTTTAGTGTAACGGCGGATTCTGGCTCGCGCCACTCGGTGGGCAGGCGGCACTGATACCCTCCCAACATGGCTCGTCGGTTTCGCCTCGCTTCTGCAGCGGCCGGGGCAGGTGTCCTTTGCCTCGCCAGCTCTGGCAGTAGGTCTGCCCAGCCGGCGTCGCGCGACCGCCTGTCGGGCGAGTTGTCACGCGCCTGCGTGGGTCGCAACGCCCTCACCGGGTACGTGCTCCACGTTATCTTCATGTCGGCCTCACCTGGCCCGGACGAGTCTCGCGACGGATGAACCGGCGTGCTTCCAAAGGTGGCGTGAGGCGGCGGTGGATCGTTCTCGTCGCGCTACTTGCGGTATTCGCCGTCCTGTGCGCCGTCGCGACGCGCCTTTACGTGTTCCCCGACGAGGAAGAGCCGGGTCCGGTCGACGCGATCGTCGTTCTCGGCGGGCTCAGCAGTCGACCAGTCACTGACAAGGCCATCGATCTGGCTGGCCAGGGATTCGCTGACCTGATCGTCATCTCGGACGCATTCGGCGGGGACACCCGTCCGGCGAACCTCTGCGAGAAGGACGCGACCGTGTCGATCGAATGCTTCCAGCCCGACCCCGCGACGACGCGCGGCGAGGCGCGGGCGATTGCGGGCCTGGCCGAGGAGCGCGGCTGGCGCAGCGTCACCGTGGTCACCGCCGGCTACCACGTGAGCAGGGCTCGCCTTCTCATCGGACGCTGTTTCAGTGGATCTCTCACTATGGCTGCCGCTTCGGTCCCCCTCGACCTCGCGGGATGGATCCATCAGTACGCTTACCAGACCGCCGGTTTCGCGGACGCCTTACTCGATCCACAGTGCTGACGCTCGCTCCGACCATTTCGCCGGATGATCTGTGGATATCTGCGCGATGCGCTCGAAGCCTATACTCGGTTCAACGAACGTCGGCCGTGTTGAGTGCATCTCCCGCCTCGATACTCAGGAAGGGCCCCCGATGCGCTCGAAGCTTCATATCCGCTCGCGGATGTGGCAGGTTGCCTTCGTTCTCGGGGCCGCCCTCCTGGTGGTGGCGGCGAGCGCCGTGCTTCCCCGTTACGTTTCCGATTTCGGGATCATCATCGTCCCGGTTGGTTTCCTGGCCCTTGTGGCCGCCGTCGTGCTGTTCGTCGTCCCGGTCGAGATGCTCCCGGCGCTCGCGCTCGTCGCGTTCTCGCTCGTGCCCGCGAGGTTGCTCCCCCAGGACGGTCCGCTCGGAGCGCTTCCGCTGACGACGATCATCTTGGTGATCTGGGGTGCGCGACGCCTACTCCTAGGCGGGGCACCGCGTAGTGAACGGCCAGCCGGGCTGGCGGGCCGCGGCGCTAGCTCGGCCGCGGCAGAGTGGGGCGAGCCGTTCAAGGCCGGTGCTGTGGTCTGCGGCGTCCTCTTCCTCTCCTGGTCGCTCTTCTCGCTTGTGCGCTCAAGCGAGATACAGACCTCGA
>JBBQZF010000376.1:0-1662 GCA_038208015.1 Gemmatimonadales bacterium
TGCGACCGTCCGTTCCAACTGTCATCTGAGCGATGACAGGAAGCCCGGGCGCACCAGAACGAACGGCATTGATTGCCTGCTCAATTTCGTCGAGATCAGCGAATGTCTCGAGTATGAACAGGTCAACACCACCGTCGGCGAGTGCCTCCGCCTGTTCGCGGAAGATCGAGCAAGCATCCTCGCGGCTAGTGGGTCCGTACGGCTCAAGGCGAACGCCCAGCGGGCCCATTGCACCAGCAACGAGCGCACGATCGCCCGCCGCTTCGCGAGCAAGTCGGGCGGCAGCGCGGTTGATGTCAGCTACCTGCCCGTCAAGACCATGCTGGGCAAGCTTCAAGCGGTGGGCGCCAAAGGTGTTTGTCTCCACAACCTGCGCACCGGCCTTGACGTAGGCCGCATGAACCTCGCGAACAAGATCCGGGCTACGAAGGTTCAGCTCATCGTAGCACTGGTTGATGAAGACACCGCGCGAGTAGAGCATGGTGCCCATCGCGCCGTCAAAGACAACGATCTGCGATGGATCGAGTACGCGTTCAAGAAGGGAACTGGCCACGGTCACTCCCCCCTCACGACGTAGTACTTCGCCTGCGGATGGTGAATGATGATTGCAGCGGTGCTCTGCTCCGGGACAAGCTGGAATGCGCTCGTGAGCGTCATTGCCAGACCGCTTTCTGCGGGGAGGAGTTTGAACACCTGCGTGTGATCGTCGAGATCGGGACAGGCGCCGTAGCCCCACGAATATCGCTTGCCTCTCTGCCCGGGAAGCTTCAGCTCATGACGTATGTGCCGGTGCGTCCACTCTGCAGTGGCTTCGGCCGCTTCTACTGCCAGGCCATGCACGTAGTACGCTTCGCTGTAGTTGCCCGCGTCCTGCAGTACCTGGAAGCGATCGTTTGCACCATCGCCAACGGTCACCACCTGCAGCGCCACAACGTCCATGTCACCAGACTCGACGCTGCGGAAGTAGTCGGCGAGGCACAACCGATCCCGGCCTTCCTGGCGCGGAAAAGTGAAGCGCGAGATCTCGCGGGCCTTTCCGCCCACTACCCACTCATCCGGATCGTAAATGATGAGATCGTTGCCCTGAGACTGCGAGGGGAAATAGCCGTAGGTCGCGCGCGGCTTTACCCATCCGTCGCGAGCCGCCTCCTTCTGAAGCCGGTGCCTGGTTGGCTCGAACTCGGTGGCCACGAGGCTATCGTATTCGGGCCCGGAACCGCGCGCGCCCCACTGCAGTCGATAGAGCTCATCGAGGTCGAGTGCGGCAAACACTTCGTCGATCGGGATGTCGTTGAGTACACGCGTTCCCCAGAACGGTGGCTCTGGCACTGCGTGATCAGTTCCAACATCGCTGCGCACGGTGCTCGTGCTTCCGGATGCGGTGTCCTTGCCAACATTTGACGAAAGAAACTTGTCGTTGCGCGCATCGCTGATCAGCTTCTCCATCGCAGCGGCGCGCCCTTCACCCTGGAGAAGGTCCATCGTTTCAAGCCCCTCAAATGCATCCTTGCAGTAGAAGACGCCGCTGCTGTAAGCGCGATCTTCCTCGACAAAGAGCGCCCGCCGACCAAAACGCCGGTTGATGGCCGCACCGCCAATCAACACGGGCAACTGGATTCCGCGACGATCGAGCTCCTGCACGCAAAGCGGCATCTGCTTCGA
>JBBQZF010000377.1:0-1632 GCA_038208015.1 Gemmatimonadales bacterium
TTCTCGACAACCTCATCGCGCAGGCCATCGCGCGTGGCTCGCCCGTCGTCATCCTCGACCCGAAGGGCGACCGCGGCTTGCGCGACGCCGCGCGTGACGCATGCATCGCGCGCGGGTGTCCTGAGATCTTCAAATACTTCCATCCGAGTTTCCCGACGCGCTCGATCCGCCTCGACATGATGCGCAACTTCTCGCGCGCGACCGAACTTGCCTCGCGAATCGCGGCGCTGGTGCCGCGCCAGGACAACTTCACCGAGTTCGGGATGATGGCGTTGACCAACATCCTCGAGGGCCTCTTCATCGTCCACGAGCGCCCGACCCTGGTGCTGCTCAAGCGTTACCTGCAGGGCTCGCCCGCCACCCTGGTGACGCGCGCTTGCAGTGCGTATGCCGCCCGCACCCTCGGAAAGGAAGAGGCCGCGCGCACCATCACCGAGCACACCAAGATGATCGCGCAGGACAAATACAACGATAAGGCCGTGGCGGCGGCGCACATCCAGCACTACCGCCACATCCTGCAGAAGACCACCCCGCACAGCGGCCTCGAGGGCCTCATCTCCCAGTTCGAACACGACGTCAGCCACTTCGGCAAGATGATCATGGCGCTGATGCCGGTGCTGACCATGCTGACGGCGGGAACCCTTGAGAAGCTGCTGTCGCCCGATGACACCGACTTCACCGACCACCGCGAGATCACCGATTTCCAGACCATCATCGCGAACGGCCAGGTGCTCTATGTGGGCCTCGACTCGCTGAGCGATCACATGGTTGGCGCTGCGGTCGGCTCCATGATCCTGTCGGACCTCACCGCGTACGCCGGTGACACCTACAACTTCCAGAAGAAACCGGTCGACGTCGAAGTCTTCGTCGACGAGGCGGCGGAACTGGCCAACGACAAGCTCATCCAGCTCCTGAACAAGGCGCGCGGCGCCGGCGTGCGACTGACCCTGGCGCTGCAGACGATCTCTGACCTTGCGAGCCGCATGGACTCGACCGACAAGGCCTTCATGCTCCTCGGCAACATCAACAATCTGATCGCGCTGCGCACGCTCGACGAGAAGACCCAGAAGTTCCTGTCCGAGTCGATGAACAAGGTCATCGTCCGGCACGTCAAGCACGGCCAGTCGACCAAGGGCGAGACGGACGAGCCGATGCACTTCTCCGGGACGACCAGTGAATCACTGGAGGAGAAGGAAGTGCCCCTGGTGGCGCCCCCGCTGCTGGGCTGCCTGCCCAACCTCGAGTACATCGCGAAAGTGTCGGGCGGCCGGGTCATCAAGGGCCGCATCCCTATCCTCGGGTCAGCGCGGTCCAGCACGGACCTTCATGACGCCGAACACCCCATTCCCCTCGCGCGCGCTTCGCGGGCCCGATAGTTCACAATAGAGAAACGCATGACGGCGAGCGGGAATATGGCAGCGGACAACCTGCGACGGCAGATCACCCCCACGGCACAGGACATGCTGCGGGATGCCTTGCGCGTCGCCGGGCACGTCGATGCCGCCGGCGACCTGTTCCTCCGCTACCGGGCGGCACGGATCATCTCCGAGCGTCTGGCCTGGTACATCACCGACCTCATGCCGTACCCGGCGGTTTTCGGGCCGGCGCCCAAGCTCCTGGTCGTCTGCGTCG
>JBBQZF010000378.1:0-1589 GCA_038208015.1 Gemmatimonadales bacterium
GCACTCATCCTTTTCTCCGCATCCGCCGTTCTCCTGGCGGACGGAGGCCCTCCTCCCAAGGACAAACCCTGGGTCCCCGCGCACGGCTATTACGCGAAGGCACCCGACGCGTGGATGCGGAAGCACCGGGCAAACGTCGAACGCGCGAAGCGGGGGGCCATCGACATTCTCTTCTACGGCGATTCCATCACCGAGGGCTGGAACGCCGCCGGGAAGCCGGTGTGGGAAGCACGACTCGCCCCGTTGAACGCTGCGAACTTCGGCATTGGCGGGGATTCGACCCGCCAGCTCCTCTACCGCATCCGGCACGGCGAGATCGACGGCCTGCGCCCGAAAGTCGTCGTTCTCATGATCGGCACGAACAACCTCTACAGAGACTTCAACTCCGGAACCGACAACGAAATCGTGAAGGGAATCCGCACCGTCATCGGTCAACTCCGGGAACGCCTCCCCGAAAGCCGCATCCTTCTTCTTGGAATTCTCCCCCGACAGAACGCCCACTTCGGCCGACGCATCGCGAACATCAACGCCAACCTTCGGGAATTCGACGATGGAGGATCGCTCCGCTTCCTTGATCTCACCCCCCAATTCCAGTCGGCACCGGGAAAGATCGTCGCCGAGCTCTACGAACCCGACACCGTCCACCTGAACGAAGCCGGTTACACCGCATGGGCCGAAGCGATGGCAGGTTTGCTCGCCTCCCTTCGCGAACAATGAATCGCCGCGGTCGAACAACGGGGACTTCAACTCAGCTCCGTCGGCGATGGCACCGACCGATCAAGGCCGCTCCGGCTTGGACTTAGGGCCCGCTGCCCTCGTGATCCACTTCCCCAAGGTGCGGCTGGCCGCGAGTCGCATCAAGGATGCGCGGGATGCTTTTTCTCGCCCTCAGCGTGCTTCTCGCCTTCGGCATGCTTTTCCCCAGTGCCGTGGTTGTCGTGCTCCTTGTAGAGAACCTTCGTGTCTTCCCAGGAATGGCGATTGCAGCTTCCCGCGACGAAGCTGAAAAGGGCGAGGACAAGAACGGGGAAGCGAATCTTCATGGCGATGTTGGTGTGGAAAAGGCGAATACGATGGTCAGAAGCGACGCAATAAACCGACGATCCGGCGCATTGCAAGCGTTCGCTCAGACCGATTTCCGCTCGGGTTCCCAGATGAATTTGTGCATCTGGAGCTGAAATCGCACGTCCAGCCCGTCCCTGATGACCCATTCCACGATGCTTCTCGGCTCGATCTTTCCGAAGACCGGCGAGAAGAGCACGCCACCGCAGCGTTCCACCAGATCGTGTTCCCGCACCATCTCCCGCGCCCACTCGTAGTCCTCCGGGCTCCCGATGACGAACTTCACCTCGTCTTTTTTCCGGAGAAGCGGGATATTCTCCAGCCGGTTCCGTGCGCGCTCGCCGCTCGAGGGCGTCTTGAGATCCATGATGATGTGAACCCGCGGATCGATCCCCCCGATGTCCCGGGTCCCGCTCGTCTCGATGAGCACCCGGCGACCAGCGTCGCAGAGCCTTGCCATCAGCGGCAGCGCACCCTTCTGCAACAGCGGCTCCCCGCCCGTGATCTCGACCATCGGGCAATCCATC
>JBBQZF010000379.1:0-1577 GCA_038208015.1 Gemmatimonadales bacterium
CCGCCGCGCGAGCCTGATGAGCGACCAGTCATGCCCCGGACCGCGCCACCGCTTCGTCTCCCATCCATCGGCCATATGGGTGGATCGCCCCGGCAGGATGAGATTCTGCCGGTGTCCGTAGTGCATGTCGCTGCATGAAACCACGTAGCCGCCGTTCTCCATCGCCGCGAGATCGAGCTCGCGTCCACCCGCAAACCTGTCGGCCGGCGGTACCACCTGACCGTGGACGCGAAACCTCGCAACGCCTCCGTCAGGATAAATGTTGAGCCTGAGATGCGTGTAGCGGCCCCTGTTGCCGATCTCGATCTCGTTTGGCGCGTTTCCCTTGAGACTGGTCTTCCCGAGAACTTCCTCCCACTTCACCTCGGTGCCGGAGAGCCATTCGGCAGAGGGAGTTCCTTCAACGGCTGTCGCATCGATGCTCGCGCTCTCAGGGTAGTTGCCGGTGAACCACGTCGTGTCGATCACCACGCCGTGCAAAACTCCCTGAGTTCCGAGCCTGATTATCGCCCAGTCATGTCCGGGAGTTCGTCGCCGCCGTGTCTCCCAGCCGTCCATCCATTTGCCGCGCTCGGTGAAAGCATCCGCGCGCCACTCGGGCGGGCTCTGCTTGAGCAGCGCCTCCTTTGGTGCGAAGAACTCGTCGTTGGCGGCGACGACCGCGCCACCGAGTCGCTCTGATGCGAGGTCTGTCAGCTCTGTGAATGATCCCATTTTCGTCCCCTAACATACGTCGCGACGACCCGCCCGTAGAGGTCTAACCCTGAGTAAGGCGTCAGGTGGTAGCGGTGCCGCGACAGCAGCCGTGCGGCGTCCGCTAGCTCCTCAGGATTCCAGATCACGATGTCGGCATCGAATCCGGGCACCAGAGATCCGGTTCTACCCGACAATCCCGCGAGCCGGGCAGGTCCGGTGCACATCCAGTCTGCAATCCTTTCCGGGCCGAATCCGCGATCACGCGCGCCCGTCCATACCGCAGCGAGCGAGAGCTGAAGCGAGGCGATGCCTCCCCACGCAGCAGCGAAGTTGCCATCAGTCTGCTTCAATGCTGGCGGGCACGGCGAGTGGTCGGAAGCGACAAGATCTATCTCTCCATCAGCGAGCGCCGCCCAAAGCGCTTCACGCTCGGCGGCCTCACGAATCGGCGGCGCACACTTGTATTCAGTTGCGCCGGCAGGAATCTCCTCGGCAGCAAATGTCAGGTAATGCGGACATGTCTCGACGGTGATCGGCAATCCCTCGGCTCTCGCCGCGCGGACGACATCGAGCGATTTGGCCGAGGAAAGGTGGACGATGTGAACGCGTGCCGGCCAGTGCTTCATTAGACGCACGAGCATCTCGATCGCGGATCTCTCGGCTCCAGCCGGCCGCGAGGCGAGGTAGTCAGCGTATTGCCGTGAATCGGGAGCGGCAGCGAGAAGATCTGGATTCTCAGCGTGTACCATCAGCGGCAATCCGATTCTCGCCAGCACTGAAAATGCCTTCTCGAGGTCCGCCTCAGTTACGTGAGTGAACTCATCAACTCCCGAAGGGGACAGAAAGCACTTGAATGCGCGAACGCCGGCCTCCGCAAGCGG
>JBBQZF010000380.1:0-1562 GCA_038208015.1 Gemmatimonadales bacterium
ACCACGCGCGTACGGACGCTCGCGGGTGAGGTTGTAGAGACCGAGCACGATGTCCTGCGACGGCACGATGATCGGCTCGCCGTTGGCGGGCGAAAGAATATTATTGGACGACATCATCAGCGCGCGCGCTTCCAGCTGAGCTTCCAGCGAGAGCGGAACGTGCACTGCCATCTGGTCACCGTCAAAGTCGGCGTTGAAGGCGGTGCAGACCAGCGGGTGCAGCTGGATCGCCTTGCCTTCGACCAGCACCGGCTCGAACGCCTGGATGCCGAGGCGATGCAGAGTCGGAGCGCGGTTGAGCAACACCGGATGCTCGCGAATAACTTCTTCGAGGATATCCCACACCTCGATCGACTCGCGTTCCACCAGCTTCTTGGCTGCCTTGATTGTTGTGGCCAGCCCGCGGCGTTGCAGCTTCGAGAAAATAAAGGGCTTGAATAGTTCCAGCGCCATCTTCTTGGGCAGGCCGCACTCGTGCAGGCGCAGGGTTGGGCCCACCACGATGACCGAACGACCGGAGTAGTCGACGCGCTTACCAAGCAGGTTCTGGCGGAAGCGGCCCTGCTTGCCCTTGATCATGTCCGCAAGCGATTTCAGGGGACGTTTGTTTGTCCCGGTGATCGCGCGGCCGCGACGGCCGTTGTCCATCAGTGCGTCGACCGATTCCTGCAGCATGCGCTTCTCGTTGCGCACGATGATGTCGGGCGCATTGAGTTCGAGCAGACGCTTCAAGCGGTTGTTGCGGTTGATGACGCGGCGGTAAAGATCGTTCAGATCCGAGGTCGCGAAGCGGCCGCCGTCGAGCGGCACCAGCGGACGCAGATCGGGCGGCAACACCGGGAGTACTGTCAGCACCATGAATTCCGGGCGGTTGCCGGAATCGATGAAGGCCTCGACCAGCTTGATGCGCTTGGACAGGCGCTTGAGTTTGGTTTCGCTCTTGGTGCCCTCCATTTCCTCCTTCAGCTTGATCAACTCGGCGTTCAAGTCGATCGTCTTGAGCAGGTTGTAGACCGCCTCGGCGCCCATCCTGGCGTCGAATTCGTCGCCGTGGTCCTGCACTGCCTGGAGATACTGTTCCTCGGTCAGGAGCTGGCCGCGGTCGAGCGGAGTGAGGCCCGGATCGATGGTGACGTAGGCCTCAAAGTAGAGGATGCGCTCGATGTCGCGCAGGGTCATGTCCAGCATCAGGCCGATGCGTGAGGGCAGCGACTTGAGGAACCAGATGTGCGCCGTGGGCGTGGCGAGTTCGATATGCGCCATGCGCTCGCGACGTACCTTGGCCAGCGTGACTTCCGTGCCGCACTTCTCGCAGACGACACCGCGGTGCTTCATGCGCTTGTACTTGCCGCACAGGCACTCATAGTCCTTGATCGGCCCGAAGATCGCGGCGCAGAACAGGCCGTCGCGTTCGGGCTTGAAGGTGCGGTAATTGATCGTCTCGGGCTTCTTGACCTCGCCGTACGACCACGAGCGGATCAGGTCTGGCGAGGCCAGTCCGATCTTGATGCCGTCGAAGTCCAGGGTCTGGCGCGTCTGGTTGAACAGATTCAGCAAATCTT
>JBBQZF010000381.1:0-1548 GCA_038208015.1 Gemmatimonadales bacterium
GAGGTAGCGCGTCACCTCCTGGATGTCGGCCTCGTTCCAACCCAGTCCGGCTCTTTCCTGCCAGCGCTGCACCTGAAACCGAAGGCTGGTCCAGTCAGTCGCCATCTTCTTGTCCCTCCAGTGCATCTCCGATGTATGGCAGGCAATGCAGTGCGTCGAATAGAGCACCTGGCCCCTCGATTGAGCGTACGCAGCAGGCCCGTTCACCGCTGCGGAGAAGAGCACACCCAACGCCGTGAAACATGCCTTGAAAGACGTTGCCATCGAGGCCTCCTTTGCTTGCGTCGGAAAACAGGTGAGCAATCGAAGACCGATCTTGAACGTCGACCCGCGAGCATGCATGATTCACATCAAACGCCGTTGAGAGCGAAGGTCTAGATTGGAGTTCCGCAACCCCCGTCCAAGGCGATGTCGATGGCGCGACCGTGAAGCTGAGTGAATTGGTTTACTCGGGGCAGGAGCGCCTGCGGCGTCAAGGCAATGGCGTCCGTTCCCGCGCAGCATGACGCCCATCGATTTACTCCGAGAAACCATCATTTTCAAACACCAGCGGCGTCCGACCGGCGGATCGAAACTCTCCCCGGGTTACGATCCGCCCGAGCGTCCCTGGCGAAAGAATCCAACTTCCGCGCCACCGGCGCCGGGGCCCGCAGCACCTGATCGGCGCCACCGTCATCGCGCCCGCGCACTGGACGTCCCGCGAGATAAAGAGATCTCCCAACGACCGGAGAGACCGTGTTCGAGCCGAGTATCACGACCGTCCTGGCTGTCGTCGCGGATCCAGCG
This sequence comes from Gemmatimonadales bacterium, assembly GCA_038208015.1. GTDB lineage: Bacteria > Gemmatimonadota > Gemmatimonadetes > Gemmatimonadales > Gemmatimonadaceae > UBA4720. The sequence goes on from JBBQZF010000381.1 coordinate 787, forward strand.
GCTCGCACTGCGCTTTCGACCGCACTGCGCCGAGCCGGGTTCCGAGTGGCCGAGGCCGGCAGTAGCGCCGAGGCATTGCGACTCGTCGAGCTCATTCCGGCCCTCATCATCCTGGACCGGATCCCGGGCATGACGGTCGCCGAGATTCGTCGACTAGGGGACCTTGCTGGTGCTTCACACATTCCTGTCCTGCAGCTGAATGCGTCGGCTGAGCATCCGGCAACAGGAGCCGATCTCCACTTGACCGAGGCTGCCGGCGCGGACCTGGTCGTCGCGAGCGCCCGCGTGCTGCTCCGCGCGGCCCGGGCCGAACGCTTTTTCCGCGAGTTTCTTGAAGCCGCGCCGGACGCAATGTTGCTGACCAACACCACCGGTGTCATCGTTGAGCTCAACGCAAAGGTCGAGGATCTCTTCGGATATGGACGGGACGAGTTACTGGGCCGGACCATCGACGCGCTACTACCCGAACGGTTCCGCACCCCGCATCAAAAGCACTACCAGGCCTACTTCGGCGCGCCTCGCTCGCGCCGAATGGGCAACGGGCTCGAGCTGTACGGACGACACAAGAACGGCCAGGAATTTCCGGTTGATGTTTCCCTCAGCCCCTTGTCGACCGAATCCGAAAATCTGATGACAGCGGCTATACGCGACATGACGGAGCAACGCCGGTTCGAGTCCGAGTTGCGGCAGCGAACCCGCGAACTCGAGGAAGCAGATCATCACAAGGATCTGTTCCTCTTGACGCTCGCGCACGAACTGCGC
>JBBQZF010000382.1:0-1533 GCA_038208015.1 Gemmatimonadales bacterium
TGAAATGCGGGTGAGCTCGTCGCGCAGGGCATCGACCTCTGTACTGATTGCTGCCCGGGAATCCGCGTTATTCGAGTCGTTTCCGGCTTGAACGGCGAGGTCTCGCATGCGCTGCAGGATCGAAGTGACCTCGTTGAGCGAACCTTCAGCGGTCTGGATCACGCTGATGGCGTCCTGGGCGTTGCGGCTGGCGACCGTGAGGCCACCGACCTGCGACTTCAGGCCTTCGGAGATTGCGAGACCGGCTGCGTCATCCGCGGCGCGGTTGATGCGCAGGCCGCTGGAGAGCTTTTCCAGCGACTTGGACAGGTCGTTCTGCGTTGTTGCGAGGTTGCGGTAAGCGTTGTTAGCCGCGATGTTGGTGTTAACCTGCATGCCCATGATGAATCCTCCGTGATTGGGTCAAAGTACGCCGGCCCATCCATGGGCCAGCACCATGAGCTATCGGCCACGGTGGCAGTGGGGTTAGAAGATTGCGGAGGAAAACTTTCCCGATGTCGCCCGCCGCGATGGCTTCGCGGCGCTTACGGTGCGCGTGCCCTCACCCCGGCGCAGGTTCGGTACGTGGGCGCAGTTTAGAGACTGCGCCAGGGTGTCAAAGGTGCGCCCGGAGTCCGTCTTGCGGGATCTCGTGGGGTCTCGAAGCGCGTGCCCGCCCCTCGGCCGGCGACGTGGGTGCCGCGCTGAACGAAAGCGTGCCCGCTCCTCGACCGGCCAGATGGCGGTGAGGAGCGGGCACCGGGACGCGACTGACGGGAGCGGGTTACTGCTCCCGGGTGCGGGTGGGCTGCAGGATCTGCAGCACGTCGGCGTTGCTCTGGCGAGCCTGGGCGGAGACGGCGGTGGCCGGCTGCTCCAAGATCTTGTCCTGCGTGGTGACGGCAACCTGCTGCGCCATCTCGCTGTTGGTGATCTGCGCCGCCGCGGCGATGCGGTTCTCGGCGGAGACGGCCGCGGTCTTGGTGACCAGCGAGACGCTGTCCTGCGCGGGCAGGCTGTTGGTGATGCCGCTCGACATCGCTACCGTTGGCTGCGACAGTCGTGAGCTGCTCACCTCCGGCTTGACGTGCGCCGTGGTGGACGGGGTGTTGAGATTCAACTGCATACCCATGATGTGATCTTCCATGTTCGGTGAAGCAAGGCCGTTCCATCCGTGGACCGGCGGTAAGGGTGAAACCTGTGGGGCGGCGTGAACCGCGTGAAAAACGGGGCTACGAGACGGCGAGGTCGATCATCTTCGCCCGTTCGAATGCGGCTCGGGTCATGCCGACGGCGGCAACATCTGCCAGGCGGGCCAGGTAGGCGCTGCGGCGGGCCGGCGCGATACGCGACTCGGGCTGGTAGACCACTTCGGCGTCATCGGAGTAGTGGGTGCCGAGTCCGTCGCGCAGCAGGCGAATCGCCTCGGCGCGCATCTGCGACACTGCCGAGTGCGTGATGCCGAGATCGGCCGCGATCTCTTTCACGGTGCGGTCATCGAAGTAAACCTGCTCCACGATCTCGCGCATCTTCTCCGGCAGCGCCGCGATGGCC
>JBBQZF010000383.1:0-1529 GCA_038208015.1 Gemmatimonadales bacterium
CCGCAACCAGATGTACAAGAACATCGTCGACGCGAACCACGAAATGGCTGCCGGCATGCCGGAGTCGTTCAACGTGCTGGTCAAGGAGATCCGGTCGCTCGGAATCAACATCGAGCTGGATTCGGACTGACCCTCGGCCTAACGGAGAATATCGAATGAAAGATCTATTGAACCTGTTCAACCCGCAGCGGCCGACGCTCGACTTCGACGCGATCAAGATCGCGTTGGCGTCCCCCGACCTCATCCGCTCGTGGTCCTACGGCGAAGTGAAGAAGCCGGAGACGATCAACTACCGGACGTTCAAGCCGGAACGCGACGGCTTGTACTGCGCTGCGATCTTCGGTCCGATCAAGGACAACGAGTGCCTGGGCGGCAAGTACAAGCGCATGAAGCATCGCGGTGTCGTGTGCGAGAAGTGCGGCACCGAGGTCACGCTGGCCAAGGTGCGTCGCGAGCGCATGGGCCACATCGAGCTTGCGAGCCCCACTGCGCATATCTGGTTCCTGAAGTCGCTGCCCTCGCGCATCGGCCTCATGCTCGACATGACGCTTCGCGACATCGAGCGCATCCTCTACTTCGAGGCCTACGTCGTCATCGACCCGGGCATGACGCCACTGGAACGCGGCAATATCCTCACCGAGGACATGTACCTCAACGCGGTCGAGGAGCATGGAGACGAGTTCGACGCGCGCATGGGCGCGGAGGCCGTGCACGAACTGCTGTAAACGCTCGACCTGCCGAGTGAACTCGTGCGCCTGCGCGAGGAGATGGCAGCCACCGGCTCCGAGACCAAGCTCAAGCGGCTCTCCAAGCGCATCAAGCTGGTCGAGGCCTTCCTTGAATCCGGCAACCGTCCCGAGTGGATGGTGCTGACCGTGCTGCCCGTGCTGCCGCCGGACCTGCGTCCGCTGGTGCCGCTCGATGGCGGCCGCTTCGCGACCTCGGATCTCAATGATCTCTATCGCCGCGTGATCAACCGCAACAACCGTCTCAAGCGCCTGCTCGAGCTCGCGGCACCGGACATCATCGTGCGCAATGAAAAGCGCATGCTGCAGGAATCGGTTGACGCCCTGATGGACAACGGCCGTCGCGGCCGCGCCATCACCGGCACCAACAAGCGTCCGCTGAAGTCGCTCGCCGACATGATCAAGGGCAAGCAGGGCCGCTTCCGCCAGAACCTGCTCGGCAAGCGCGTCGATTATTCCGGCCGTTCGGTCATCGTGGTGGGCCCGACGCTCAAGCTGCACGAGTGCGGCCTGCCGAAGAAGATGGCGCTCGAGCTGTTCAAGCCCTTCATCTTCTCGAAACTGCAGACGCGCGGACTCGCCACCACCATCAAGGCGGCGAAGAAGCTGGTCGAGCGCGAGAGCGCCGAGGTGTGGGACATCCTCGAGGAAGTGATCCGCGAGCATCCGGTCCTGCTCAATCGCGCGCCAACCCTGCATCGCCTCGGCATCCAGGCCTTCGAGCCCGTGCTCGTGGAAGGCAAGGCGATCCAGCTGCATCCGCTCGTCTGCACCGCGTTCAAC
>JBBQZF010000384.1:0-1503 GCA_038208015.1 Gemmatimonadales bacterium
AGGCGATCAGGGCTCCGGCGCCGAGCGCCCGCTTTTCCACATAGGCCATGGTCGGAATTCCCAGCCCCCCGATCTTCTCGACCAAGCGTTTCGTCTCCCACGCGAAGCCTCCCGGCGAGTCGAGAACGAGGACAACACCCGCCGCTCCCTCCGACTTCGCCCGTTCCAACGCACCGTGGAGGAACGCAATCTCCTCGCCCCGCACGAGGGAGAACTCGCCGAATCGCAGCACCGCCACCTTTCCCGAGAGCGAGGAAGACGCGACCTGCGCCGTCCTGGAATTCTGCGCGTAGGTCCGGGAAACCGGCACGGACAGGATGAGGAGCGCGGATAAAAAAGCGATTCGGTGGGGCGTCATGGGGTCGGGTGACTCGGGTTCGGTCCACCTTACACCTTGCGTTGGGGAATTTCCCGTTCCTTTTTCTTGTCCCCCACAACCTCCATGATCTCCGACGAAATCAAGCAGCAGATCCTCGACGCGACCGACATCGTCGAGCTGATCGGCAGCTATTTCCCGCTCAAGCGCGCGGGCACGAACTTCGTCGCCCTCTGTCCGTTCCATTCGGAAAAGTCGGGCTCGTTCAACGTCAGCCCCGCCCGCCAGTTCTTCCACTGCTTCGGCTGCAAGGAGAGCGGCGATGCCATCAGCTTCGTCCGGAAATACGAGAATCTCGACTACGCACAGGCCGTCAAACGCCTCGCCGAACGCGCCGGCATCACCGTCCGCGAGGAGGTCATTGACGCCGCCGATCTCGCCCGGATCAAGCTCCGCAGCCAACTCATCGAGATCCACAAGGAAGCCACCGAATGGTTCCAGCACATTCTTTTCCGCGCCCGCACCCGTGATGCGGAAGCCGCACGCGAATACCTGAAAAAGCGCGGGCTGAGCAAACAGAACGCCGAGAACTGGCGGATTGGCTTCGCTCCCGCTGACTCCTCCCGCTTCGAGGCCTGGGCCCGGGAGAAGAAGTTTTCCGGCAAGGCTCTAGCCGCCAGCGGCCTCATGGCCCTGAAGGACGAGAACCAGCCGTCTCGCGGGCTCTACACCCGCTTCCGCGACCGCATCATGTTCCCCATCGCGAACGACTACGGCGAAGTCATCGCCTTCAGCGGACGGATCCTAGATCCCGAAGCGAAGACGGCGAAATACATCAATTCGCCCCAGACGACAATCTTCGACAAGGGAAAAATCTTCTTCGGGCTCGATAAGAGCAAGCGGGCCATCCTCTCGGAACAGCGTGTCATCGTCTTCGAAGGCCAGGTCGATCTCATCACCGCATTCGAGGCCGGCATCGAGAACATCATCGCCCCCCTCGGCACCGCCTTCACCTCCGACCATGCACGCATTCTTAAGCGCTTCACCAACGAGGCTGTCCTCTGCTTTGATTCCGATACCGCCGGCTACAAGGCAGCCGAGCGCACCTTCGCCGAGCTCGCCAGTCACGACATCATCGTCCGCGCCGTCGAGATGCCCCCCGGGCAGGATCCGGACTCGCTCATCCG